>CAYRLE010000004.1:0-20407 GCA_964425105.1 uncultured Gammaproteobacteria bacterium | reverse complement strand
CCCATCACTCTGACCACGGCATCACCCCCCCTCAATCCCGATGATAGGGATGCCCTGCATTGAGGCTCCAGGCGCGGTAGAGCTGTTCCGCCACCAGCACCCGCACCAGAGGATGGGGCAGGGTGAGCCGCGACAATGACCAGACCTGGCCGGCGCGCGCCAGACAGGCCGGCGCCAGGCCATCGGGGCCGCCCACCAGCAGGGCGACAGTATGCCCCTCCATCTGCCAGGCGGCCAGGCGTCCGGCCAGCTGGCGGGTGGTCCATTCATCGCCCCCTTCATCCAGGGCGATGAGCAAGGCACCCGCCGGCACCGCGCGCAGCATGCGCTCCCCCTCCTGTGCCACCAGGGAGGCCACATCCACACCCTTGTGGCGCCGCCCGGCGGGTATCTCCGTCAGCTGCAGGGCGCACTCGCGGGGCAGGCGCCGGGCATATTCACGGAAACCCTCGGCCACCCAGGACGGCGGCTTGCGGCCGACGGCAATGAGATGGATAAGCACCGCAGGGCAGCTGCCTCAGCTGCCGGAGCCGCCGCTGCCCGAGGCCAGATCGACGCTCCACAGCTTTTCCAGCTGATAGAATTCACGCACCTGGGGCAGCAGGACATGGACCACCACGTCGCCCAGGTCCACCAGCCCCCACTGGGCATCCTGTTCCCCTTCCACGCCCAGGGGGCGGACACCGCGCTTCTTGACCTCTGCCACCACATTGTTGAGCAGCGCCCGCACATGGCGGTCCGAGGTGCCGCTGGCGATCACCATATAATCCGTCACCGTGGTCATATTGCTCACGTCCAGGACAGTGATATCCACTGCCTTGAGGTCCTCCAGGGCCTCCACTACGATTTTCTGCAACTGTTCAGCTTTCATGGTTACCTTATCGAGTAATGAGTAATGAGTGATGAGTGATGCGTAAGGTGTATGAAAAGGATTCAGTCAAGGCCATCACCCATTACGCATCACTCATCACTCCCGATACAATCCTTCCCGCCAGATATATTCCAGCACCTTTTCCGGCAGCAGATAGCGGGGGCTCTTGCCCTGCTTCACCGCGGAGCGGATGCGGGTCGCCGAGATCTCCAGCTGGGTGACCGGGCACAGCAGGATCCTGCCCGCGGGCTGGCGCCGCAGCTGGCGCGCTTCGTGCGCCCGGTGCCGTGCCAGGAGTTCGGCCACCGCCGCATCCGGTTCCCGGTCCACGCCGGGCCGGAAGGCCACCACCAGGTGGGCCAGTTCGATGAGGCGCTGCCACTGATGCCAGCTGTCCAGGGCATTGAAGGCATCCATGCCCAGCAGCAGGCACAGTGGGCGTGCGCCCTGCTCCGCGCGCAGGGAGGCCAGGGTGTCCACCATGTAGGAGGGGCCTTCCCTGCGCAACTCGCGCTCGTCGATGGCGAAATTGCGCTGACTCTCCAGGGCCAGGCGCAACATGTTGAGGCGGTCCTGCGCTGTAGCCGCCGGTGCACCGCGGTGGGGCGGTACACGGCAGGGCAGAAAACGAACTTCCGCCAGCGCCAGTGCCTGGCACAGTTCCAGGGCAATGCGCAGGTGACCGTAGTGGACGGGGTCGAAGGTGCCGCCGAAGACGCCTAACATAGCTCCAGATACAAGATACAAGATACAAGATACAAGCTGGACAGCGCCCTGACCCGCCATTGATCAGCGCGATAAAACCCTTGTATCTTGTATCTTGTATCTTTCACCTATTGTCTGACATGCCCGTCGCCGATGACGATGAACTTCTGGGAGGTCAGGCCCTCCAGACCCACGGGGCCGCGCGCGTGCAGCTTGTCGGTACTGATGCCGATCTCCGCCCCCAGGCCGTACTCGAAGCCGTCGGCGAAGCGTGTGGAGGCGTTCACCATCACCGAACTGGAATCCACTTCGTGCAGGAAGCGCCGCGCCCGCCCGATGTCTTCGGTGACGATGGCATCGGTGTGTGCGGAGCCATAGCGGCGGATATGCTCCATGGCCTCCTCCAGCCCCGCCACCACGCGGATGGCGAGGATGGGCGCCAGGTACTCTGCGCTCCAGTCCTCTTCCAGTGCCTCCTTCATGCCGGGTTCGATGGCCCGCGCCGCGGCACAGCCGCGCAGTTCCACGCCCGCCTCGCGGTACATGCGCGCCAGTGGAGGCAACACCCGGCTCGCGATGTCCTGGGCCACCAGCAGGGTCTCCATGGTGTTGCAGGTGCCGTAGCGCTGGGTCTTGGCGTTGAAGGCCACCTGGATGGCCTTGTCCTGGTCGGCGCCCTCGTCGATATAGACATGGCAGACACCGTGGAGGTGCTTGATCACCGGCACCTGCGCCTCGCGGCTGACACGCTCGATTAGGCCCTGGCCGCCACGGGGCACGATGATGTCCACGTATTCCTTCATGCGCACCAACTCCCCCACCGCCGCGCGGTCGGTGACCTCCACCACCTGCACGGCATCCGCCGGCAGGCCGGCGCCACTCAGTGCGCGGCGCACGCAGGCGGCGATGGCCTGGTTGGAGTGGATGGCCTCGGAGCCGCCGCGCAGGATGGCGGCATTGCCGGATTTCAGGCACAGGCCGGCAGCGTCGGCGGTGACATTGGGGCGCGACTCGTAGATGATGCCGATCACCCCCAGGGGTACGCGCATGCGGCCCACCTGGATACCGGAAGGACGATAGGCCATGTGGCTCACCTCCCCCACCGGGTCCGGCAGTTTGGCGATCTCGCGCAGCCCTTCGGCCATGGCGGCAATGCGCGCCTCGTTGAGAGCCAGGCGGTCCAGCAGGGCTTCGTTGAGGCCGTCGCGGCGCCCTGCCGCCAAATCCTTCTCGTTGGCCGCCGCCAGGGTCTGGCTGTCGTCCTCCAGGGCAGCGGCCATGGCCGTCAGGGCGTCGTTCTTGCGCGCCGTGGTGGCCCGCGCCATGTCACGCGCAGCGGCGCGGGCCCGCTGCCCCACTCCCTGCATGTAAGTTTTGATATCTGTCATATTGTTGTCCTAAGCGGGGTCCGCCATATCACAAACACCGTTGTTCTGAATCAAGGCAGGGTAAATGCCTGAAAGTGATGAGGGGTAAGGCGTGAGGGGTAAGGAGCAAAAATCCCGCCGGACATCGGGGCCTGAAAAATTTCACCTCACTCCTTACGCCTCGCGCCTCACGGATTCACTTCCAGAATTGAAATACCGGCCACTTCGAGGCTCAATTGTAGCAGTTCATCCCAGACATTGCCCGCCGCCTGCCCCTTGATGAGGCGGTCGAGACGGGCCGCGCGGCGCAGCAACTGCTGCCAGCCGCCCCGCTCGTGGCGCTTCAGCGCCTGTCTCAACAGGGGCTTGCGTTTCTCCCAGACCCGCTGCCGGGCCAGCACCTGTTCCAGGCCCGCCCCCCCTGCCAGCTGGGCGGCCATGGCCGCCAGGGAGCGGATTTCCCGGCCCAGGGCCCACAGCACCAGCACCGGTTCCACGCCTTCGCGGCGCAGGCCTGCGAGGATGCGCGCCGTACGCCGCCCGTCGCCGGCCAGGGCGCCGTCCAGCAGGGCGAAGACGTCGAAGCGCGCGCTGTCGGCCACCGCCTCCAGGACTTCGTCCACGCCGACAGGGCCCGTGCCATGGAGCATGCGCAGTTTCTCGATCTCCTGCACCGCCGCCAGCAGGTTGCCCTCCACGCGTTCCGCCAACAGCTGCAGGGCCTCCCGTTGCGGCTGCAGGCCTGCGCCACGCATGCGCTGCTCGATCCAGGCCGGCAGTTCGCGGGGCGAAAGAGGCCAGACCTGCAGCACCACGCCGCCCTGCTCCAGGGCCTTGAACCAGCGGCTGCGCTGCTGTGCGGCATCGATCTTGCCGCTGATAATCAGTAGCACGTTATCCGGCGGCGGCTGCTCGCCATAGGCCTGCAATACGCGTCCGCCGGCCTCGCCGGGACGCCCCCCCGGCAGGCGCAGCTCCAGCAGGCGCTGCTCGGCGAACAGGGACATGCCGCTGGCCTCCTGGAGCAGGCTGTTCCAGTCGAAGCCGCTGTCGGCGTGCATGACGATGCGTTCGCTGCAGCCCTGCTCCCGGGCGTGGCGCCGCACCAAGTCGCAAGCCTCCTGGACCAGGAGGGGTTCGTCGCCGCTGATGAAATAGAGCGGCGCGAGACCACCCTCCAGGTGACGCGGCAGCTGCCGGGCACTCAGCTTCACGGCGCCGACCGCTCCAGATCGCGCGCCGCGGCCTGCAGGCGCCGCATGATCTCGCGCACCACAGCCGCGCGCATGTCGCCGTACAGCTGTTCTGACTCGGAGACCAAGGAGTTCACCGCCGTCTCGTCGAAACGGACGTCGCGCACCTTGCGGATGGTCTGGCGCGCCAGCAGAGGCTTGCCGCTACGGTCCGCGACCTCGAAGGCCACGCTGTAGATCAGTTCGTATTCCTGCACCTTGGCCGCGCCGCTGACGGACAGCACGCGGCGATCGCGCTTCTCGCCCAGCAGGTTCAGCACCAGCTGCGCCTGTTCCCGCGCCACCAGCGGGGTGCCGACATCCCGCAGGGACTGGCGCAGTGCGCCGTAGAGCGGCGTGCTCTGGTCGCCGCTGAGATGAATGGGCGGCAGGGCCGTCATCTTTCCCTGGGAACCGCGCAGATGATAACCGCAGCCCGCCAGTAGCAGCAGTAGGATGCCCGCCGCCAGCCTGGCGCCTTGCCGCCGCGCCATCACCGCCCTCAGCCGCCCGCCACGATGTTCACCAGGCGGCCCGGCACCACGATGACCTTTCTCACCGTCTGCCCCTCCACGAAGCGGCGCACATTGGGCTCTGCCAGGGCGGCGGCCTCGACGGCCTCCCGCGGTGCATCGGCAGCCACCGTGATACGGCCGCGCAGCTTGCCGTTGACCTGCACCACCAACTCCACCGTGTCGCGCACCAGAGCCCGCGCATCGGGCTCGGGCCAGGGCGCATCGAGAATATCCTCGCCATAACCCAGCCCACGCCACAGCTGCTGGGTGATATGGGGGGCGATGGGCGCCAGCAGGCGCAGCAGAATACCCAAGCCTTCAGCATAGATCATGTTGCGCACCACGGCCGATGGGGTACTGCCCTTCCCTGCCTGCGTCGCGGCCGGCAGGTCCGCCAGCAGTTTCAAGAGTTTCATGCAGGCGGAGACCACGGTATTGAAGTGGTGCTTGCCGAAGTCGTAGGCGGCTTGGCGCAGCAGTTCATGGACCTCCCGGCGGCAGGCCTGCTGGGCAGGCTCCAGGCGCTCGTAGAACTCATCCTGCCAGCCTTCGCCGCGGATGCCCGCTGTGATCTGCGGCTGGTTTTCCTGGGCGAAGGCCCAGAGGCGCTTCAGAAAGCGGTGCGCGCCCTCCACCCCACTGTCGGACCACTCCAGAGACTGCTCCGGCGGCGCCGCGAACATGATGAACAGGCGCACCGTATCGGCGCCGTAGCGCTCGATGAGGGCCTGGGGATCCACCGTGTTGCCCTTGGACTTGGACATCTTGGCGCCATCCTTGAGCACCATGCCCTGGGTGAGCAGTCTGGCGAAGGGCTCGTCGCCTTTCACCAGGCCTTCGTCGCGCATCAGGCGGTGAAAGAAACGCGCATAGAGCAGGTGCAGAATGGCGTGTTCGATGCCGCCGATATACTGGTCCACCGGCAGCCAGTAATCGGCCGCCGCGTCGAGCATGGCCTCACGGTTGCCGGGGCAGGTGTAGCGGGCGTAGTACCAGGAGGATTCCATGAAGGTATCGAAGGTGTCGGTCTCGCGCCGCGCCGCTGCGCCGCAGCGTGGACAGCGGGTATTGACGAACTCCGGCATGTGCTCGAGGGGCGAGCCACCGCTCTCGGGAAAGGTCACTTCCGTGGGCAACACCACCGGCAGTTCCTCGTCGGGCACCGGCACACTGCCGCAGGCGGGACAGTTGATCATGGGAATGGGCGCACCCCAGTAGCGCTGACGCGACACCCCCCAATCCCGCAGGCGGTAGTTGACCCGGCGGCGCCCCTTACCATGCTGCTCCAGCCAGTCGGCAATGGCCGCGCAGGCCTGCTGCGAAGTGAGGCCGCTGAACTGGGCGGAGTTCACCAGCACGCCCTGTTCCGTATAGGCCTGGCGCTCCAGGTCGATCTCGCCGCCGTCTGTAGGGGCGATCACCTGCTTGACGGGCAGGCCATATTTACGTGCGAATTCCCAGTCGCGCTGGTCGTGGGCCGGCACCGCCATCACCGCGCCCGTGCCATAAGCCATGAGCACGAAATTGGCCACCCACAGGGGCACGGTTTCGCCGCTCACGGGATGAACAACCTTGAGGCCGGTATCCATGCCGCGCTTTTCCATGGTCTCCAGATCTGCCTCCGAGGTAGTGGCGTGGCGACACTCATCGATGAAGGCCGCCAACTGCGGATTGCCGCGGGCCGCCTCGAGGGCCAGGGGATGCTCGGGGGCCAGGGCCAGGTAGCTGACGCCCATCAGGGTGTCGGGCCGCGTGGTGAACACGGTCAACGACTGTGCCTGCCCGGCGATAGCGAACTCCAGTTCCACGCCCTCGGAGCGGCCGATCCAGTTGCGCTGCATGGTGCGCACCTGCTCGGGCCACTCCTCCAGATGCTCCAACCCCTCCAGCAGTTCGTCGGCGTAGGCGGTGATCTTCATGAACCACTGGGGGATCTCGCGCCGCTCCACTGCACTGTCGCAACGCCAGCAGCGGCCGTCGATCACCTGCTCGTTGGCCAGCACGGTGCGGTCGTGGGGACACCAGTTGACCGGCGCCGTCTTCTTGTAGACCATACCCTTTTCATGGAGGCGGGTGAACAGCCACTGCTCCCAGCGGTAATAATCGGGATCGCAGGTAGCCACCTCGCGCTCCCAGTCGTAACCGAAGCCGAGGCGCTTGAGTTGGCTGCGCATGTAGCCGATGTTGTCGCGCGTCCACTGGGCCGGCGGTACACCGTGCTTCATGGCGGCATTCTCCGCCGGCAGGCCGAAGGCATCCCAGCCCATGGGCTGCAGCACGTTGCGTCCCTGCATGCGCTGATAGCGGGCGATCACGTCGCCGATGGTGTAGTTGCGCACATGGCCCATGTGCAGGCGACCGCTGGGGTAAGGGAACATGGCCAGGCAATAGTATTTCTCGCGCGCGGGATCCTCCACGGCGCGGAACACGGCGCGCGCCTCCCAGTCGCGCTGCACGGCGCTCTCGATCTCCTGGGGCTGGTATTCTTGCTGTTCTTGCTGACTTGTCATGCTTGCTGGATTCCTGGTGCTTAAAAAACAGGGCAAAGAGAAAAGATACCAGAGCAAAGGGATCGATAAGACGCCTGACTGCGTTTCAGCGAGCCAACCCCTCCCTATCTTTTATCTTTGCCCTTTTCTCTTTGCCCTGTTTTTCTGCAGACGAGCCGCAATATTACTTGGATTTGGCGCGCCATTCCAACGCCACGAGCACGGCCAGCAGCAGGGCGGGCACGAGCACGGCGGGGTAATTGCCGAGGCGCACATAGGGCGTGGCGCCAGCCATGGGCAGGACACTGGCGCTGAGGACATACTCCTTAAACTGGGGCGAGGCGGCCACGATGTCGCCGTGCGGGTCAACGATGGCGGAAATGCCAGTATTGGTGGCGCGCAGCAGGAAGCGCCCCGTCTCCAGGGCGCGCATGCGCGCGATCTGCAAATGCTGGGCGGGGGCGATAGAGCCCGCGAACCAGGCGTCGTTGCTGACGTTCACCAACAGGGTGGCCGCCGGCAGGGCACGGATGAGTTCCTCGCCGAAGGCATCTTCATAGCAGATGGAAACCGCCACTTTTTGCCCGGCCAGCTCCAGGGGGGGCTGCGCCGCCGCGCCAGCGCTGAAATCCGACATGGGCACATCCAGCAGATCCACCACGCTGCCCAGGACGGTGGCAAAGGGCAGGTATTCCGTAAAAGGCACCAAATGCTGTTTGTGATAGAAGGCGGTCTTGCCGCCCACGCTGACCATGCTGTTGTAATAGCGCTGCTGCTGCGGGTCCTGATAGATCAGCCCCACCAGCAGTTCCGTCTGGTGGGCGCGGGCCTCCTGCGCCAGCGCCCGCAGGTAGGGCTGGGCCTGGCGGTAGAACATGGGCATGGCAGTTTCCGGCCAGATGATCAGGTCGCTGTCCCAGTGGCGGCGGCTGAGACGGCTGTAGAGGTCCACCGTCGCCTCGCGCATGGCCGGCTGCCATTTGAGATCCTGGGGGATATTGCCCTGTACCAGGCTGACCTTGAGCGGCGGGCCGGCGGGATGGGTCCAGTGGATGCTGGACAGGAAGCCGGCTGCCACCCACAAGGCCACCAGGACGACCAGATAACGCCCCAGGATCACGCCACCGCGGTGCATCATGGCGGCCAGCAACAGGGCGCCGCTGAGGGCGGTGAAATAGGACACGCCATAGACGCCCAGTAGCGGCGCCAAGGCGGCCAGGGGTGCATCGATCTGGCTATAACCCAGATTGAGCCAGGGAAAACCGGTGAGAAACCAGCCCCGCACCCATTCCGCCAGCACCCAGACCGCAGGATAGATCAACACCAGCGCCAGGGCTGGGGAAAGACCGCGGCAATAACGTTCCAGGCGCACCGCCAGCCAGCCGGCGAGGGCAGGAAAAACGGACAACACCAGCACGAACAGGACAGTGAGCAGAACCGACAGCCCCCATGGCACATGGCCGTATTCATGGATGCTGACAAAGATCCAACTCACCCCGGCGCCGAACATGCCCAGGCCAAAAAGCGCGCCGCGCAGCAGGGCGCGGCGTGGCGTACTGCCCTGCCAGCAGATGAACAACAGGGCCACTGAGAGGACCGCCAGGGGGTGGAGAGCGAAGGGGGCGAAGGCCAAGGGCAGCAGCAGGCCGGCCGTCAGCGCCAACAAATCGCCGGGCCAGCGCTGCCGGCCAACCATCCGGAGAACGGGATTCATGCCTGCTCAGGTCATTGCGGCGCGGCGCGGCGCGGGGGCTCCTGCGCCACTTCGCCCGCTGCCTTGAGGGTCAGTTGCAGCAGATTGATGCGCCGGCTGTCGGCATGCAAGACCTTGAAATGGAAAGGACCGATATCGATGCTCTCACCACGCCGCGGCAGGTGGGCGAACTGACGCATCACGTAGCCGCCGATGGTGTCGAATTCCTCGTCGCTGATGTCGCAACCGAAATATTCATTGAAATCGCTGATGGGTGTGAGGGCCTTGACGGTGTAATTGCTGTCGCTGTGTTTCATGATGTAGATCTCATCCTCCACATCATGCTCGTCGACGATCTCACCGACGATCTGCTCCAGCACATCCTCGATGGTCACCAGGCCGTCAACGCCACCGTATTCGTCCACCACGATGGCCATGTGATTACGGCTGGCACGGAATTCCTTGAGCAGCACGTTGAGGCGCTTGCTCTCGGGAATGAACACCGCCGGACGCAGGATGTCGCGCATGTTGAAAGTCTGGCGCCGCTCGCCGATAAAATAGGTCAGCAGGTCCTTGGCCAGGAGAATCCCCTCCACTTCGTCCTTGTTGTCGCCGATCACCGGGAAACGGGAGTGGGCCGACTCAGTGATGATGGGCAGAATCTCATCCAGGGAGGCATCGCGCTCCACCACCACCATCTGGGAACGGGGGATCATGATCTCCCGCACCTGCATCTCCGAGACCTCCAGCACACCCTCTATCATGGCCAGGGCATCGGCATCCAAGAGGTGGCGCTGCTGGGCTTCGCGCAGAATCTCGATCAGTTCCTGGCGGGTCTTCGGCTCCCCGCCCAAGACCTGGCCCAGGCGCTCCAGCCAGGAACGCTGGGCAGTTGAGTGATCGTCGCATCTTTCGTTCATCGTTTCAGTTGTTCCTCAAATTCTGGAGCTTGGCTGCAGCGCTCAGCTGCACGCCTCACGGCGCAGCCGTCTTCATCGCCATAGGGGTCATCATAGCCCAGGGCGGCCAGCACCTTTTTTTCCTCTTCCTCCATGAGGCGCGCATCATCGCGGTTCTCATGATCGTAGCCCAGCAGATGCAGCACGCCATGGATCACCATATGGGCCCAGTGAGCATCCGGCGCCTTGCCCTGCGCCTGCGCCTCGGCGGCGACGATGGCAGCGCAGATCACCACGTCCCCCAGCAGTGGCGGCTGCAGCAGTTCGGGTTCCTCGAAGGAGAAGGACAGGACATTGGTGGGACCCCGTTTGTGGCGGTAGGTCTCATTGAGCTGACGGCTCTCCGCGATCCCCACGAACCTCACGGTGAGCTGGGCGCTGTCACGGCGTCCCGCCAGGGCTGCCTCGACCCAGGCGCTGATGTCCGTCTCCGCGGGCACGGGGTGTTCCGTGCCGCTGGCATACTGGATGTCCACTGTCGCTGCCATGAAGGGAATCAGCGCTGGGGCTCCTGGCGGCTGTCGCCGCCGGCGCGGTCATAGGCCGCCACGATGCGCTGCACCAGAGGATGGCGCACCACGTCGCGGGCCTGGAAGAAGGTGAAGCTGATGCCGTCGATGTCCTTCAGCACCTCGATGACGTGGCGCAGGCCCGAGGCCCGTTCCCGCGGCAGGTCGATCTGGGTGATGTCGCCGGTGACCACCACGGTGGAACCGAAGCCGATGCGGGTGAGAAACATCTTCATCTGTTCCACCGTGGTGTTCTGGGCCTCGTCCAGGATGATGAAGGACTCGTTGAGGGTGCGCCCGCGCATATAGGCCAGAGGCGCCACCTCGATGACGTTGCGCTCGATGAGCTTGGCGACCCGGTCGAAGCCGAGCATCTCATAGAGGGCGTCATAGAGCGGGCGCAGATAGGGATCGATTTTCTGCGCCATATCGCCGGGCAGGAAACCCAGGCGCTCGCCGGCCTCCACTGCGGGCCGCACCAGCAGAATGCGCCGCACCGTCTCGCTTTCCAGCGCCTGCACGGCACAGGCCACGGCGAGATAGGTCTTGCCGGTGCCTGCCGGGCCGATACCGAAATTGATGTCGCAATCCATGATGCTCTGCAGGTACTGGCGCTGATTGTCGCCGCGCGGTGCTATGGGACCGCGCCGCGTCTGCACCACCAACTCATCCTGCGGGGAAGACGGTGCGGCCTTCTCCGCCCCCGCCGACTGCAGGAACAGCTGCACCTGGGCGGGCGTCAAGGCGGCTTTGGCTGTCTCGGCGTAGAGCCGCTGCAACAGTCTGCTGGCAGTCTTCACCGGGCGGGCGTCGCCGATGATGCGGAAGGCGTTGCCACGGTTGTTGACCTCCACCCCCAGGCTGCGCTCCATCTGGCGCAGGTGTTCGTCGAACTGGCCGCAGAGATTGGCCAGCCGCTGATTGTCGGCAGGCTCCAGGACCAGATCACAGGATTTTGGATGGCCGCTCAAAATATTCGCTTAATGCTCCTCACAAGAAATCAAGGGATCATTCCCAGTTGGCGGCACGGTCACCGTCCGCCTGGACAGGCGCGCCGGCCAGCACTCCCCGTAGGGAATTGGGGAGGGCTTCAGTAATTTCAATAGCCACGAACTGGCCTATGTGGCCAGCATCACCCGCGAAATTGACGCTGCGGTTGTTGCTGGTGCGCCCGGTCAGCTGCTGCGCCGACTTGCGCGAGGGGCCCTCCACCAGGACCTGCTGCACCGTGCCCACCATGGCGGCGCTGTAGACGGCAGCCTGGCGGTTGATCAGCGCCTGCAGCCGGCTCAGACGCTCCTGTTTCACGGCCAAAGGCACATCGTCCGCCATGGCGGCAGCCGGCGTGCCGGGCCTGGGGCTGTAGATGAAACTGTAGGAATGGTCGAAGCCCAGCGCCTCCACCAGGGACAGGGTGGCGGCGAAATCCGCTTCGCTCTCGCCGGGGAAACCGACGATGAAATCCGAGGAGATGCTGATGTCGGGGCGCGCGGCGCGCAGGCGGCGGATGATGGACTTATACTCCACGACTGTATGGCCGCGCTTCATGAGCGCCAGGATGCGGTCGGAGCCGCACTGCACCGGCAGGTGCACATGGGAGGCCAACTGCGGCACATCGGCAAAGGCCTGGATCAGGGCGTCGCTGAATTCCAGGGGATGGGAGGTGGTGAAGCGGATGCGCTCGATACCCTCGATGGCCGCCACGTATTCGATCAGCAAGGCGAGGTCGGCCTCACCGCCGTCATCCAACTCGCCACGGTAGGCATTGACGTTCTGACCCAGCAGGGTCACCTCGCGCACTCCCTGGGCGGCCAGCGCCGCCACCTCGGCGAGCACATCGTCGAAGGGGCGGCTGATCTCTTCGCCCCGCGTATAGGGCACCACGCAGAAGGTGCAGTATTTGCTGCACCCCTCCATGATGGACACAAAGGCCTTGGGGCCCTCGGCACGGGGCGCCGGCAGGTGGTCGAACTTTTCGATTTCTGGAAAGGAGATGTCGATGACCGGCGCCCGGCGGCGGCGCACATCCGCCAGCATCTCAGGAAGACGGTGCAGGGTCTGGGGACCGAAGACGATATCCACATAGGGCGCGCGGCTGCGAATCAACTCGCCCTCCTGACTGGCGACACAGCCCCCCACGCCAAGGATCAGATCGGGCCGCTGCAGTTTCCACTGGCGCCAGCGTCCCAGCTGGGAGAACACCTTCTCCTGGGCCTTCTCGCGCACCGAGCAGGTGTTCAGCAAGAGCACATCGGCATCCTCAGGCCGGGCCGTCAACTCCAGCCCGTGGCTCTCGCCAAGGAGATCCGCCATCCTGGCGGAATCATATTCATTCATCTGACAACCGAAGGTCTTGATGTATAACTTGTGTGCCATTGGCTCCTGAAAATTGTCCCGACAAACTTAAAGCTACACCTTTTGCGGAAAAAGATCCAGTGCCAGCGGTACTGCCCGGCCGTCAGAAAAAATCGTTAACATCCTGATTCATAATATGAATACCCCCCAGAAAGGCAGGACCTCAAAGGCCCTGCTCTGCCGGAGATGCCTGCGGCCTCAATCCCCATAGGGCGATTCGGCACTGATGCGGTGAATACTCACATCCGCGCCCTCGTACTCCTGCTGCTGGCTGAGACGCAGCCCCAGGGTCGCCTTGAGCACACCATAGACCAAGGCACCGCCCACCAAGGCGACCACCACACCCAGCGTGGTACCGATCAGCTGGGCACCCAGGCTTACGCCACCCAGGCCGCCGAGGGCCTGCTGGCCAAAGATGCCGGCGGCGATGCCGCCCCATACCCCGCACAGCCCGTGCAGCGGCCAGACCCCCAAGACATCATCGATCTTCCAGCGGTTCTGGGTCAGCGTAAAGCTCCACACGAACAGGGCGCCCGCCACAACCCCTGTCACCAGAGCGCCCACGGGATGCATGATATCGGAACCGGCACAGATGGCCACCAAACCGGCCAGCGGGCCATTGTGCACGAAACCAGGATCGTTGCGGCCCATGAGCAGGGCGGCCAACACCCCGCCCACCATGGCCATCAGTGAGTTGACCGCCACCAGGCCGCTGACCGCGTCGATACTCTGGGCGGACATGACATTGAAGCCGAACCAACCCACGGTGAGAATCCAGGCGCCCAGGGCGAGAAAGGGAATACTGGAGGGAGGATGGCCATACATCTCGCCATTCTTGCCGTAGCGGCCGTGGCGAGCGCCCAGCAGCAACACTGCCACCAGCGCTACCCAACCGCCCATGGCATGCACCACCACTGAACCGGCAAAATCGTGGAAAGTGGCGCCAAAAGTCGCCTCCAGCCAGTCCTGAATACCAAACAGGCCGTTCCAGGCGATGCCCTCGAAAGTGGGATAGATCAATGCCACCAGAAAAAAGCTGGCAATGAGTTGAGGGACGAACTTGGCACGCTCTGCGATCCCCCCGGAAATGATGGCGGGAATGGCGGCGGCGAAAGTGAGCAGAAAAAAGAACTTCACCAGCTCATAGCCATTGCGCTCCGTCAGGGCCTCCGCGCCCTGCATGAAGCCCATGCCATAGGCCACCCCGTAGCCGATGAAGAAATAGGCGATGGTGGAAATGGAAAAATCGCTGAGGATCTTCACCAGTGCATTGACCTGATTCTTCCGCCGCACGGTGCCGACTTCCAGAAAGGCAAAACCGGCGTGCATGGCCAGCACCATGATGGCGCCCAACAAGACAAACAAGACATCACTGCCTGACTTCAGTATTTCCATGACCTCACTCCCACTTCTTTGAAATTTCTTAGCTTAGGAAAGGTCAAAACGTAAGCAAAAAGCGCACCAAAATAATAACCAATAAAAATCAACAAGATAAAAACACAGCTGCCGACGGAGCGCACCAAACAAGCGCATTGCGCGCCATTGGCGCACTATTTTAGTGCTCAGACAGAAGCGGGCGCACCTATAACGCGCAGCAAAGGCGGGGTACAGCAGCGGCGCCCCTCAATGAAACACGGAAACAGTCCTGAAGCACCAATTCAGGCCGTAATCTGCATCGGAATGCCGTCAGCGGGAGGACGCGAAAGGCCGAAAAGAAGGCAAGGGAGGGCACCACAAGCGCCAGCCATACAGAATCAGCAACCATAACAGCGCACCCCCGCCGCCGCCTGTGGAACTCGTCCTGGGGCCACCGTTTCCACTGTTGCTGTCTGCGGAAGACTGCGCGGAAGACGGTGGGGCAACCTCCTGCGTGGTGGCGAGCGCGTCCAGTGCCGCCAGCGCCTTGGCAATATTGAGCCGCCCCCCGCTGCCAACCCGCCCCCCCAGCGTAGCGGGCAGCTGATCCACATGATCCATGAGGATTCCCCGCAGCCTGGTTGCAGAAAGCGCCAACCCCAACTCATCGCCACGGGCCAGCAGTAATGCCGCGCCGCCGCTGACGAAGGAAGAGGCAATGGAGGTGCCATCCACCACGGCCACCACATCCGCGGCCTTGGTGCGCCAGGGTGTGGTGGCAATATTGACCCCGGGTGCCGCCAAGTCTACGGTCTTTTCTCCCCAGCTGGAAAAGCCCGCCAGCCTGTCGTTCTGGTCGGTGGCCGCCACAGCCACGATATTGGGCAAGTCATAGCTGGCCGGGACACAGGCCCGGAGACCGTCATTGTTGATGGCTTCATTGCAGGCCGCGGCAATCACCAGCACCCCCCGGTCTGCCGCGTAGCGATAGGCCTCAAATTCGCGGGCATCGAAACCCGGCGCCACTGGGCTCGCGCCCCCCAGGGCACCATAGCTGGCATTGATGATCCGCGCGCCATTGTCCACAGCATAGCGAATTGCACGCACGACATGGGCAGTCGAGGAAACCCCCTGGCTATCGAAGGCACGCAGCACCATCAGGGACACCTGCCAGTTGAGGCCGGCGATCTGCATCCGATTGTTGCCGCGGGCTGCGATGATACCGGCGATATGGGTACCATGACCATTGCCGTCGGCCGGCGTATTGTCGCCATCGGCCCAGTCCCAGCCGTGGACATCGTCGATATAACCATTGCCGTCGTCATCCACGCCGTTGTTGGGCGCCTCCCCTGGATTGGTCCAGAGATTGGCGGACAGCTCGGGATGGGTCAGTTCCACGCCGGTATCGATGATGGCGATCACCACGCCGCGATCGCCGGTGCTTACATTCCAGGCGGAGACGGCGCTGACATCGGCGCCGGCCCTGCCCGCCACCCGCTGAGCGCTGCTCGTGAGCACCTCCTGGCCACTGTTCTGCATCCCCCACTGATAGGAAAAATCACTGTCGTCGGGAACCAGTTGGGTGTGTTTGATATAGTTAGGCTGCACTTGCAGGATATGGGGGTCTGCCGCGAAGCGTTTCATGGCCGCTGTCAGCGACTGGCCCGGCGGCAGCACGACTCGGGCGATGCCGGGCGCCAGAGGATCCAACGCGGCGGCGGGCGACAAGCTCGAGCGCACGGCCGTCACATCTCCGGCCCGGTACTTGACGATCAATTCGCCCGCCACGAAATCCGCCGCCTGCGAGGGGGATGCCAGCGCCGAGGCGATGGCTGCCAGCGGCAGAAAGCAGGAAAACATGCGTTTGAGAGAAGGGCTGATCATAAATGATGAGGCAGGTTGTCGGGGATGTCCGATCCAGATGGCCCATGGGAATTGAAGCACGACAGCTAATGCTGATATATCAAGTTTAACAGATACATAAGATGATTAATAACAAAACCACCTTCAGATCACCCCACAAGCGCCGGCTCAATGCTGCTCCTCTTGGCAAGGGCATGCCATGCCCTCCCAGGCCATGACGAAAATCTCCGTCATCGTCCCCATTCTCAACGAGGCCACCATCATCAGGTCTGCTCTGCGCGCCTTGCAGCTGTTGCGCCAGGCAGGTCACGAGGTGATCGTCGCCGACGGTGGCAGCAGCGACGACGGTCCGGCCCTCGCTGCGGACCTCGCCGACGGGGTAATTCACTGCGCAGCCGGCCGCGCCCGCCAAATGAATGCCGGCGCACGCGCGGCAAGCGGCGACATCCTGCTCTTCCTCCACGCCGACACCATGCTGCCCCCGACCGTAGACCGCATCATCATCACGGCCCTCGATCGCAGCCCCCGCTGCTGGGGACGCTTCGATGTACGCCTGGCCGGCCGGCAACGCCCCCTGCGCCTGGTGGAGGCCATGATGAACCTGCGCTCGCGCCTCGGCGGCATCGCCACCGGCGACCAGGCCATCTTCGTCAGGCGCAGCGCTTTCGAGAAGATCGGCGGTTTTCCCGCCATCGATCTGATGGAAGACATCGCCCTCAGCAAGCGCCTCAAGCGCCTCTCCCCCCCCCTCTGCCTGAGGCAACAAGTCATCACCTCCAGCCGGCGCTGGGAACAGAACGGTATCCTGAATACCATCCTCTTGATGTGGCGCCTGCGGCTGGCCTATTTCCTCGGCGCCGATCCCGCGCACTTGGCCCGGCGCTACGACCGACGCTGAGCATGCGCGCCTCCGCCGCCCTGCTGATATTCGCCAAGGCCCCCCAGCCCGGCCGGGTCAAGACGCGCCTCGCCAGCCATCTGGGACCGGAACGGGCGGCGCAGATTCACCGCCAACTGGTGCAGCACAGCATCAGCACCCTGGGCGATGGCCCCTGGATGACACAGCTGTGGTGCGCCCCAGGCTGTGGCCACCCCTTTTTCCAGCACTGCCGCCTGCGCCAGCGCCTGAGCCTGCACCGCCAGCAGGGCACCGACCTGGGGCAGCGCATGCACCATGCCCTGGCGGCCGCCCTGCGCCGCAGCGCCCTGGCCATCCTCATCGGCAGCGATTGCCCCTACCTCACGCCGGCACACCTCGAAGAGGCACTGGAGACACTGCGCCGGGGCAACGATGGCGTGCTGATCCCCGCCGCGGACGGCGGTTATGTGCTCATCGGCCTGCGCCGCCCCCGGGCCGCGCTGTTCAAGGACGTTCCCTGGGGCGGGACAGGGGTGCTCGCGAGTACCCGTGAGCGCTTCCGCCAGAGCGATCTGCGCTGGCAAGAACTGGCGCCCCTGGAAGATATCGACGAGGCGCAGGACCTGGAACGGCTGCTGCGCAGCGGTGCCGGGGCGGCGGCAACACCGCCGCTGCGCAAACTGACCCGCCGCCTGCGCCCGCTGCTGGACTGACGCAGCGCCTTGGACAGGCTCGCAGTGGCCATTGTAGAATCCTGGACAGGGGGAGGAGAGGCCATGGACCACGACAAGTCACATCACACGGCGCGCTGGGGCACCTTCATGGTGGCCCTGAGCGCACTGGTCGCCATTACCGGCCTCGGCCACATCCAGGCCACCCTCCAGGCGCCTCCCGCCTTGCCCGGCATGCGCCCCCTGCCCCAGGCGCTGATCTTCGAACAGAATCCGGCACAGGACCGGGAACGGGCGCCCTTCCGGGCCCGGGGCGCCGACTACGACATTCGCTTCAGCGCGGCGGGCGCGCGACTGAGCCTGCGCGGCCAACAGCTGGCCATCCGCCCCCTGGGCGCCCGGCAAGACGCCCGCCCCGCGCCGCACCGTCCCCTGGCCACGCGCCATCACTACCTGCTCGGCGACGACCCGGCCGCCTGGCACACCGACGTCCCCACCTATGGCGAACTGCGCTACCGCCAGCTCTACCCTGGCATCGACCTGGTCTACTACGGCCGCGAGGGGCGCCTGGAATACGACTTCGTGATTGCGCCCCAGGCGGACCCCGGCCTCATCCGCCTGGCCTTCGAGGGCGCCGACCACATTGCCGTCAACGAACGCGGCGAATTGCTACTGCAGGTGGGCGATCGGCAGCTGGTCCAGCCCCCGCCGCATATCTATCAGGAGTTGGCGGACAGCACGCAGGCAGTGGCAGGCGGCTATCACGTCAACGGCAAGGGCGAAGTGGGCTTCCGCCTGGCCGCCTATGACCGCCAGCGGCCGCTGATCATCGATCCGGTGCTGGTCTATGCCTCCTATCTGGGCGGCGCCGCCGACGAACGGACAACGGCCCTGGCGGTGGACGCCAGCGGCAACATCTACCTCGCCGGCAGCACCGACTCCGCCGACCTGGCCAGCGGCGCCGCCTTCGACAGCAGCTGCGGCAGCGACGGCGACTGCAACAGCGAGACCCTCGCAGACATCGGCGCCACGGTAAGGAAGTCCGACATCTTCGTCACCAAGCTGGCCCCCGACGGCAGCGTGATCTACACCACCTACCTGGGCGGCAGCCGCGCCGACCAGGCCACCGACTTGGCCGTCAACACGGCCGGCGAGGTCTATGTCAGCGGCTACACCCAGGCCACCGACTATCCGGTCACCGCCGGCGCCTTCGACAGCGCCTGCAGCGATGTCCTGCCCACGCCGGGCGGCGACGGCATCTGCGACGAGGGCACGGAGGCCGTTATCACCCGCCTCGCCGCCGACGGCGCCGCGCTGATCTATTCCACCTACCTGGGTGGCGATGGCGACGACTTCGCCCATGCTCTGGCCCTGGATGGTGCCGGCAACGCCTATGTCACCGGCAGCACCGCCTCCAGCGACTTCCCCACCGTGAATCCCTTCGCCGCCACTTTTTCCGGTCACCAGGATGTCTTCGTGGCGAAACTGAATCCTGCGGGATCGGCCCTGGTCTATGCCACCTACCTGGGGGGCAGCGCCAGCGACGTGGCGCGGGACATTGCCGTGGACGCCGCCGGCAGCGCCTATGTCACCGGCTATACCTCCTCCCAGGACTTCCCCGTCAGTGCCGGTGCCCTGGACACCAGCTGCGGCGCCAGCGGCCTCTGCGACGGACTGGTGGATGACGACGGCGACGGCAACAGCAGCACCATCACCACCTTCGATGCCTTCGTGGCCAAGCTGGACCCAGCGGGCAACACCCTGGCCTACGCCACCTACCTGGGGGGCGAACGCTACGACTACGGCAACGCCATCGCCGTGGACAGCGCAGGCCGGGCCTACGTGGCGGGCGAGACCCGCTCCGCAGCCTTTCCTGGCGCCCCCTTCAGTGGCGCCTATCAAGGCACCATCGCCGGCAGCTACGACGGCTATGTGGCACGCCTCGATGCCGCCGGTGGCGCCCTGGACTTCTTCACCTACCTGGGCGGCGGCTCCGGCGATACCATCACGGACCTGGCACTGGACGCCAGTGGCGAGATCTATGTCACCGGCAGCACCTTCTCAAGGGACTTTCCCACTCGCGATCCCTTTGCCAGCCCCCCGCCCCAACGCCAGGACAATGCCGTCATCGTCTACAATTCAGAGGCCTTTCTGGCTAAGTTCAATGCCGATGCCTCGACGCTGCGCCATGCCAGCCTGTTCGGCGGCCAGCACAACGACTACGGCAGCGCCCTGGCCCTGGGCGCTTCAGGACAGGCCTATTTCACCGGCTACAGCTTCTCGGTCGACCTGCCCCTCAGCAGCGACGCCGTCCAGTCCAGCCACCGCAACGACACCGGTGATGCCACCGTCATCGCCAGCGACAGCTTCATCGCCCGCATCGATGACGCCAGCGGCAACCTCTCCGTCTCCCTCAGCGACGATACCGATCCCATCGACCAGGGCGAAGAGATCACCTATACCGCACAAGTCAGCAATCTGGGCAACACCACGGCCGAGGGCGTGATCTTCAGCTACGACATCCCCCAGGACACCGACCTGGTGTCCGTCACATCATCCCAGGGCAGCTGCAGCCGCAACTACAACACCATCCACTGCCAGCTGGGGCGACTGGCCGCTGCCGGCGGCGCCAGCATCGCCCTGGTGATCAAACCCCGCGGCGCCGGAGAATTCCAAAACACGGCCACTGTGACCGCCCTGCTCAGCGACAGCGATGGCAGCGACAACAGCGCCAGTGAGACCACCACCGTCACCCCGCCCGCCTTCACCCCCAGCAGCGGCGGCAACGGCGCCCTGAACCCCCTGCTGCTGGCCCTCTGGCTGGGATTTGCCGGCATCATGGGGTGGCTGAGGCGCCCAATATGGTAGGCTGGGCAACGCCTATCCTACCGGGCTGTCTAACCCTCACCCCTCACCCCTCACCCCTCACCCCTCACCCCTCACCCCTCACCCCTCACCCCTCA
>CAYRLE010000003.1:43941-69548 GCA_964425105.1 uncultured Gammaproteobacteria bacterium | reverse complement strand
TAATGTGATTCTGTGAGGAGTGAGGAGTGAGGAGTGAGGAGTGAGGAGTGAGGAGCCCACAGTCGTATGCGTAATCATTATCTGAACAGAATACTCAAGGCGCGGGTCTATGACGTGGCCCGGAAGACGCCGTTGGAGCGTATGGAAACCTTGTCTGGCCGTCTCGGCAACGAGGTGCTGCTCAAGCGCGAGGACCTGCAGCCGGTGTTTTCCTTCAAGCTGCGTGGCGCCTACAACAAGATGGTGCATCTGCGGCCGGCCGCCCGTGAGCGCGGTGTGATCGCGGCCTCCGCCGGCAACCACGCCCAAGGCGTGGCCCTGGCGGCCCGCAAGCTGGGCATCAAGTCGCTCATCGTCATGCCCCAGACCACGCCCGCTATCAAGGTGGAGGCGGTGCGCCGTCTGGGTGGTCGAGTGATATTGCACGGCGACACCTACGACGAGGCCTGTGAACAGGCCCAGGCCTTGGGCCGTGAGCAGCAGATGACCTTTATCCATCCCTATGACGATCCCGATGTGATCGCCGGTCAGGGGACCATCGCCGCGGAGATTCTCCAGTACTGCGCCGAAGACCTGTATGCCATCTTCGTGCCGGTGGGCGGCGGCGGCCTGGTGGCGGGCATCGCTGCCTATGTCAAGGCCCTCTATCCGCGCATCAAGATCATCGGGGTCGAGCCCAAGGATGCCCCCTGTCTCCACGCCGCTCTGCAAAAGAAGCGCCGCGTGGTGCTGGACCAAGTGGGAATCTTCGCCGATGGTGTGGCGGTGCGCCAGGTGGGCAAGGAACCCTTCCGCATCGCCCGCGACTGCGTGGACAGCGTGATCCTGGTGAGCACCGATGAGATCTGTGCCGCTATCAAGGACATCTTCGATGATACCCGCACCATCGCCGAACCGGCCGGTGCGCTGGCGGTGGCGGGGCTCAAAAAATACGTGCAGCGCCAGAAGCTGCGCGGCAGGCGCCTGGTGGCCATCAACAGCGGCGCCAATGTCAATTTCGACCGCCTGCGCCATGTCGCGGAGCGTGCCGAAGTGGGTGAGCGCCGCGAGGCCCTGCTGGCGGTGACCATCCCCGAGCGGCCGGGCAGTTTTCTGAAATTCTGCCGTATCCTCGGCAAACGGGGTGT
Organism: uncultured Gammaproteobacteria bacterium; assembly: GCA_964425105.1. GTDB lineage: Bacteria > Pseudomonadota > Gammaproteobacteria > SZUA-140 > SZUA-140 > S012-109. The sequence goes on along the minus strand of CAYRLE010000003.1, from coordinate 68,421 downwards.
CACGGAATTCAATTACCGTTATGCCGATCCCAAGCAGGCTCATGTGTTTGCCGGTATCCAGCTCAACCGCGGAGCCGAGGAGAAAAACGAACTCATTGCCCAGTTGCGCAAGCGTGATTATCCGGTCGTCGATTTGACGGACAATGAGATGGCCAAGCTCCATGTGCGTTACATGGTGGGCGGCCGTGCCGCCCATGTGCTGGATGAGACTCTCTATCGCTTCGAGTTTCCCGAGCGGCCCGGTGCCCTGCTGGATTTTCTGAGTTGCATCGGTCAGCGCTGGAATATCAGCCTCTTCCACTATCGCAACCATGGTGCTGCCTATGGCCGGGTTCTGGTAGGGGTCCAGGTGCCGGACGCGGACAAGAGAGAGTTGCAATCCTTTCTGGATACGCTGAAGTACGATTACTGGGAGGAGACGGGCAATCCCGCCTACAAACTGTTTCTGGGGGCTGTCTGCTGAGGGAATTTCTCGGCGCCACCATGTAAAAAGGCCCGCCTAAGCGGGCCTTTTTACATTTCAGGGGCATTACTGCGTCACGCCCTGTTACTTCTTTTTGGCGGCGGCCTTCTTCTTGGTCGCTGCTTTTTTCTTTGCTGCAGTCTTCTTTTTGGTTGCTGCTCTCTTCTTGGTGGCTACTTTTTTCTTTGCTGCTGCTTTCTTCTTGGTGGCTGCTTTTTTCTTTACTGCCGTTTTCTTCTTGGCAGCGGCTTTCTTTTTAGTGGCAACCTTTTTCTTTGTTACTGTCTTTTTCTTGGCGGTTGCTTTCTTCTTGGTAGCAGCCTTCTTCTTGCTGACTACTCTCTTTTTGGCGACAGATTTTTTTGTGGCCATTGTATGTCCTCCAAGTGTTAAACGCAGTTAAGTATAAACATCTTTCCACATAATGCCAGTCTTTGCGAAAAAAAATTTATGTTCGAGAAAGGGTATCGACGATCGTTTTTTATTCTTGAATAGCAATGCTTGGGGTCGACGAAAAGCAGTGCCTGGCAATACAGGCTCAATCTTTTTTGCGCACGGTGATAGTGTGGTATCGATGCTTGGGGAAAATTGATGCAGGGTTGCAGAAGTGCTGTAAATAAAGTGCGAAAACGTACATTGAGTGCTTGGAAGAGGAGTCTCTGAGGCAGGGGCGCCAGGGGGCGGGGTGAGGCAGAGGCAGGCAAGGCGCAGTCGTATGCTGAGAAAAGAAATGCAGGGTTTTTGTTGTGTGGGCACTGCCGCATGACTGCGCTGATGGGGGTGAGGCAATGAGCGGCTTACTGATCTGCCAGTTGCAGGATGTAATGCCATTCCATCTTGCCGACCGGCATGATGGAGAGGCGGTTGCCGCGCCGCACCAGGGGTAGTGCCTGCAGCGCGTCGTGTTGTTTCAATTCCGCGAGCCCGATGAGATGCGGGAACTTGCGTCGGTAACGGACGTCCATCATATACCAGCGGGGATTGTCAGGGTCGCTCTTGGGATCGTAATAAGGGCTGTCGGGGTCAAGGGCCGTGAAGTCGGGATAGGCGGCACGGCAGATCTCCACGATGCCGACAATGCCGGGCTGAGGGCAGTTGGAGTGATAGAAGAAGGCTTGGTCACCTTGTTGCATGGCACGGATGAAATTACGCGCCTGATAGTTGCGTACGCCGTCCCAGTGATCGCGGCCGTCCCGCGCCTGCCGCAGGTCGTCGATGCTGAACGCCGAGGGTTCCGATTTCAAGAGCCAGTAGTTCATGGGGATATCCTGTAGATGTGTTGCTCGGTGATGATGCCATGCAGCGGGATGTCCCAGGGCTGCTGGTCGAGGCAGTCAACCTTCTGGAATTCATAGGCCACGCCATAGAAGCGGGGTCTGTGCCAGCAGCGGCGGCGCTGCAGGAAGGCCAGGGTGCGGTCGTAATGGCCGCCGCCCATGCCCAGGCGATTGCCTTGCGGATCGAAGGCAAGCAGGGGTGCCAGCACCAGGTCCAGCTGCCAGGGTTTCACCAGCCAGTGGTGGGGGTGGCGCGGTTCGGGGATGCCGAAGCGGTTGAGCCACAGGGGGTCGCCCGCACGGTAGTGGGCGAACCACAGGCGGCCACTGCCCAGTTCGTCGAGCACCGGCAGGTAACAGTGCTTGCCCATGGCCCAGATGCGCTGCATCACCGGTGTGAGATCCATCTCTCCGTTGCAGGGGAAATAGCAGGCGATGCGCCGGCTGTTGCGCAGCAGTGGCGAGTTGGTCAGCAGGCGGGCTGTCTTCAGGGCGGCGCTGTGGCGTTCTGCGGTGCTCAGTTGGCGGCGCCGGGCGCGCATCAGGCGCCGTAGTTCAGTGCGTCCCTTCATGGCTGCAAGGGGCGTGCAGGGGCGATGGGCGGCTGCCGTGGGTGGCGGGTAAGCCATGTGGCACTGGGCAGGACCGCGGCCAGCGAGAAGCTGGGGGATTGGAAAGTGCGCCACATTGGCGCGCACCTATCGCTGGACAATAAGAAGGGCATCCTCCGCACTCGCCGTCGTGAACTTTCGCCCTTGAACCAGAGGTTCAGGTGGGAACAATGGTGATATCGCAGGCTTTCCGCTCGTGGCGGACATGCACAAGAATATCAACTCTCTGTCCCCTGGGCAGCAAATTAGGCTCAAGAGTTTTTTCCGGTTCACAAACGGGCGCCGCAGGGGATGCCCAATACCGTAGTTCTTCAGTTCTTCAGAAGTCTGCCTTGCAGGCTCCTACAATTCCAGTTGTCTGCTCTTGTCGAGAATCTCCCTGACCTTCTCCTGGACTGCAAGCAATTGCGGGGTCATCTGTTGCTCATGGTCTGTGAGGCGTGCCTGGCAGTGCAGCAGATCATGGGCGATGTTCAGGGCTGCCATGATGGCGATGCGGTCCATGCCGATGACCTTGCCGGTGTCGCGTACTTCCTTCATCTTGTGATTCAGATATTGGGCGGCTTCCAGCAAGGCCTTGCGTTCCTCGGCGCTGCAGGAGACGCGATATTCCTTGTCCAGGATCTGGATGGTCACCGGCCGTATAGCCTGTGTGCTCATAATTCCACCTCCAGGCTCTTGAGACGATTGATCATGCTCTCGATCTTGTCCAGTGACAGCTGGTTCCTTTTTGCCAGCTGGACCTTCTCCGCCTGCAGCCTGGCATTCAGCGTGCGCAGACGGCTGTTTTCCGCCTGCAGTTTTTCACACAACACCAGCAGTTCCTCGATGTCGGCGCTAAAGCGCCCAAGGTCCAGCTGCAGGGTGTCATCGGTGTGATTGCCGTTCATTCTTCAACTATAGAGCGCCGGCTTTTGCTGGTCAATGGCCGCAGCGCTGGCGCCCCCGGCCATTGGGTTTGTGTTTCTCTTTGCAAGGAGTTATGTTACTGATTCGATGTGTTAAAAATTATCGATGCATTGGAATGCGCCGATTCATGAATTATTCAGAGGCTCCTTAAGCTGCCCCCTCGCTGCGGGACAATTGCAATGCGTTGATTCTGGACCATAACACGTCTTTGTATAAATCACGAACAGGTTAAAGAGATGAGTCGTCATGGAATTTTCTGAGGTCAATACGGCCTTCAAGAATCTTGGCATCGTTCATGAAAGTGCTGAATGTCACGGTCTGTTGTGCGGGCTGTGGTGTGCCGGCAGTGGCGTGAACCAGGAGACCTGGGTGCGCCTGATGCGCAGCGAGGAGTTGGATGCGCCTGCCGCCCCCCCAGTCGACGGCACTCTTCCAGAAAGTGAGCCGTTGCCTGGGCGGGAGGTATCGGAAAGCGAGGCCGTACTGCAGCGCCTCTATAGGGAGACGGTGGAACAGCTGGAAAATCCGGAGTTCGCTCTGCGCCTGCTGCTGCCCGATGATGAACAGCCACTGGCCATGCGCACCGAGGCCCTGGCGGACTGGTGCAAGGGGTTCCTGTTCGGGCTCGGCGTGGGCGGGGTGGAGAGCTATCGTCAGACCCCGCCCGCCGTCCAGGAGATCATCAAGGATTTCACCGAGATCACCCGCGCCTATCATGAGGAGGAAGACAGTGAGTTGGACGAGTCCTCCTTCATGGAAGTAATGGAATATGTGCGGGTGGGTGCCATGCTGGTCTATGAAGAACTCCAGGCGGAGCGCCAGGAGGAACAAGGCAGTGACGACCGGGTGCTGCATTGAAACAGCGCCGTGCGGGCAACGAGGGGCGGTGGGCGACATGATGAAGGAATTTGCCAGGAGGCGGCGCCGCCTGATGCAGATGATGGGCCGCGACAGTATCGCCATCCTGCCCACGGCGCCGGTGCAGCTGCGCAACCGCGACGTGGAATATCCCTACCGCCCTGACAGCGACTTCTTCTATCTCACCGGCTTTCCCGAACCCCATGCGTTGCTGGTGCTGCTGCCGGGGCGCAGCCAGGGGGAGTACATTCTCTTTTGCCAGGAGCGGGACCCCAAACTGGAGATCTGGACCGGTAGCCGCGCCGGTCAGGAGGGGGCGCGCGGCGAGTATGGTGCCGACGATGCCTTTCCCATCGGCGACATCGACGACATCCTGCCGGGCCTCATGGAAAACCGGGAAAAGGTGTTCTATACCATCGGCAGCTGTCCGGAGTACGACCACAAGATTCCCGAATGGCTCAAGCAGATTCGCCAGAAGTCGCGCGCCGGCGTCCAGGCGCCGGGGGAGATCGTCTCCCTGGACCACCTGCTCCATGAAATGCGCCTCTTCAAGAGCCGCCGGGAAATCTCTCTCATGCGCCGCGCCGCCAAGATCAGTGCCGCTGCCCACATCCGCGCCATGCAGTGCTGCCGTCCCGGCCTCTATGAATACCACCTGGAGGCGGAGTTGATCGCCACCTTCATGCGCCACGGTTGCCGCAGTACCGCCTACCCGCCCATCGTCGGCGGCGGTGCCAACGGCTGTGTGCTCCATTACACCGCCAATGACGCCGAACTGAAAGACGGCGATCTGGTGCTCATCGACGCCGGTGCCGAGCTCGACAACTATGCCGCCGACATCACCCGCACCTTTCCCGTCAACGGCTGTTTCAGTCCCGCCCAGCGGGATATCTATGAACTGGTGCTGGCCGCCCAGGAGGCGGCCATCGCCAAGATCGTGCCCGGCAACCACTGGCAGGATCCCCACCATGCCGCGCTGCGCGTACTGACCCGCGGCCTGCGGGACCTGGGCCTGCTGCGCGGCGATCTGCGCACCCTGCTCAAGAAGGAGGCCTGCAAGCGCTTCTTCATGCACCGCACCGGCCACTGGCTGGGCATGGACGTCCATGATGTGGGCGATTACAAGGTGGGCGGCGTCTGGCGCCTGCTGGAAGCGGGCATGGTGATGACCGTGGAACCGGGGCTCTACATCCCCGCCGGCAGCCGCGGGGTGGCGAAGAAATGGTGGAACATCGGCGTGCGCATAGAAGACGACGTGCTGATCACGCGCCAGGGCTGCGATATTCTCAGCAAGGACGTCCCCAGGACGGTGGCTGGGATCGAGGCGCTGATGGGTGGGTGATGGTTGGCAAGCCCAATGGCGTGGCGGAATGTGGTAGGGTTTTGTGTGTATTAAAGGTGGGTGATGTGTAATGAGAGGCAGATTGACTGGAATTGCCGGGTTACAGCGGGCAGTCCGCGCGCCGACTGCAAGCCGGCATTCTCTGGGGCAGGGTCATTAATGTCCCACATCTCACTCGTTACGCATCACTCATCACGCATCACTATCTAGCAAAGGAGGCTGGTACACGGGGCCTGCCAAACGAGCATGAGCGAAACCAACGACTATGATCTATTAATCATCGGTGGCGGCATGGTGGGCGCCAGTCTCGCCTGTGCCCTGGCGGGCAGCGGCCTGCGCATCGCCGTGGTGGAAGCGGTGCCCCTGTGCGCCGCCCACCAGCCCAGCTACGACGACCGCAGCATTGCCCTGGCCTACGGCTCGCGCTGCATCTTTTCCGCCATGGGCTTGTGGGATGCCCTGCGCGATGCCGTGACCCCCATCCGCACCATCCACGTCTCCGACCGTGGCCACTTCGGCATCACCCGCATGCGCGCCGCCGAGTATGGCCTGGAGGCGCTGGGCTATGTCGTGGAGAACCGTGAACTGGGACAACTCTTCGCCGAGTGTCTGGCGGCGCAGCCCGGCCTGGATTTGCTTTGTCCGGCGCGTCTCGAGGCGCTGGAGTTTGATGCAGAGACAGTGATCGCCACTGTCGAGCGCGATGGCCAGCGGCGCAGCCTGCGCGCGCGCCTGGTGGTGGGCGCCGACGGCGGCCGATCCCTGGTGCGGCGCCTGGCCGCCGTGCCCACGCGCCACTGGGACTATGGCCAGAGCGCCCTGATCGCCAATGTCACCCCGGGCCGCAGCCATCAACATGTGGCCTACGAGCGCTTCACCGACAGCGGGCCGCTGGCCATGCTGCCCATGGCGGGCAACCGCTGTTCATTGGTGTGGACGGTGCGCCGCGGCGCCGAGGAGGAATTGCTGGCGTTGGACGACGAGGCCTTCCTGGCGCGCCTCCGGCAGCGCTTTGGGCGCCGCCTGGGTGAACTGCGCAAGGTGGGGCAGCGTCAGGTCTATCCCCTTACCCTGATACGTGCCGGCGACCCTGGCCGGGCGCGCCTGGCGCTCATCGGCAATGCCGCCCATACCCTGCATCCCATCGCCGGCCAGGGTTTCAATCTCGGCATCCGCGATGTGGCCGTGCTGGCCGAGGTGCTTTGGGAGGCGCAGGCCCGTGGCGGCGATATCGGCGATGCTGCGACCCTGGCGCGCTATCATCAGTGGCGGCGCGACGACCAGCGGCGGGTGATCGCCTTCACCGATGGCCTGGTGCGGCTCTTTACCAATAAGCTGCCGCCCGTGGTGCTGGCCCGCAACCTGGGGCTGACGGCGCTGGAGTGCCTGCCGCCGCTGAGGCGTCTGCTGATGCGCCAGTTCATGGGGCTTGCCGGCCGCCAGCCCCGCTTGGCGCGCGGCCTGGGTCTGGGGGAATAGCTCGTGGCGGCGCGCTATGACATGGTCATCGTGGGAGCCGGCATGGTGGGAGCCACCCTGGCCTGTGCCTTGCGCGACAGCGGCCTGCGCATCGCCGTCGTGGAGGCGCGCCGCCCGCGACGCAGCTGGCCGGCGGACAGCGTGGACCTGCGGGTCTCCGCCATCAGCGCCGCCTCGGAACGAATCTTTCGTGCCCTGGACGTGTGGCCGGGGATGGCGACGCGCGGCGTCAGCCCCTTTCTGGAGATGCATGTCTGGGATGCCGGCGGCCGCGGCGAGATCCATTTCGACAGCGCCGACCTGGGCACGCCGCGCCTGGGCCATATCATCGAGAACCGCGTCATTCAGGCCGCTCTGCTGGAGGGGATGGACGACGCCGCCAATCTGGAACTGATCTGTCCTGCCGCCATCGAAAATTTTCAGCATTCGGCCGACGGGCTGCGCCTGCAGCTCAGTGACGGCGCCGAACTGCAGACCGCCCTGCTGGTGGGTGCCGATGGCGGCGCCTCCCGGGTGCGTGAGTTGGCGGATATCGCCACCCGCGGCTGGTCCTATGAGCAGCAGGCGGTGGTGGCGGTGGTGGCCACCCAGCTGCCCCATGGCCGCACGGCCTGGCAGCGTTTCCTGCCGCAAGGGCCGCTGGCCTTCCTGCCCCTGCGCGACGGTCGCAGTTCCATCGTCTGGTCCACCACCCCCGAACACGCCGCGGCGCTGCTGGCCATGGCGGAAGAGGAGTTCTGCGCAGCCCTGGGCGAGGCCTTCGATCACCGTCTTGGCCCGGTGCTGGAGACAGGCCCCCGCGCAGCCTTCCCTCTGCGCCTGCAGCATACGCTGCGCTACGTGGGTGAGCGCCTGGCGCTGGTGGGCGATGCCGCCCATATGATTCATCCCCTGGCCGGCCAAGGGGTCAACCTGGGTCTGCTGGATGCCGCGGCGCTGGCCGAAGTAATTGTTGGGGCGCGGCAGCGGGGGCGGGATTTCTCTTCCGCCATGGTGCTGCGCCGCTATGAACGCTGGCGCAAGGGGGACAATCTCATTACTATGGCCGCCATGGATGGTTTCAAACGATTATTCGGAACGGACTTCATGCCGCTGCGCCTGGCGCGCAATCTGGGGATGGAGCTGGTAAACCGGGCCGTGCCCGTCAAGAACCAACTCATCAGCCATGCCATGGGCCTGTGCGGCGACCTGCCGGCCCTGGCGCGCGGCCCAGCCTTCGGCTGCTGATGGCCAGGGCGCACGGCCTACGCCGCCGCGGCGGAGCATGAGTATGGGTCTGTTCGAGATCATCGCCATTCTTATTTCTCTGGCCGCGCTGTTCAGTTATCTCAACGAGCGCCTCATCCGTCTGCCCGCCACCATTGCCCTGATGCTCATTGCCCTGCTCATGTCCCTGGGGCTCATCGGGCTCGACCTGATGGGCCTGGGTGTGGCGGAGCATGCCGAGACCATGCTCGCCCAGGTGGATTTCAACAAGGCACTCATGCATGGCATGCTCAGTTTCCTGTTGTTCGCCGGCGCCCTGCATGTGAATCTCAATGACCTGGCCTCCCAGAAATGGGTGATCTCCCTGTTGGCCACCGTGGGCGTGGTGATATCCACCTTTGTGGTAGGGCTGCTGAGTTGGTGGCTGCTGGGGCGTCTCGGTATCGACCTGCCGCTGATCTACTGCCTGTTGTTCGGCGCCCTGATCTCACCCACCGACCCCATCGCCGTGCTGGGCATCCTCAAGACCGCCAATGCCCCCAAGAGCCTGGAGACCAAGATTACCGGCGAATCCCTGTTCAACGACGGCATCGGCGTGGTGGTCTTTGTGGTGATTTTCAGCATCGCCGTGGAGGGCCACAGCGCCAGCGCGGCCAGCATCCTGGAACTGCTGCTGATGGAGGCCGGCGGCGGCATTCTGTTTGGCCTGCTGGTGGGTGGCGTGGCTTATTACCTGCTCAAGCAGGTGGACAACTACTCGGTGGAGATCCTCATTTCCCTGGCGGTGGTCACCGGCGGCTACGCCCTGGCGGAGGCGTTGCATGTCTCTGCTCCCATCACCGTAGTGGTGGCGGGCCTGCTGATCGGCAACCACGGGCGCTTGTTGGCCATGTCGGAGCACAGCCGGGAACACCTCGATACCTTCTGGGAACTCATGGATGAGGTACTCAATGCCGTGCTGTTCGTGCTCATCGGTTTGGAGATCCTGGTGCTGAGCTTCTCCAGCGCCTATCTGGTGGCCGGTGTGCTGCTCATCCCCATCGTCCTCCTGGCACGCCTGGTCAGCGTCGGCATTCCCATCACCCTGTTGCGCCTGCGCCGCAAATTCAGTCCTCACGTGATCAAGGTGATGACCTGGAGCGGCCTGCGGGGCGGTATCTCGGTGGCCCTGGCCCTGTCTATTCCCCCCGGTCCGGAGCGCGACGTGATCCTGGTGGCCACCTATGTGGTGGTGGTGTTCTCCATCCTGGTGCAGGGGCTGACCATTGCGCGCCTATTGAGAGCGACGAAGGCGTAAATCAGCCCTGCGCCGCCCACATCTCGCCCAGTTTCATCATGCCGCTGCTCACCACTCTATCTCTGCCGTCTGCCTTGGCTGCGTAGAGGGCCTTGTCCGCCTGGCCGATGAGGTAGGACCCTTCCATGCGCAGAAACTGGGGATCGGCCTTGGGATCGAAGGTGGCGATGCCGATGGAGATGGTCACCTGGAAGGGTTCGCCGTCGGCCAGTTCGAAACGCCGCGCGGCGATGCTGCTGCGGATGCGCTCTGCCACCTCCACGGCCGCGCTGTCGTCGGTCTGGGCCAGGAGGGCGGCGAATTCCTCGCCGCCGTAGCGAGCCAGCACGTCGTTGCCGCGCATCTGGGCGCGGATCAGTGTCGCCACCTCCATCAGCACCCGGTCGCCCACCTGATGACCATAGCGGTCGTTGACCTGCTTGAAGTGATCCACGTCCAGCAACAGGCAGGACAGGGTGTGGCGGTCGCGCTTGGCTGCAGCCATCTCCTCTGCCAGGCGCTGATCGAAGAAACGGCGGTTGTTGATGGCAGTCAGTGTGTCGGTGAGGCCCTGGCGCTTGAGGCGGTCGTGATTGACGGCATTCTCCAGGCAGATGGCTACCACTGCCCCCAGGTGTTCGAAGAAATCAGTGCGCACCCCGCGCACGAAGCGGTTGCCGGACAGGCTGCCGATGTTGAGGCTGCCAATGAGGCGGCCGTGGCGCACCAGGGGTAGCAGGGCGACGCTGGTGGGGCGGCGGCGCCTGGGGAAGATGTCTGCATGCTGGCGCGCCTTGTAGGGCCCCAGCATGGGGAACAGAGAGCTGGGATAGAGGGATTCCAGGGCATTGCGCTCAGTGGCGAACATCAGCGTGGGGTGTTCCATGAGCTTGTGGTTCTCCGCCTCCAGGATGCGCTGGATCTCGTATTCGGGGTCCAGCAGGATCAGGGTCACCATGTCCCATTTGAAAGTGGAGTAATCGGGGTAGAGCAGGGTCTCCATGAGTTCGCACAGGGAATTGATGCCGATGAGGCGCAACTCCAGCGACTGAAAACGGCGCAGCTTGCGCTCGTTCTGGCGCGCCTGGACCATGAAGTCCTCCAGCTGGTGGCGCAGCAGCTGGTTGTCGGCGAGGAGATCCTTGGCGGAGGGCATGACGGGTCTAAGATACAAGAGAAAAGATACAAGATACAAGGGAAAAGAGGGCAAAGAGGCGCATTCGCCTTCGGCCCTCAGTTCTCAGTCCCCAGTCCTTCCCTCTCTCCCAGGGGCAGGCGTTCCATCAGGTAACACAGGCAGTCCTGGCGGATCACCTGGCTGTCGAGGGTGAGCATGGAGGGCATCAGCGGCACCCGGGTGCGGATTTCCTTGTTGTCATAGGAGAAGTACAACTCGTTGACTTCACGGCCGGCCTCGTCGCGCACCTCGAGGCGCACCGCCCGCTCTGTGTTGATGCGTCCGAAGCAGGTGGCGGGTGGCAGTTCGGAGAAGTTGAGGCGGTCCAGGTCCTCCGCGAACTGGATGTCGGTGGCGGTGTTGCCGAAGCCGAAGCTGGTGTCGGGGGGGATCTTGACCTGGGCCACGGTATGGAACAGGTCGATATCGCCGCGCGCCACGGGATGATCCGGCAGGGCGGCGAGATTGAGGGCGGCCTCCAGAAAACGGCCGGCATGTTCCACGCCGCGCGCTTCGCCAGGGCGGCCGCATTCCAGGGTTACCGCGGGGCACAGCCGGGCGAAGGCCGCCGACTGCACCCCTTCCGGTTTGATGAAATAGACCACGGTGCGCCCGAACATGGCGGCGAGGTGTAGAAAACGGTGTTCCAGGCGGTTGACACAGGCGTAGCGGGGGTTGTGGCCGGTATTGTTGTGGATGTCTACGCTGGCGAAGACGCGGCGTTGGGCCATGCTCTGGATGACCTGCTGCATGATGGCGTGCTCTGGGGTGCCGTCGTCCTGCCAGATGCGGTTGTAATCGGGCTGGTGGTCCAGGCGCCGCAGGCCGTAGCGGGCGGCGGCCACGTTGCCGATGAACAGGGACAGGGCGCGCGGCAGTGTGCGTTGCTGGTAATGACGCAGCAACTGCTGCAGGGCCAGCAGGCCGCTGTATTCATTGCCGTGCAGCAGCACGGAGACGAACAGGGGCTCGCTGCGGCGCCCCGCCAGGTGGATCAGAGTGGGGCCGGGGAGTATTTCATAGAGGCAGCGGGCCTCGCAGTCCAGCAGGCCGGCGGGCAGCGTCTCCAGTACCGTCAGCATGTCACAGCGGCCACTCATGGACGGGTTTGCCGCTCTCCTGGCGTTCCAGATAGGCGGCGGTGAGGGCGCTCATGCCGCACTGGTGCTTTTCCACATAGGCCCGCTGCCAAGCCGCGCCGTTGCGGCCGCTGCGCACCCGCGCCTCGATGATCTCCAGATAGCGGGTGCTGGCGGCGCCGTCGAGGCCCAGGGTGTCCAGGCCCTGGCGCGCCAGGGGCAGGAGCTCCTCCAGCAGCAGGTCCTGGACGGTGCAGCGTTTGCCCTGCAGCCAGCTGACCTTGGCCCGCAGGCCGTTCTTGGCGGCGCCGTAGAAGTTCCTGCGCACCGCGGCGAAGTCGATCTGGTCCTCGGGCGGCGTGGGGCGGGTGGCCAGGGCATGGGCGAGTCCGAAATAGAGGGCCGCATTGGCAAAGCTGTCACTCACCGTGGGGCCGGCGGGCACTACGCGGTGTTCGATACGCAGGTGAGGACGGCCGTCGCGGCCGAAGCCGATGAGGGGGCGGTTCCAGCGCCAGATGGTACCGTTGTGCAGGCGCAGGTGGGGGAGGGTCTCCACAGGCTCGTCCATGACCGCCGGCAGCAGGATGGGAAAACAGGCCAGATTCTTCTGGTAACACTCGTAGAGGCTGCCGCGCACGAAGCCGGTGCCGAAGCTGACCCTTCTCTCGGCGCCGCATTCGGGGGAGTCGTAGCCGCCCACGGCGATGGCCTGCTCGAACAGCGGGATGCGCGTCTCGTCCCAGAGGTCCTTGCCGAACAGGTAGGGGGAGTTGGCGCTGGCGGCCACCATGGGGGCGGAGAGGATCAGGGAGGCATTGAAGAAACGGCTGGCCAGCCGCGAGCCCACCTGCAGGTGGATCTGAAAGGAGGTGGCCGCGGCCTCCAGCATGACATCGTAGTGGGCGGTGCGCAGGTGCTGGCGACCTTGGATATCGAGGCCGATGGGGCGGCCCTTGCGCAGCCGCAATACCTGTTCGTTGAGGGCCCGGAAACGCTCCATGCCGGACATGTTGGTCAGAGTGAGGTCCTGGTCGCGCACCGTGGGCAGGGTGCCGATCATCAGCATGCGGCATTCCAGGGAGGCGGCGATCTGCTGGCAGCGGCGCCAGGTTTCTGCCAGTTCCTGTTCCATCTCCTGCAGTGCGCTGTCGCTCAGGGGCAGGGGGCTGCCATTCATCTCCACATTGAACTTGGCCAGTTCCGGCACTACCAGGATGTCGCCGCTGAGGTCGAGAAAGCGCTCGTTGAGGGGGGCGGGATGGTACTGGCGGTCCACCAGCCAGGCCTCCAGTTCGAAGCCTCCCATGGGGTGCTCCTCCACAAAGAGTTCATTGTCGAACCATTCCCCCAGGAGGGCGGTTTCTTCCTGGAGACGCCTTTCGTAGGCCTTGAAATCCTGTTTGTTGAAGCGGCTGGTAGCGACCTCGGTTCCCATGAAAGGCCCTTTACAGATAAATTCAGAGGGATTATGCGGTATTTCGTCCCCGCAGGGCAAAGATCAGGTGGACGCTACGCTGCCCCCCAATTTTGCCCGCAGCGTGGCCAGCCTTTGCGGGGTGCCCACGTCCAGCCACTGGCCGGCGAAGTGTTCGCCGCTCACCTGCCCTGCATCCGCCGCCTGGCGCAACAGGGGGGCGAGGGGAAAGGCGCCGCCGCGGCACTCCTTGAAGAGGCGCGGGTGATAGACGGCGATGCCGCTGAAGGTGAGGCGTGTTGTTTCCCCGTTGCCCACCCGCCCCTGTTCCAGAGTGAAGTCGCCGTCTTCGTGGAACGGCGGGTTGGGCACCAGTACCAGATGGGCCAGGCCGGTAGGCTGGCGCGGCAGGCGCGCGAAGGGATAGTCGCTCCAGATATCGCCGTTGACCACCAGGAAGGGTTCGGGGCCCAACAGGGGCAGGGCATGAAAGATGCCCCCGCCGGTCTCCAGGGGGCGACCGTCCTCCGGGGAATAATGGATCTGCACGCCGTAGCGGCTGCCATCGCCCAGGAAATCCTCGATCTGCCGCCCCAGGTGGGCGTGATTGATGACGATTTCGCAGATGCCGGCCTGGGCCAGGGCCTGGAGATGATATTCGATGAGGCGTCGCCCCCCCGCTTCCAGCAACGGCTTGGGGGTGTGGTCGGTGAGGGGCCGCATGCGCTCTCCCCGGCCCGCCGCGAGGATCATGGCCTTCATTGTCAGGCGGGGGTTTCCGGGCGCTGCTCCCGGCTCAGCAGGGCATTGACGGCGTCCGCCGGCAGGCGTCCGCGGTGCAGCACTTGATAGACCTGTTCCACGATGGGCATCTCGATGCCCAGGCCTTGCACCAGGTTCCTGACTTCACTGGCAGTCTGTACCCCCTCCACCACCTGGTCGATGTCCTGCAGGGCCTCTTGCACGGTGCTCCCCCGTCCCAGCGCCAGTCCCAGGCGGCGGTTGCGGGACTGGTCATCGGTGCAGGTGAGCACCAGATCACCCAGTCCGGCCAGCCCCACGAAGGTTTCGCGCTGCCCGCCGAGGGCTACGCCAAGGCGGGTCATTTCCGCCAGGCCGCGGGTGATGAGCGCCGCGCGGGTATTGGCGCCGAAGCCCAGGCCATCGGCGATGCCGGCGGCGATGGCCAGCACGTTCTTCACCGCTCCGCCCACCTCGACGCCGGGGATGTCGGCGCAGGTATAGGCGCGGAAGCGCTCGTTGTGGAGCAGCGCCGCCCAGCGCCGCGCATAATCCGTGCTGCTGGCCGCTACGGTGACTGCGGTGGGCAGGCGTGCCGCCACTTCTGAAGCAAAGGTGGGGCCGGAGATGACGGCCAGGGGGCGGGCGCCGCCACATTCTTCCTGCGCCACTTCATGGAGCAGGCAGGCGCGGCCCGGCTCCAGGCCTTTGGTGGCCCAGGCCAGCCCGGCATCGCTGCGCAGTTGCGGGACCGCCAAGCGCAGGGTGTGGCGGAAGCCGGCGCTGGGTACCGCGATCAATATTTCATGGGCGGCTGCCAGGGCTTCTTCCAGGATGGGGCTGGGTTCCAGTGTCGCGGGAAAGGGAATGTCTGGCAGGTAACGCTGGTTGACTCGGGTGCGGCGCAGTTTCTCGAGATGTTCCACGTCACGTCCCCAGAGCCGCACCTGGGCGCCGTTGCGGGCCAGCAGCAGCGCCAGGGCGGTGCCCCATGAGCCGGCCCCCAGTACTGCAATGTTCGTATCTTTCAGGGTGGCCGCGATCATCTTGGTCAAGGGTGGCCCGCCGGGGAATGCCCTCAGTGCGCGGCTTTGTCCTGGGCGGTCTCGGCCTGTTGCAGTTTCTGTTGCACCTGTTCTTCGAAGATGGCATCGAAATTGATGGGTGCGAGCAGGAATTCGGGAAAGCCACCTTTGACCACCAGGTCGTCCAGGGCGTGGCGCAGATAGGGAAACAGGGTATAGGGGCAATAGCTGCCCAGCAGGTGGGGAACCTTGTCCTGTGGCACGCCGGTGATTTCGAAGATCCCTGCCTGATGCACCTCAGCCAGATAGGCCGTCTTGTCTCCCAGACTGGCAGTGATGGTCACTGTCAGCACCACCTCATAGGTGGAGTCACCCACTGCTATGGCCGCGTTCTGCAGTTGGACGCCGACCTCCGGCTGCCACTCTTCGGAAAATATCCGGGGTGAATTGGGGGCCTCGAAGGAGGCGTCCTTGATGTAGATTTTCTGGATGTTGATTTGGCCCTGGGCTTTCTCAGCGGCGTTTTCATTGCGTTCAGACATGAAGCGGTACCTGAATTGATTGATGAATGATCCAGCCGATGATTCTCGCACTGCTGCCCCCTTGCTGTCGAGGGCATGGATGCTGCTATCAGCTCAGCTTGTCGTGTCGGGGTGGGTGGCGCCGGTGAGGGGCAGACTTGCACCCTGCCATGCCAGGACGCCGCCGTTCAGCTTATAGACGGCCTCGAAGCCCGCTTTCTTGAGTTGGGCGGCGGCCACGGCCGAGCGCTGTCCGGTGCGGCAGTAGACGATGATCTTGCGCGCGCAGCAGGATTCCAGTTCTCCGAGGCGCTCCGGCAACTGGTCATGAGGGATGTTCAGGGCGCCCAGGATGTGGCCCTGGGCGAATTCCTCCGTGCTGCGGGTGTCCAGCAACAGGGGCTCATCGTGATTCATCATCTGCACGGCCTCGGCGGCCTTGAGTTCCTGGAAACCCAACAGCCGGCTGCGGGCCGCGTTCATGAGCAGGAAGCTGAGCACCACCAGAAGCGCCAGAAACAGCAGCCAGTGATTGAGAATGAATGCGCCGATTTGTTCCATACCGAGTCGTTCCCTTGGGGATGTGCGGGCAATTGCCCGCCTGGAGTCACTGGGGGGGCGCCAGGATGGCGCAAGGCGCACAGCTTATGGGATCTGCCGGAAAAAAACCAGCCTTTGCGAGGATCCGCAGGGCGTCAGCGGGGGGGAGGCAATCCAAGAGAATATAACAGCTTGGCATCCTCCCCTCCTCACTCCTTGTCCTCGTTATACTTTTGTTCCGGAAAGGATTATCATTCCTGCCCGCAGTGACTGCAGACTTTCTGTGGGCCGTGGTACAAGAAATTCAGGAAACACGAATGAATCACAAGCAAAAAAAGATCCCCGCCATCCGGCCACTGGTGCTCCTCGTGCTTGACGGCTGGGGCTACGATGAAGATCCCCGCTGCAATGCCATCCTGGCGGCCCGCACTCCCCACTGGGATGAATTCTGGGCACGCCATCCCCATACCCTGATCCAGGGCTCGGGACAGAATGTGGGTCTGCCCCACGGCCAGATGGGCAATTCCGAGGTGGGCCATCTCAACCTGGGTGCCGGACGGGTGGTCTATCAGGAGTACACCCGTATCGAGAAGGCCATCGCCGATGACGAGTTCCAGCGCAACCCGGTGCTGCTGGAGGCGGTGGACAAGGCCGTGGCCACGGACCGCGCCGTCCATGTCATGGGACTGTTGTCGCCGGGTGGTGTGCACAGTCACGAAGAGCAGATCAAGGCCATGGTGCGCCTGGCGGCGCAGCGCGGGGCACGGGTCTATGTGCACGCCTTTCTGGATGGCCGCGATACCCCGCCGCAGAGCGCCGCCGAGTCCCTGCGCGCCATGGAGGCCCTGCTGGCCTCTTTGGGCCAGGGGCGCATCGCCTCTCTGGTGGGGCGTTACTATGCCATGGACCGCGACCAGCGCTGGGAGCGCACCCAGATCGCTTACGAACTCCTGGCCCATGGCCAGGCCGCGTATCAGGCAGAGAATGCACTGGCGGGGTTGGAGGCGGCCTACCAACGCGGCGAGACCGATGAATTCGTCAAGCCCACGGCTATCGTGCCGCCGGGTGGGGCGCCAGTGGCCATGGCCGATGGCGACGTGGTGGTGTTCATGAACTTCCGCGCCGACCGCGCCCGCCAGTTGACCCGCGCCTTTATCGAGGACGAGTTTACGGGCTTCGAGCGCGGGCGGCGACCGCGCCTCGCGGCCTTCGTGAGCCTCACCGAATACAGCAAGGATTTCGCCATTCCCGTGGCCTTCCCCGCTGTCAAGCTGAACAACGTATTTGGCGAATACATCGCCCGCCACGGCCTGCATCAGCTGCGTATCGCCGAGACGGAGAAATACGCCCATGTGACCTTTTTCTTCAATGGCGGAGAAGAGACCCCCTTCCCGGGCGAGGAGCGTATCCTGGTGCCTTCCCCCAAGGTGGCCACCTATGACCTCAAGCCGGAGATGAATGCCCGGGAGGTGACCGACAGGCTGGTGGATGCCGTTGCCTCGGGCCGTTTCGACGTGGTCATCTGCAACTATGCCAACCCGGACATGGTGGGGCACAGCGGCAAGATGGAGGCTGCGGTACAGGCCATCGAGGTGATCGATAGTTGCCTGGGACGGGTCTGCAAGGCGGTGCGGGAGGCCGGTGGCGAACTGCTGATCACCGCCGACCATGGCAATGCCGAACAGATGTGCGACCGCGAGACGGGCAAGCCCCAGACTGCGCACACCGCCAACCCCGTGCCCTTCGTCTATATCGGCCGGCCGGCGCGCATGGCCGACAGCGGCGCGCTGTCCGATGTGGCGCCCACCATGCTCTATCTGTTGGGCCTGGATACACCGCCGGAGATGGAAGGGCACTCGTTGATTAGTTTGTTGTGAATTTGTGATGAGTAGTGGGTGATGCGTGATGCGCAAGGGAAGGGAAATGGTTTCCCATCACGCATCACCCGCCATGAACATGCTCCTGCTGTGCTGCAGGCTGTGGTAATCTCCTGCACATGCCATCTGCACATTCACCTTGTCGTCGCTGGTGCCTGCTGGTATTGCTGGTCTGCCTGCCGTTCACGGCTGCCTGGCCAGGGGGGGACGACAAGGCCGCCAGGCTGGAACGCTTGCGCCAGCAGATCCAGGCGCTGCGCAGTGTTCTCAATGACAGCCGTGGCCAGCAGCAGCTGCTGCGCCGCCAGTTGCAGCAGGTGGAGAAGGAGCTCGGCAGGCTGAGCCGGGCGCTGCGCAATACCCGCCAGGAACTGGCCAAGCAGCGCCAGGCACTGCTGGCCCTGCGCAAGCGGCGCAGTGCCCTGCGGCACAATCTTTCCCGGCAGAAGGAGGCACTGCGCCGTCAGGTGCTGGCGGCCTATGCCATGGGGCGCCAGGGGGAGTTGAAAATCATCCTCAATCAGCAGGACCCGGCGGTCATTGGCCGCGCCCTGACCTATTACGACTATTTCAACCGGGCCCGCGCGCATCAGATCGGCGCCATCCAGGGCAGTCTGGACGAACTGTCCGCCTTGGAAGAACGCATCGGGCGCGAGTCACGGCGCCTGTCGGCCCTTTCTGAACGGCAGCAGCGGCAAATGGCGGACAAGCAGTCTCATGTGCAGCAGCGGCGCCAGGTGCTGGCCAGCCTGGAGGCGGAGATCCGCACCAAGGAACAGCGCCTGGAACAGTATATCCAGGATGAGCGCCGCCTGGCGCGCTTGCTGAATCAGCTTCAGGAAGCTTTGTCCGATATACCTCCCGAAAAGGGTGATGTCCAGCCCTTTGCGGCGCTCAAGGGACAGTTGGGCTGGCCGACCAAGGGGCGCATCAGCGCCCATTACGGCGAGCGTCGCTTCCGCGACAGCAAGCTGAAGTGGCAGGGGGTGATGATCCGTGCCGCAGAGGGCGCGCCGGTGCGCAGCATCCATCATGGCCGGGTGGCCTTCGCCGACTGGCTGCGCGGCTTCGGCCTGCTGATCATCATCGATCACGGCAATGGCTACATGAGCCTCTATGCCCACAATCAGAGCCTCTACAAAAGTGTCGGCGAGTGGGTGGCGGCTGGCGAGATCATCGCCACGGTGGGCAACAGCGGCGGCCGTTCCCGGACCGGCCTCTATTTTGAGATCCGCCACAACGGCCGGCCCACCGACCCGCTGCGCTGGTGCCGGCGGGAGTGAGACGGGTGCTATTCAAATGAGCGGCATGTTTCTGTTAAAGTAGCCGTAATTTTCAATGTATTACCGGTTGTTAGCCGGTTGAATGGAGTTTCTATGAATTCAACGACACGGAATTTCCTGCTTTTGAGCCTGGGCCTGATCCTGGGTGTCTCGCTGACCATAGGCCGCAGCGTGTTTGCCGAGCGCGATCACATTGAGATCGGCCCCCTGCCGTTGAAGGAACTGCGCACCTTCACCGATGTCTTTGCCAACATCAAGGCCAACTACGTGGAGCCGGTGGAGGACAAGGAACTGCTGGAAAACGCCATCCGTGGCATGCTGGCGGGGCTGGACCCCCATTCCGCCTATCTGGACGAGGAGGCCTACAAGGAGTTGCAGGTGGGCACCACCGGTCAATTCGGTGGCCTGGGCATCGAGGTGGGCATGGAGGATGGCTTCGTCAAGGTCATCGCCCCCATTGACGATACCCCGGCGCAGCGCGCCGGCATCGCCGCCGGCGATCTCATCATCCGCCTCGACGATACCCCGGTGAAGGGCCTGTCCCTGCGCGAGGCCGTGAACATCATGCGCGGCGAACCGGGCACCGATATCACCCTCACCATCGTGCGCGAAGGCATGGATGCGCCCTTCAAGGTCACCATCACGCGCGCCGTCATCAAGGTGACCAGCGTCAAGCACCGCCTGCTGGCGCCCGGATTCGGCTATGTGCGCATCACCCAGTTCCAGTCCAACAGCGCCGACAACCTGCTGGATGCCATTGCCAAGTTGAAGAAGGAGAGCGGGGACGAACTGGAGGGCCTGGTGCTGGATCTGCGCAACAACCCGGGTGGCGTGCTCAGTGCCGCCGTGGACGTGGCGGATGCCTTCATCGAGCAGGGCCTGATCGTCTATACCGAGGGCCGCGCCCCGGATTCCGAGGTGCGCTTCAAGGCGACACCGGGCGATGTGCTGCACGACGCCCCCATCGTGGTGCTCATCAACGTGGGTTCCGCCTCGGCCTCGGAGATCGTGGCCGGTGCCCTGCAGGATCACCACCGCGCCATCATCATGGGCAGCAAGTCCTTCGGCAAGGGTTCGGTGCAGACCGTGCTGCCCATGAAGGATGGCACGGCCTTGAAGCTCACCACCGCGCGCTACTACACGCCTTCCGGGCGCTCCATCCAGGCGGAGGGCATCGTGCCCGATATCAAACTGGCCAAGGTTCAGGTATCGGTGGTGGAGAACAACGGCTTTGAGCCGGTCACGGAGGCCGATTTGTCGCGTCATCTGGAAAACGGCAAGGCCGCTGAAGACGCCACCGCGGCCGAGGACAGCGCCGCAGAGGACAAGGAGGATTCCGTCAGCAAGCTGCTGAAAGAAGACTATCAGTTGTTTGAGGCCCTCAACCTGCTCAAGGGATTGTATATCCTCAAACAGTGAGCGCTGTTGATCACGGCGCCGGGGGAGGATAGTCTCTGTGAGGACTGAGGGTTGCGCCTTGCGGCCCTCTGTGCAGGGACAGGCATGATCCATCAGCCAACAACGAATAATAAAGAACAATAAAGAACAAGGACTTGATGCTGCGCTCTCTGATGGCCGTTTTCGCGGTGCTGCTGGTCACCGTTCAGGCCGTAGTCGCTGCGGAGGCAGGGCAGCCGCAGCGCCCCGCCATCGCCATCATCATCGACGACCTGGGTCAGCAGCTGGGCGCTGGGGTGCGCGCCGTGATGCTGCCGGCGCAACTGACCTATTCCTTTCTGCCCCACACCCCCTATGCCAAGCCGCTGGCGACCCTGGTTCACAACCGCCGCAAGGAGGTGATGATGCATCTCCCCATGGAGGCCCTGGACCACCGCCCCATGGGCGAGGGCGGCCTCAGGCCGGGGATGAAACGCCGGGATTTCGTGCGCGTGGTCCTGGAGGACCTGGCCAGCGTGCCCCATGTGCAGGGCATCAACAATCACATGGGCAGCCTGCTGACCCAGCAGGAACTGCCCATGCGCTGGCTGATGGAGGAAATCGCCCGCCATCGTCCCCTCTACTTCATAGACAGCCACACCAGCAAATACAGCTTGGCCCGGGACGTGGCCGTGGAATACCACATCCCCAGTCTGCGCCGCCAGGTGTTCCTGGACCACGACCGCGATCCCGCCGCCATCGCCTACCAGTTCCGGCGCCTGCTCACCCTGGCGCGGCGCCAGGGCGTGGCCCTGGCCATTGGCCATCCCCATGTCGAGACCCTGGCCTTTCTGGAGCAGGCCCTGCCTCTTCTCAAGGCCGAAGGCATCGACGTCCTGCCGGTCTCGCGCCTGCTGCTGCGCGCCCAGCACTACGAACCCCACCAGCGCCCGCCCCTGCTGGCCAAACGCCCTGCCGACCCCCTGGCGCAACAGGCGGAAAACTAGCCCACATTCTCCGCTCCCGTGATTATTCAGTTCCGCGTGGGCACCGCCCACCAGAAATGGTGAGGTTATTTTTTGTGAGGAGTAAGGCGTGAGGTGTGAGGCGGGGATTGTGTCGCGATCACACCTCACACCTCACGAACAAACGGAAGTCCTGGTGGGCACCGCCCACCAGGATTGTTGTCGGTGCGCAATTCAGAGATTCCCCCGCCCTCTAATTTTTGCCATGATGGCGGTCATGGTTGTATCTCGACAAGGGAGGAAACGCTCATGACTGCAAAGGTATTGGTGCCCCTCGCCCAAGGCTGCGAGGAACTGGAGGCAGTGACGGTGATCGACTTGTTGCGCCGCGCCGCTATCGAGGTGGTGACGGCAGGCCTGGACGGGGAACCGGTGCGCGCCAGCCGCGGCACCGTGCTGCTGCCGGACTGTACACTGGATGCCGCCCTGGAAGGCGACTACGACATGGTGGTGCTGCCCGGCGGCCTGCCGGGCGCCGACCATCTGGACCAGGATCCCCGCATCCAGGACCTGCTCAAACAAATGGCAGCGGCGGGCCGCTACACGGCGGCCATCTGCGCCGCCCCCAAGGTGCTGGCCCATGCCGGCCTGCTCGCCGGGCACCGCGCCACCGGCTATCCCGGCGTGCTGGAGGCCATGGATCTAGCGGATGTCACAGTGGTGAATGAGGCCGTAATCGTGGACGGCACGGTGATCACCTCGCGCGGCCCGGGCACCGCCATGGATTTCGCCCTGACCCTCATCGAGTGCTTGGCGGGGCGTGGCGTACGCGATGACGTAGAAGCCGCGCTGATGCGCTGAATTCGGGGGACAGTGTATCTATTTTATGACGCACGGCGGTAGAGAGATGGAATTAAGTATACTGTCCCCCGAATTCAAAAAGGGGGTCAGCGCCCCCCGGGGCGGGCATTGTAGAGGGTTACCAGGGCAATACCTGCCAGGATCCAGCTCAGCAGGGGTAGCTTGCCGACCATGGCGCCGGCCTGTTCGCCCATGCCGGCGGTGATGGCGGCGCTCACCAGCAGGGCGGCGCCGACGATGGCGCCGTAGCTGCGCCGTTGGCCGCGGGCGATTTCGCGGCGGATGTCGGCCAGTTCTTGGGGGTTGATGTCCACGGCAAGGCGGCCCTGCTGCATTTGTTCCAGGACGTCGTTGATGAGCAGCGGCAGTTGGGGCAGTTTCTCCAGGACCTCGGGGCTGGTGCGGCGCAGGGTCTTGAGGAAGGCCTTGGGGCCGATGTGGTCCTGCATCCAGCGTTCCAGGAAGGGCTTGGCGGTCTGCCACAGATCCAGGTCGGGATAGAGCTGGCGCCCCAGGCCCTCGATGTTGAGCAGGGTCTTCTGCAGCAGCATGAGCTGGGGCTGCACTTCCATGTTGAAACGGCGCGCCGTCTGGAACAGGCGCAGCAGCAGGCGCCCGAAGGAGATGTCCTTCAACGGGCGCTCGAAAATGGGTTCGCAGACGCTGCGGATGGCGGACTCGAATTCGTCGATGCGGGTGCCGGTCGGCACCCAGCCCGACTGGATGTGGAGTTCCGCCACGCGGTGGTAGTCGCGGTTGAAGAAGGCCAGGAAGTTTTCCGCCAGGTAGCGCTGATCCTCGGGGCTCAGGGTGCCCATGATGCCGAAGTCCACGGCGATGTACTGGCCCTCGGGGGAGACGAAGATGTTGCCCGGGTGCATGTCGGCGTGGAAGAAGTTGTGGCTGAAGACCTGGGTGAAGAAGATCTCCACGCCCCGTTCCGAGAGCTGCTTGAGGTCGATGCCCGCCGCCTTGAGGGCATCGATGTCGCTCACCGGGATGCCGGAGATGCGCTCCATCACCATCATGGTGCGGTGCGTGTAGGGCCAGTAGACCTCGGGCACGTAGAGCAGCTCCGAGCCGCTGAAGTTGCGGCGCAGCTGGGAGGCGTTGGCCGCTTCGCGCACCAGGTCCAGCTCGTCGAGGATGGTCTTCTCGTATTCGGCGATCACCTCGCGGGGGCGCAGGCGGCGCCCTTCCTTCCAGTAGTGTTCCGCCAGGTCGGCAAGGATATAGAGCAGGCCCACGTCGCGCTTGATCACTGCCTCGATGCCGGGGCGCACCACCTTGACGATGACCTCGCGGCCGTCCAGCAGGCGCGCGGCGTGCACCTGGGCGATGGAGGCCGAGGCGATGGGGGTCTCATCGAAGGCGGCGAACATCTCCGTCACCGGCCGTCCCAGGGTCTTCTCCACCATGGCGCGGGCGATGTGCCCAGGGAAGGGGTTGACGCTGTCCTGCAGCTTGGCCAGTTCGTCGGCGATGTCGTCCGGCAGCAGGTCGCGGCGGGTGGAGAGGATCTGTCCGAACTTGACGAAGATGGGCCCCAGCTCCTCCAGGGTGCGGCGGATGCGCACCGCGCGCGGCGCGCGGCTGCGCCGGAACCAGTTCCAGGGCAGCAGGTAGAGCAGGAAGCGGAAGGGGCGGAAGAGATGGGTGGCGAAGACGATCTCGTCCAGACCGTGCTTCACCAGGATGCGGTTGATGTTCAGCAGGCGCAGCGCCTGGCGCGGCTGGATCACGCCTCTTCCCCGCCGTCGGTTTCGCGGCGTGCCGCGCTCTGCGCGGCGAGGCGTTGCTGCAGGCGCTGGACCCGCAGGGCCAGGCGTTCGGCATCGTCGCGCAGGGTGTCCACGGCGGCGAGGAAGTCCTCCACCTCATCACGGTAGGGCAGCAGTTCCTGTTCCTCCCGCAGATATTCCACTGTGTCCTGCTCCAGGCTGGCGCCGGCCTGGCGGCACCACTTTCGCAGGGTGCGCAGGGCATTGCCGGCCTGATGGGCCGCCACGTCGCCGGTGATGCGCGACAGCTGTTCCTCCCAGTCGATCTCCAGGCCAGCCAGCAGGGACTGGAAGCGGCGCGCCGTCTCCACGTCGCCGGCGATTTCCAGTTCTTCGGGAAAGCCCTGCCCTTGTCCGTCGCCCAGCACCATTTGCAGCAGGGTGAGGGGGCTGCCCTTGAGCACCGTGTGCGGCG
>CAYRLE010000003.1:0-43841 GCA_964425105.1 uncultured Gammaproteobacteria bacterium | reverse complement strand
CCCAGCACCATTTGCAGCAGGGTGAGGGGGCTGCCCTTGAGCACCGTGTGCGGCGCCTCCTGGCTGTGGCCGCTGAGGCGCAGACCATCGGCGCCGGCCTGGATGTAGACGGTGACTTCCAGGCCGCGCAACTCCACCGCCAGCAGGCGGCCGCCGAGTTTCTCCAGTCCCGCCCAGGTCTCCGGGTCCAGACGCAGGCAGCGGTTGATGACGGCCTCCAGGCCGCTGAAGACATTGTCCCTGAGACTGTCGGCCGCCGTCATGTCCGTCTGTCCTTACAGTTTGTAGCCGCGGTGCAGGGCGACGATGCCGGCGGAGAAGTTCAGATATTCGCAGCGCGCGAAGCCGGCCGCCTCCATCATGGCCAGCAGGGTCTCCTGGTCGGGATGCATGCGGATGGACTCCGCCAGATAGCGGTAACTGTCGGCATCGTCCACGATGAGCTTGCCCATGCGCGGCAGGATGTTGAAGGAATAGATGTCGTAGGCCTTGCTCAGCAGGGGCAGGCGCGGCTTGGAGAATTCCAGGATCAGGACCTGGCCGCCCGGCTTGAGGACCCGGAACAGGGATGCCAGGGCCGCCTCCTTGTGTGTGACGTTGCGCAGGCCAAAGGCCATGGTGGCGCAGTCGAAGCTGTCATCGGGAAAGGGCAGGCGCTCGGCATCGGCCTGCACGTAGCGGATGTTGCCTACCACGCCCTCGTCGGTGAGGCGCTGGCGCCCGCGTCTCAGCATGGCGGCATTGATGTCCGCTGCCACCACCTCACCCTCGTCGCCCACTAGGCGCGCCAGGCGCCGGGCGAGATCGCCGGTGCCGGCGGCCAGGTCCAGCACCCGCTGGCCGGGGCGCACCGTGCTGAGCTGGATGGCGAGCCATTTCCAGAGGCGGTGGATGCCGAAGGACATGGCATCGTTCATGATGTCGTAGCGTTCCGCCACCGAATCGAAGACCCGTCCCACGCGCTGCTTCTTCTCCGGGGCGGGCACCTGCTGGAAACCGAAATGGGTGGTTTCCTGGGGTTCGTTCTCCGTGGCGGTTTTGTCCGGTCCGCTCATGCCTGTTCCTCCTTGCGCTCCACGCCCGCCTCCTTGAGGCGCGCCAGATACTGTTGCCACAATTCGTCGCGGCGCCGGCCCAGGTCATAGAGCAGGCTCCAGGAATACAGCCCCGTGTCGTGGCCGTCGTCGAAACAGAGCCGCACCGCATACTGCCCCACCGGCTCGATGCGTTCGATGTTGACGTCCTCCTTGCCGGTCTGCAACACCTCCTGTCCGGCGCCGTGGCCGCGCACCTCGGCGGAGGGGGAATAGACCCGCAGGAATTCGCACGACAACTCGAAACGGCTGCCGTCGTCGAAACCCAGTTCCAGCACCCGCGACTGGCGGTGCAGGCGGATCTCGGTGGGGCGGGGGGTGGTGGTGTTCATGGGTGTGTGTGGTTCATGGTTATGGTGGTTGTTTGTTCGAGTGCAGTGTACCTGTCTTTGAGAGTGATGAGTGATGCGTAATGAGTAATGAGAAACCGCCCCCATCACTCATCACGCATTACGCATCACCCTGTGGCGTACGGAGCACTGTCGTTCGTTCTTACCCAATGCGGTTCATTAGACAGCCCCACCCTCACAAAATATACCGGCTCAGATCCTCGTCCTGCACCAGCCGGTCCAGGTGCTGGTTGACATAGGCGGCGTCGATGGTGATGGCCTTGCCGCCCAGGTCGGAGGCCTCGAAGGCAAGGGTCTCCATGACCCGCTCCATCACTGTGTGCAGGCGCCGGGCACCGATGTTCTCGGTGCGTTCGTTGACCTGCCAGGCGATTTCGGCGATGCGCGCGATGCCGTCGCTGCTGAACGCCAACTCGACGCCCTCGGTGGCCATCAGGGCCTGGTACTGCTGGGTGAGGGAGGCATCGGGCTCGGTGAGGATGCGCACGAAGTCCTCCACGGTCAGCGCCTCCAGTTCCACGCGGATGGGCAGGCGCCCCTGCAGTTCCGGGATCAGGTCGGAGGGCTTGCTGAGGTGAAAGGCGCCGGAGGCGATGAACAGGATATGGTCGCTTTTCACCATGCCATGTTTGGTGGACACGGTGCAGCCCTCCACCAGGGGCAGCAGGTCGCGCTGCACACCCTCGCGGGAGACGTCGGGGCCGCCGTGCTCGGTGGAGCGGCGCGCGATCTTGTCGATCTCGTCCAGGAACACGATGCCGTTCTGCTCCACGCTGTCCAGGGCGCGGGTCTTGATGTCTTCCTCGTTGATGAGCTTGGCGGCCTCCTCGTCGCACAGCAGCTTGAAGGCCTTCTTCACCGGCAGGCGCCGTTTGCGGGTGCGCTCCCCGGCCAGGTTCTGGAACATGTTCTGCAGCTGGCTGCTCATCTCCTCCATGCCCGGCGGGGTCATGATCTCCACCCCCACCGGCGCCAGGCGCACCTCCACCTCGATCTCCTTGTCGTCCAGCTTGCCTTCACGCAGCATCTTGCGGAATTTTTGGCGGGTGTCCGCCATTTCATCGCTGCCGCCATCCCGCGGCGGCGGCAGCAGGATGTCCAGGATGCGGTCCTCGGCGCTCTCCTCGGCGCGGTGGCGCACCTTCTCCATTTCCAGCTCGCGGGTCATCTTGATGGAGATGTCCACCAGGTCGCGGATGATGGATTCCACGTCGCGTCCCACATAACCCACTTCCGTGAACTTGCTGGCCTCCACCTTGATGAAGGGCGCCTGGGCCAGTTTCGCCACGCGCCGTGCGATTTCGGTCTTGCCTACGCCGGTGGGGCCGATCATGAGAATGTTCTTGGGGCTGATCTCGTTGCGCAGTTCCTCAGGCACCTGCATGCGGCGCCAGCGGTTGCGCAGGGCGATGCCCACTGCGCGCTTGGCGGCGTCCTGGCCGATGATGTGCTTGTCCAGTTCCTGGACGATTTCCCTGGGTGTCATGGCGGACATGGTCAATCCTGGCTCCCCTTCAGTTCTTCGATGGTGACATTGTGATTGCTGTAGACGCAGATATCCGCGGCGATGCCCAGGGCCTTTTCCACGATGGCGCGGGCATCCAGTTCGGTGTTTTCCAGCAGGGCGCGGGCGGCGGCCTGGGCGTAGGGACCGCCGGAGCCGATGGCCATGAGCTGGTGCTCCGGTTCGATGACATCACCGTTGCCGGAGATGATCAGCGAGGCCGTGTGATCGGCCACCGCCAGCAGCGCCTCCAGGCGCCGCAGCATGCGGTCGGTGCGCCAGTCCTTGGCCAGCTCCACGGCGGCGCGGGTGAGATTGCCCGAGTACATCTCCAGCTTGGCCTCGAAGCGCTCGAAGAGAGTGAAGGCATCTGCGGTGCCGCCGGCGAAACCCGCCAGCACGCGCTCGTTGTAGAGGCGCCGCACCTTGCGGGCGTTGCCCTTCATGATGGTGTTGCCCAGGGAAACCTGGCCGTCGCCGCCCAGCACGACCTGTCCCTCTCGCCGCACCGATAATATAGTGGTGCCCCGGAATTGTTCCACGCTTGCACTCCTTCTCTTGCAGGGAGCGGAAATTGTACACCAAAACGCGGTTGGATAGGCGTGCAGGTCTTGATGGCCGCTGGCGCCCTCTGAACGTTGAGTTGCATTCGGTGGGGTGGTGATGAGTGATGAGTGATGAGTAATTGTCTTAGTAAGACCGAAGGCTTCCGTCCCTAATTCCTGGCAAAGAATCAGCGCCGCCGCCGGGCGCGTGGGTGGCTGGCGTCGTAGACCTGGGCCAGGTGCTGGAAATCGAGATGGGTGTAGATCTGGGTGGTGGCGATGTCGGCATGGCCTAGCAGTTCCTGCACCGCGCGCAGGTCGCCGCTGGATTCCAGCAGGTGGCTGGCGAAGCTGTGGCGCAGCAGGTGGGGGTGGACGGGCGACGTCAGGCCCTGGCGCCGGGCCCAGTATTTCAGGCGCTGCTGCAGGCTGCCCGGCGCCAGGCGCGTGCCGCGCCGGCTCAGGAACAGGGCGCGCTGGCTGGGGTCGGCGCTGAAGCTGGCACGCACCGCCAGCCAGCGCCGCAGGGCGCTGCGGGCGTGGCGCCCCACCGGCACCAGGCGGGTCTTGCGGCCCTTGCCGGTGACGGTTACCGTGCCGTCCTTAAGGTCCAGGTGCTCCAGGTCCAGCCCCGTCAGTTCACTGAGGCGCAGCCCGGAGGAATAGAACAACTCCATGATGGCCCGGTCGCGGCGCGCCAGGGGATCGTCGGCGTCGATCTCCAGCAGCTGCTGGACCTGGTCCACGTCCAGCACCGCAGGGAGCTTGCGGGCCGTCTTGGGGGCCTGCACACCATGCGCCGGATTGTGGCGCAGCACTTGTTCGCGGATCAGGAACTCGAAAAAACAGCGCAGCGCGGAAAGCTGGCGCTGGATGGTGCGCCCACTCAGGCCCTCGCGATGGAGGGCCGCGGCAAAGCGCCGGATATGGTGGTTGTCCAGCTGGGTCCAGGCACCGATGTCCTGGGCGGCGCAGTAGCGTCGCAGGCGCCCCAGGTCGCGGCGGTAGCCGGCCAGGGTATGGGGGGAGAGGCGGCGTTCGACATGGAGATAGGCAAAGAAGCGTTCCAGCCACGCCTCCAGTGTCACGGGTTTCAGGTCCGGCTCAGATGGGGGCGCAGCTTGCGGCCGATGAGTTCGCCCATGTGGCGCAGATAGGCCGTGCCCATCTCGGCATGGAAACGCCGCAGGTCGTGGCTGCCGATGGCCAGCAGGCCGCCGGCCCCGCTTTCCCCCAGGTCCAGGGGCAGCAGGGCGGCGCTGGCCACCGGCGCCGCCTGTTCACCAAACAGGTATTCCAGGGTTTCGTCGCTGAACTTGCCGCACACCGGTTGACAGCGCGCGACGATCTTGCCCACCTCGACGGGCGGGGGATCGGCCGCGTCATGGGCGGCGATGCGCAGGAACTCGTCCGTTTCTGCTTCCTCAAGCAGGGCGGTTGGCACCTCCATGAGGTGCAATACTGCCGCTTCGGCATGGAAATCGGCCGCCAGGGCCTGGCGCAGCAGGCCGACGACCTCCCTCAGCTCGTCGGTGTCCAGCAACGCCAGGGTGAGTTGCTGGAGACGCTCGATGAGCTTGTCGTTGTCCTGGGCGATGCGCACCAGTTCCTGGAGTTGGTCCCGGTACTGGCGGTTGTGGTGGCGCAGCACGGCCACCTGGCGTTCGATGAGGGAGGTGGCGGCGCCCGTTTCGTGGGGCAACTCCAGTTCGCCCAGCAGTACGCCGTGCTTGACGAAGAAGTCGGGATGGCGGCTCAGATAGTCCACCACCGCCTGTTCATCGACGGTTTCTGCCTGGTCGCATGGGGTGTTCATAATTCCACTGTGCCCTCGAAGACGAATGTTGCCGGTCCCGTCATCATAACGGAATGACCTTCCCCTGGCCATGTTATGGTCAGGCTGCCGCCGGGCAGTTCGATGCTCACCTCCCTGTCCAGCAGGCCGCGGCGCATGCCCGCAACGGCTGCGGCGCAGGCGCCGCTGCCGCAGGCCAGGGTCTCGCCGGCGCCGCGCTCAAAGACCCGCAGCCGGGCATGGCCGCGGTCCACGATCTGCAGGAAGCCCACATTGACCCGTTGCGGGAAACGCTCGTGGCCCTCGATGAGGGGCCCCAGTTGCGCCACCGGTGCCTGATCCACGTCGTCCACCAGGAGTACAGCATGGGGATTACCCAGCGCCAACACGCTGATGTCCCAAGTCTTTCCTGCCACCTCCAGGGAGTAGAGGAGCGCGGCGGCGGGGGCGCGGAAGGGGATGTCCGCGGGGGCGAAGCACGGCACGCCCATGTCCACGCGCACCCGCCCGTCGTTCAGGAGGGTGGCGCGGATCAGCCCGCCCAGGGTCTCCAGCACCAACTCGCGTTTGTCCGTCAGGCCCCGTTCGTGGACATAGCGGGCGAAGCAGCGCGCGCCGTTGCCGCAGGCCCCCACCTCGCCGCCGTCGGGATTGAAGATACGGTAGCGGAAGTCCGCCCCGGGGCGGGTGGCGGTCTCGATGAGCAGCACCTGGTCGCAGCCCACGCCGAAATGGCGGTCCGCCAGGAAGCGGATCTGCGCCGGACTCAGGCAGACCTGCTGGCGGATGGCGTCGATGACCACGAAGTCATTGCCCAGGCCGTGCATCTTGGTGAATTGGAGTGGCATTGTTTGTCATTCCCCGCAGGGCTTGTGGATAAAGGCACAATCTTCACCTGTTTTTTCAGGCGGGGCAAGCGGCGCGGAGATGGGGTATGCTGAGCGCCTTCCATCAGATACGCTAGAGCTATGGATCTGATCGAAATCACGCTGCTGCTGTTCCTGGTCATCGACCCCTTCGGCAACCTGCCTTTCGTCGTCACCGTGCTCTCGCGCCTGGACGCCGCCGCCTATACCAGGGCCGTGTTGCGCGAACTGGGGCTGGCCTTCCTGGTGCTGCTGCTGTTCGCCCTGTTCGGTGGCGCCATGCTGCACTATCTCAGCATCGATCCCTGGTCGCTGAGTATCGCCGGCGGCATCATCCTGTTCATCATCTCCCTGAAAATGATCTTCAAGTCCGCCCGCGAGATCTTTGCCGACGACTACAGCGACAATCCCATCCTGGTGCCCATCGCCGTGCCCTCCATCGCGGGGCCCTCTACCATCACCGCCCTCATCGTGTTGCGCACCAAGGAACAGCTGCCCCTGGACATGGTGTTGTCCGCTCTGGGCATCGTCTTTCTGCTGGCCTGCCTGGTGTTTCTGCCGGGGCGGCGCCTCAGCCAGGCCCTGGGGCAGCGCGGCCTCAACGCCCTGGAGAAGTTCATGGGCCTGCTGCTCAACCTGGTGGCGGTGAGCATGATCATGCGCGGCATCCGCGACTTCATCGCGGGCCTGCCGGCAGTCGCCTGAGGGTGGGGTAGCTGCTACCATCTGTAACACACTTATAACCATAAAATAATAATGAAACGCAGCGCCCTCTTCCTCGGCCCCCTGGCGGGCGTGCTCCTGCCCCTGCTCCTGGAGACGCCCGAGCATCCCCAGGCACCGGCCATGGCCGGCATCGCCCTGTGGATGGCCATCTGGTGGATCAGCGAGTGCGTACCCCTGGCGGTCACCGCCCTGCTGCCCCTGCTGGCCCTGCCCCTGACGGGTATCGCCACGGCCCGCGAGATCGCCCCCCGCTACATGACCAGCATCATGTTCCTGTTCATCGGCGGTTTTCTCATCGCCCAGGCCCTGGAGCGCACCGGCCTGCACCGGCGCATCGCCCTGGCCATTCTGTCGCGCTGGCACGCCAGCCCGCTGCAGATCCTCACAGGCTTCGCCGTAGCCACCGCCTTTCTCTCCCTGTGGATCTCCAACACCGCCACCACCATGCTCATGGTGACGGTGGGGCTTGCGGTGCTGAGCCGCCTCAACCACGACAGCGGCGCCGTGGCGGGCGGCTTTGCTGCCAGCCTGCTGTTGATCATCGCCTATGCCGCCAACATCGGCGGCATGGGGACGCCGGTGGGCACGGTGCCCAATCTGGTGTTGCTGGAGATCCTCGAGGCCCAGGCCCCGGCCCTCAAGCCCAGTTTCATGCAGTGGATGATGGTGGGCATCCCCGTGGTGCTGGCCGGCCTGGCCCTGGTGGTGGGCTTGTTCGCACGGCGCGTGCGCGGCATGCCCTGGGCTGCCGCCGTGGCGGCGGACAGCCTGGAGGGGGAGCGCCGTGCCCTGGGGTCCATGCGCCGCGAGGAGCACTTCGTGGCCTGGGTGTTGGGACTGACGGCGCTGGCCTGGATGACCCGCAAGGGCATTCAGGGGGAGAGTTTCGCCATTCCCGGCTGGAGCAGCCTGTTGCCCTATCCGGGTGTGGACGATGGCACCGTGGCGGTGGCGGGGGCGCTGAGCCTGTTTCTGCTGCCCGGCGCCGAGGGCCGGCCCATCCTGGGCAAGGAGGCCTTCGGGCGTCTGCCCTGGGGCATCCTGATCCTGCTGGGCGGCGGCTTCGCCCTGGCCACCGGCATGCAGCAGTCGGGTCTCTCCCAATGGCTTGGAGAGCAGCTCCACGGCTTTGCTGCCATCCCTTTGCCACTGATGCTGATCCTCATCGCCCTGCTCATGACCTTTCTCACCGAGATCACCAGCAACACCGCCATCACCCAGGTGATGCTGCCCATCCTGGCGGCAGTGGCCCTGGGCAACCAGCTGGACATCACCCTGCTGCTCATGGCCGCGACCCTGAGCGCCTCCTGCGCCTTCATGCTGCCGGTGGCCACGCCCCCCAACGCCATCGTCTTCGGCACGGAACGCATCCCCATGAAGGCCATGGTACGCGCCGGCCTGGCGCTCAATCTCACCATGCCCCTGCTCATCGTGGCCATGGTCAGCCTGCTGCGACCCCTTTTTCCATGAGTCCCATTCTCATCACAGGTGTGGCGCATTCTCTGTCGCTTGTCCTGGCATTGTAAACAAAAATAATAAAAAACAGAGTGTTGACAGTTTTCAGGTACCCTGGCGGCGGTGTGCGCCAGATGCCCTTTAGGGCAAAATGTGTTACAATACAAAGACTTTTGCATATCCTTATGCTATCAAATAGTTGACAAGTGGAGAGATCCATATGAGCAAGAAAAACAGCAACAGGAAACCAGACCATTTCGACTTCGATGCATGGAAGGCCCTGGCGGAGACCGATCCGGAAGCCTTCGAGCGCAAACGCCGCGCGGCCATCGAGGCCGCCATCTCCCAGGCCCCGCCCCAGATGCGCCAGCGCCTCACCGGCCTGCAGTGGCGCATCGAGATGGAGCGCAGCCAGAGTCGCAATCCCACCCAGTCCTTTCTGCGCATCTATAAAATGATGTGGCATTCCGTGTATGGCGACAACGGCCTCCTGGATGCCCTCAACGGCAAGGCCGCGGAGCCGCTGAGCAGTGGGGATGCCCCCAAGGCCAAGGTGCTGCCTTTCAGGGCTACAACGGCAGTCACCTGATTTTTAATAATAATTCTTGTGTCTCATGGCGGCGAATGCCAACGTGAGGGATTGCTTGTGAGACCTGGGTGATCGCCCTCAACCTTGACAGGCGGCGGCCTCCTGTTCCTCGTTGTCCAGTTCCAGGAAGCGGACGATATCCTCTCTCGCGGCCATGGCATCGTGGTAGCCCAGGGCGATGAGATCCCGGCAGAAGGCGCGCTCGAACAGCAGGTAGCTCAGCAGGGTGGCGCCGTGTCTGCCGTAGGCGCCCACCCCCCGCAGCAGGTAGCGCAGGGGGCGGGGCAGCAGGTGGGCATGGCGCCCGGCGATGCGGTCGATGCTCTGGCTGGGGGAGATGCTCAGCACATCGATGGGGCGCAGGGTGACACCGCCCTGTTCCAGGCGGCGGTCGGGGATGAGGCTGATGGTCTTGTTGATGCGCTCCAGCCGTTCCAGATCCGTGTCCAGGCTGTCCAGGAAGATGCTGCTCAGCACATTGCTGGCGATCTCCGCCAGTGTGGGGTAGCAGATGTCCTCCTCCTCGTCATCCGTCCCATTATATTGTTTGCGAATGCCCACCACGAAAATCTTATTGGCGCCGAGATGGAGCGCCGGGCTCAGGGGCGCGATCTGGCGCATGGAGCCATCGCCGTAGTATTCCCCGTCCACCTCGATGGCGGAAAAGATGAAGGGGATGGCCGAGGAGGCCATGAGATGATCCAGGGTGATGCGCGCCGGCGTCCCCAGGCGGCGCTGCCGGTCCCAGGGCTGCAGTTCCTCCACCCCCTGGTAGAAGGTGACCGAATGACCGGATTTGTAACTGCTGGCCGTCACCCCCAGGGCATGGAGGGCCCCGCTATCGATGGACTTCTGGATGAGGTGGGTGGGAATGTAGCGCTCCAGTAGGGGATACAATGGGCTGCGGTCCAGCAGGGAGTAGGGATTGTATTTGCCCAGGCCGCCCAGCGTGAGAGCCGCCATCCAGTGGGCGCCAGTCTTCATCAGTCCCAGGGTGTCGGCGCGAAACACTTGATTGACATGGAAATTTTCCCACACCCGGCTGATGCGCAGCACCCCTCTGCGAAACTGCCGGGCATGAATGGCCAGGGCCGTGGCATTGATGGACCCAGCGGAAGTGCCGGTGACGATGGGGAAGGGCAGGGGGGCATCCTTGGGCAGCAGGCGTGCCACGGCCCGCAGCACCCCCACCTGATAGGCCGCACGCGCTCCACCTCCCGGCAGCACCAGGGCGATCTTGGGCGGAGCCTGCTCCTTTTTCAGCCACCAAAACATGGATTCATCGTCACCGTATAGCGGGTAGCCGTGCTACCCCATAACTATTTATCGGCATCCGGCGTTTATTCTTACGCCGGGGGTGTGGCGGCGTTAAGAGATTGTCAAGTAAGGGATTTTTTTGGGTGTGACTGGGTGGTTTTCTGAGAGAAGGTAATGAGTAATGCGTGATGAGTAATGGGTGATGGGTTTCCGCACTATTCCCCAACTCATCACCCATTACTCATTACTCATTACTCGCACCCCCGATCCCCAATTCCCCCCACATCTCGTCCACCCGCCGCACCACCTCCTCGCTCATGCGAATAGGCGTGCCCCACTGGCGCTGGGTCTCGCCGGGCCACTTGTTGGTGGCGTCGAAGCCCATCTTGGAACCCAGCCCCGACACCGGTGAGGCGAAATCCAGGTAGTCGATGGGGGTATGCTCCACCACGGTGGTGTCGCGCGCCGGGTCCATGCGCGTGGTCATGGCCCAGATGACGTCCTTCCAGTTGCGGATGTCCACGTCGTCGTCGGTGACGATGATGAACTTGGTGTACATGAACTGGCGCAGAAAGGACCACACACCCATCATCACCCGCTTGGCATGCCCCGGATACTGCTTCTTGATGCTGATGCAGGCCAAGCGGTAGGAGCAGCCCTCCGGCGGCAGGTAGAAATCCGTGATCTCCGGGAACTGCTTCTGCAGGATGGGCACGAAGACCTCGTTGAGCGCCACCCCCAGCACCGCCGGTTCATCTGGGGGGCGGCCGGTGTAGGTGCTGTGATAGATGGGATGGTCGCGGTGGGTGATGCGCTCAATGGTGAACACGGGGAAGTTTTCCACCTCGTTGTAATAGCCGGTGTGGTCGCCGAAGGGCCCCTCCGGCGCGGCCTCACCAGGGTGGATATGCCCCTCCAATACGAACTCGGCGGCCGCCGGCACCTGCAGGTCCGAGCCCAGGCACTTCGTCACTTCGGTCTTGTCGCCGCGCAGCAGGGCGGCGAAGGCGTATTCCGACAGGGTATCGGGCACCGGCGTCACCGCTCCCAGGATGGTGGCGGGGTCGGCCCCCAGGGCCACCGCCACCGGAAAGGGCTCGCCGGGGTGGGCCGCCTGCCAGTCGCGGAAGTCCAGCGCCCCCCCGCGGTGGGACAGCCAGCGCATGATCACCTTGTTGGGGCCGATCACCTGCTGGCGGTAGATGCCTAAGTTCTGGCGCTCCTTGCGGGGGCCGCGGGTCACCACCAGGGCCCAGGTGATGAGGGGCCCTGCGTCCCCCGGCCAGCAGGTCTGGATGGGCAGCCGCGAGAGATCCACGGCCTCGCCCTCCAGGACATGGGCCTGGCAGGGCGCCTTGCCCACCACCCGCGGCGACATGTTCATCACCTGCTTGAGGATGGGCAGCTTGCCCCACACGTCCTTGAAGCCCTTGGGCGGCTCCGGTTCCTTGAGATAGGCCAGCAGCTTGCCTACCTCGCGCAGGGCCTCCACCGAATCTTCCCCCATCCCCAGCGCCACCCGGCGTGGCGTGCCGAAGAGATTGGCCAGCACCGGGATGTCGCAGCCCTTGGGGTTCTCGAACAGCAATGCCGGGCCACCAAGGCGCAGGGTGCGGTCGCAGATCTCGGTCATTTCAAGATGAGGGTCCACCTCCAGGGCGATGCGCTGCAGCTCGCCCTGCTGCTCCAGCTGCCGGATGAAGTCGCGCAGGTCTTTGTATTTCATGGGGATTCAGGATCGATTCTGGTCGTTGGATTCGTCCAACGTTGGATAATCGGTATAACCCTTCTCTGCGCCGCCATAGAAAGTGTCGGGATCCGGGGTGTTCAGCGGCGCATCGGCGCGGAAGCGTTCCACCAGGTCGGGGTTGGCGATGAACAACTGGCCGAAGGCCACGGCATCGGCGAGGCCTGCGCCGATGGCGGCCTGGGCCTTTGCCTTGTCGTAGCCGCCGTTGGTGACGTAGACGCCCCGCCAGGTTTCGCGCAGCACTTTCAGGTCGAAGGGCGGTCCGGCTGCGCCCGGCGCCTCCTTGCCCATTTCAGTGATGTGCAGATAACCGAGGCCGAAGTCGTTCAGCTGCTCAACAGCGTAGCTGAAGGTGGCCTCGGGGTTGGCGTCGCGCATGTCGTTGAAGGGCTGCAGGGGCGAGAGGCGCACGCCGACGTGGCGGGCGTCCCATGCATCGACAACCGCCTGGGTGACCTCCAGCAGGAAGCGGGCACGGTTCTCCAGGGAGCCGCCATAGCGGTCGCTGCGCTGGTTGCTGCCGTCGCGCAGGAACTGGTCGATGAGGTAGCCGTTGGCGGCGTGGATCTCGACGCCGTCGAAACCGGCGCGTTTTGCATTTTCCGCGGCCTCGCCATACTGGCGCACGATGGCGGGGATTTCCTCGCTTTCCAGGGCGCGCGGCGTGACGAAGGGCTTGGGTCCCGCATAGGTCACGGCCTCGCCAGCGGGACGAATGGCCGAGGGGGCCACGGGCAGGGCGCCGTCGGGCTGCAGGTCGGGATGGGAGATGCGCCCCACGTGCCAGAGCTGGAGAAAGATATGGCCGCCTTGCCCATGGACGGCATCGGTGACCCCTTGCCAGCCCTGCACCTGTTCCTCGGAATGGATGCCCGGGGTGTTGGGGTAGCCCACGCCCTGGGGGGAGATCTGCGTGGCCTCGCTGATGATCAGCCCGGCGCTGGCGCGCTGGGCGTAGTAGGTGGCCATGAGGGGGGTGGGTATGTTTCCCGGGGCGCGGTTGCGGGTCATGGGCGCCATGAAGATGCGGTTGGGCAGCGTATAGGGGCCGAGGTCGAGCGGCGTGAAGAGATCGACGGCCATGGGCTGTGTCCTCCCTGATAGGGGTTGTGGTTGGATGGCTGTAGCTATGATATCACTTGGAGAGCGTTCGGTTCGTTCGTCATGGCGGCCTGCATCGGCATGACACAGGCCGTGGGGCTATGCCAGGGGCTTGGTGGGCGCAAAGGCTCAGACCTCGAATTCAGCCATCACCGGGGCATGGTCCGAGGGGCGTTCCCAGCTGCGTGGGGTCTTGTCGATGGTGCTGGCGCGGCATTGAGCGCAGAGTTCGGGGCTGGCCAGGATGTGGTCGATGCGCAGGCCGAGGTTGCGGCGGAAGGCGGCCATGCGGTAGTCCCACCAGCTGAAGCTTTGTTCCTCCTGCTCGAAGAGGCGGAAGGTGTCGCACAGGCCGGTGGCCAGCAGGTCGCGGAAGGCCTGGCGTTCCGGCTCGGAGAACAGCACCCGCCCCTCCCATTGCTCGGGGTCGTGGACGTCGCGGGCCTCGGGGGCGATGTTGAAATCGCCCAGCAGCACCAGGCGCGGGTAGCGGCGCAGCTGCTCTTCGAGAAAGTCCACCAGGCTGGCCAGCCAGCGCAGTTTATACTGGTATTTCTCCGAGCCCACGCTTTCGCCGTTGGGGATGTAGACGTTGACGACGCGGATGCCTTCGTAGGTGGCGGCCAGCAGCCTGCGCTGGTGATCTTCCAGGCCGGGGAGGTCGCAGATCACCTCCTCGGCTGGGGTGCGGCTGAGGATGGCGACGCCGTTGTAGGTCTTCTGGCCGGCGAACACCGCCTGAAAACCGGCCGCCTGGCACTCCGCGAGAGGGAAGTCCGGATCCTGGAGCTTGGTCTCCTGCAGGGCGAGGATGTCCGGGTCCTTGTCATAGGCCCAGTCCAGAACCTGGGGCAGGCGCACCCGCAGAGAATTGACGTTCCAGGTGGCGATCTTGATCATATGTGTCGTCCTTGCCGTTTCTTCCGCTAACGGCTTGTTTTAATGGCTGATGTCATTTGAGAAAGCGCCTGCCGCGCCGATAACATGGATACTGAAAAAAAAACCTGCGGCAGGCGGCAACGGCCGCAACAAGTTACCAGAAACGGCGACTAAGCCCAACAGGCTCCCGGATGGGGTATGATGGCGGAGGCCCTGAACGGCCGGGCCGGGAGAGGGATCACCATGAATATTCCGGGGACATGATATGGATGTTTTTTTCTGGTTGATATTATTTTGCGCGCTCCTGGGTGTGGCGGCTTACCGCCGCCTGGCATTGTGGCAGTGGTCGGCTGCCGTAACGCTCTATCTTCTGTTGTGGACCTGGCTTCAGCAACCTTCCACCTCCGCTGCTGTTGTCGTCTGGTTGTTCTTTGCCCTCACCCTCATCCCTCTGAACCTAGTGCCGCTGCGCCGTCTGCTCAGCGCCCGGGTGCTGGCTGCCTTCCGCACCATGATGCCGCGCATGTCGCGCACCGAGCGCGAGGCCCTGGAGGCCGGCACCGTATGGTGGGACGGCGATCTGTTCAGCGGCCGCCCCGACTGGGAGAAACTGCTGGCCATGCCGGCGCCCCGCCTCACGGCGGAGGAACAGGCCTTCCTCGACGGGCCGGTGGACGAGTTGTGCCGCATGCTGGACGACTGGCGCATCACCGAGGAACTGCATGACCTCCCCGCAGAGGTGTGGCGCTATATTAAGGAGCAGGGCTTCTTCGGCATGATCATTCCCAAGGAATACGGTGGCTTGGGCTTCTCGGCCCTGGCCCATTCCTGCGTGGTGCAGAAAATCGCCACCCGCAGCACCACGGCAGCGGTGACCGTGATGGTGCCCAATTCCCTGGGGCCCGCCGAGTTGCTGCTGCACTACGGCACCGACGCGCAGAAGCAGCACTACCTGCCGCGCCTGGCCAAGGGCGAGGAGGTGCCCTGCTTTGCGCTCACCGGGCCCGAGGCGGGCAGCGACGCCGGCGCCATGCCCGACCGCGGCGTGGTGTGCCGCGGCGAGTTTCAGGGTCAGGAAGTGCTCGGTATCCGTCTCAACTGGGAGAAGCGCTACATCACCCTCGGGCCGGTGGCCACGGTGCTGGGCCTGGCCTTCAAGCTCTACGATCCCGATCACCTGCTGGGGGAGGAAGAGGAACTGGGCATCACCCTGGCCCTGATTCCCACCGACACCCCGGGCATCACCATCGGCACGCGCCATGCGCCGCTCAACCAAGTCTTCCAGAACGGTCCCAACTGGGGCCGGGACGTATTCATCCCCCTGGACTGGATCATCGGCGGCGCCCAGCGCGCCGGCCAGGGCTGGCGCATGCTCATGGAGAGCCTGGCCGCCGGCCGTTCCATTTCCCTGCCGGCGCTGAGTACCGGCGCCGCCAAACTGGCCAGCCGCGCCACCGGGGCCTATGCCCGCATCCGCCGCCAGTTCAAGGTGCCCATCGGCCGCTTCGAGGGGGTGGAGGAGGCCCTGGCGCGCATCGCCGGCGGCGCCTACATGATGGAAGCGGCGCGGGTCATGACGGCGGGGGCGGTGGATACCGGCGCCAAGCCCTCGGTGGTCTCCGCCATCGTCAAGTACCACCTCACCGAACACATGCGCCAGGCCATCAACGACGCCATGGACGTGCAGGGCGGCAGCGCCATCTGCATGGGGCCGCGCAATCTCCTGGGCCGCATCTATCAGGCCATCCCCATCAGCATCACCGTGGAAGGCGCCAACATTCTCACCCGCAGCCTGATCATCTTCGGGCAGGGAGCGGTGCGCTGCCATCCCTATGTGCTGCGTGAGATGCAGGCCGTGGCCAGCGCCGACCATGAACAGGCCCTGCGCGACTTCGACCGCGCCTTCTGGGGACACGTGGGTTTCACTATCGGCAACGTGGTGCGCAGCCTGTGGCTGGGGCTGGGCGGCGCGCGCCTGCTGAAGACGCCGGGGGCGCCCCAGTGCCGGCGCTATTATCAGCAACTGACGCGCATGAGCGCAGTTTTCGCCATGAGCGCCGACATCGCCATGCTGTTGCTGGGAGGGGCGCTGAAGCGTCGCGAACGCCTCTCGGCGCGCCTCGGCGACATGCTCAGCCACCTCTATCTGGCCTCCGCCGTGCTCAAGCGTTTCGAGGACGACGGCTGTCCCGCCGCGGACCTGCCCCTGGTGCACTGGAACTGCCAGCGCAGCCTGTATCTGATCCAGGAGGCCCTGCGCGGCTTCCTGAGCAACCTGCCGCTGCGTCCCGTGGCCTGGGCCCTGCGTCTGCTGGCCTTTCCCCTCGGCCGCCCTTACCGTCCGCCGGCCGATACCCTGGGTCACCGGGTGGCGGCCCTGATCCTGGAACCCTCGCCGGCCCGCGACCGCCTCACCGCCGGGATCTATCTGACGGATGACGAGAGCCAGGCCATCGGCCGCCTGGACCGCACCCTGGCCCTGGTGATGGAGTGCGCGGACATCGAGGCCCGGCTCCATCAGGGCCTGCGCGAAGGGCGCCTGGGCAACGACAACGGCGAAGAGGCGCTGCTGGAGCAGGCCCTGGCCGCCGGCATCCTCGACGTGGACGAGGCGGCGCGCTATCGTAGTCTCATCGCCGCCCGCCGCGAGGTGATCAAGGTGGACGATTTTCCAGCCCACTACTGGAACAGGGAGTAGAGCCCCATGGCACAACAAAAAACCAACAACAGGGTGAAGATGCGGCCCGTCTATGTGGTGGATGGCAGCCGCACGCCCTTTCTCAAGGCCAAAGGCAAGCCCGGTCCCTTCAGCGCCGCCGAGTTGGCGCTGGGCGCAGGAAGGCCGCTGCTGGCCCGCCAGCCCTTCGCGCCCGATGCCTTCGACGAGGTGATCCTGGGCTGCGTGATGCCCGGTCCCGACGAGGCCAACATCGCCCGGGTGGTGTCTCTGCGCCTGGGCTGCGGCAAAGAGGTCACCGCCTGGACGGTGCAACGCAACTGCGCTTCCGGCATGCAGGCCCTGGACTGCGCCTGGCAGAATATCGCCAGCGGCCGCTCCGAGCTGGTGCTGGCCGGCGGTACCGAGGCCATGAGCCGCGCCCCGGTGCTGCTGGGCCAGAAGATGGTGGAATGGCTGGGGGCCTGGAATGCCGCCAGGAGCGCGGGACAGCGCCTCAAGCTGCTGGGTCGCCTGCGCCCTGCCTATTTCAAGCCCGTCATCGGATTGCTGTGTGGCCTCACCGATCCGGTGGTAGGGCTGTCCATGGGGCAGACCGCCGAGAATCTTGCCTATCGCTTCGGCATCGGCCGTGAGCAGATGGATGCCTACGCCCTGCGCAGCCATCAGCGCCTGGCACGCGCCCAGGACGAAGGCCTGCTCAAGGAGATCGAGACCCTCTATGACAGCCGCGGCCATTTCTATGCTGCCGACGACGGCCTGCGCCGCGACAGCAGTATGGAGAGGTTGGCCAAGCTCAAGCCGGTGTTCGACCGTCCCTTCGGCATGGTCACGGCAGGCAACAGCGCCCAGGTCACCGACGGCGCGGCGCTGCTGATCCTGGCCAGCGAGGCGGCGGTGGAGCAGCACGGCCTGCCCGTCCTGGGGCGCATCGAGGACTGCCAGTGGGCCGGGGTGGACCCCGCCGAGATGGGGCTGGGACCGGCCCACGCCGTGGTGCCCCTGCTGCGCCGCCACCGCCTGGCCCTGGACAAGATAGACTACTGGGAGATCAACGAGGCCTTCGCCGTCCAGGTGCTGGCGGTACTGGCGGCCTGGCAGGACAAGGAATACTGCCGCCGCGAACTGGAGCGGCGCACGCCCCTCGGCGAGGTGGACCCGGAACGGCTCAACGTGGACGGCGGCGGCATCAGCCTGGGCCACCCGGTGGGCGCCAGCGGGGCGCGCATCGTGCTCCATCTGCTCCATGTCTTGCAACGCACCAACAGCCGGCGCGGCATTGCAACCCTGTGCATCGGGGGCGGCCAGGGTGGCGCCATGCTGCTGAGCCGTGATTGAAGGAAAAAAGGCCATGACGGAAGAAACCACATTCAAGCACTGGCAGCTGCACATCGACAGCGAAGAGATCGCCTGGCTCACCCTGGACAAGGCGGGATCAGGCGTCAATGTGCTCTCCGTGGAGGTGATCGCGGAGCTGGACCGGCGTATTCAGGAACTCAGCGATGAGCCCCTGCGGGGTATCGTGATCCGCTCGGCCAAGGAGAGCGGCTTCATCGCCGGGGCGGACATCAAGGAATTCCTCACGGTACGCGACGTGGCAGAGGCCACCGAGTTGATGCGCGGCTGCCACACGGTGCTGGACCGCCTGGAGGCCTTCCCCTATCCCACGGTGAGCCTGATCCACGGCTTCTGCCTGGGGGGCGGCCTGGAGCTGGCCCTGGCCTGCCGCTACCGCATCGCGGTGGACGATCCCGGTACCCGCCTGGGGCTGCCGGAGGTGAAGCTGGGCATCCATCCCGGCTTCGGCGGCACGGTACGCCTGCCGCGCCTCATCGGTCCGCTGCAGGCCCTGCAGCTGATGCTCACCGGGCGCAGCGTCAGCGCCCGCGCTGCGCGCCGCCTGGGACTGGTGGACTATGCCGTGCCGCGCCGTCAGCTGGAGCGCGCCGCCCGCGAGGTGATCCTCCATCCTCCCCATCCCCATGAACCCGGCCGCCTGCAGCGCCTGCCTGGCCATGCCCTGCTGCGGCCCCTGCTGGCCCGTTACCTGCGCCACAGCGTGGCCAAGCGTGTGCCGGCGGCGCACTATCCCGCGCCCTACGCCCTCATCGATCTGTGGCGCAAATACGCCGATGACCCCAAGGTCATGCTGGCCCAGGAGGCCCATTCCGTCGCCGAACTGGTGACCGGCAGTACCGCCCAGAATCTGATCCGGGTGTTCTTTCTCCAGGAGAAGATGAAGGGCCTGGGCAAGGACAGCGATTTCCGCGCCGCCCATGTCCACGTGGTGGGCGCCGGCGTCATGGGCGGCGACATCGCCGCCTGGTGCGCCCTGCGCGGCCTGCAGGTGACCCTCCAGGACCAGACGCCGGAGCGCCTGGCACCCGCTGTGCAACGCGCCCATGAGCTGTTCCGCAAACGTCTGCGCCAGCCGCGCCTGGTGGGGGCGGCCATGGACCGCCTCATGCCCGACATCCAGGGGCTGGGGGTAGGGAAGGCCGATGTCATCGTGGAGGCCATTTTCGAGAATGCCGACGCCAAGCGTGAACTGTACCGCGGCCTGGAGCCGCGCATGAAGCCCGATGCCGTGCTGGCCACCAACACCTCCAGCATTCCCCTGGAGGAACTGGAGCAGGCCCTGGCGCGCCCGGCGCGCCTGGTAGGGCTGCACTTCTTCAACCCGGTGGCCAAGATGCAGCTGGTGGAGATCGTCCACGGTCGTGACAGCGACCCTGCGGTGGTGGCCCAGGCCACGCGCTTCGCACGCCAGATCGACCGCCTGCCGCTGCCGGTGAAGAGCAGTCCTGGCTTCCTGGTGAACCGCATCCTCATGCCCTATCTGCTGGAGGCGGTGCTGCTGGAGAGCGAGGGCGTGCCGCCGGAGGTCATCGACCATGCGGCGGTGGCCTTCGGCATGCCCATGGGACCCATCGAACTGGCGGATACCGTGGGCCTGGACATCTGCCTGTCGGTGGCCGAAATCCTCGCCCAGAGCCTGGACACCACGGTGCCGCCGCGCCTGCGCAGCCTGGTGGAGGCCGGGCGCCTGGGCCGCAAGTCCGGCCAGGGCTTCTACACCTACAAGAAAGGCAAGCCCCAGAAGGCGCGTCTCAAGCACGACGAGCTGCCCGCCGACCTCAGCGACCGCCTGGTGTTGAGCATGCTCAACGAGGCCGTGGCCTGCCTGCGGGAAGGGGTGGTGGAAAACGAGGATCTGCTGGATGGTGGCATCATCTTCGGCACCGGCTTCGCGCCCTTCCGCGGCGGTCCCATCCACTATATCCGCAGCGAGGGGGCGGCCAAGCTGCGGGCGC
Source organism: uncultured Gammaproteobacteria bacterium (assembly GCA_964425105.1). GTDB lineage: Bacteria > Pseudomonadota > Gammaproteobacteria > SZUA-140 > SZUA-140 > S012-109. The sequence goes on along the minus strand of CAYRLE010000003.1, from coordinate 23,939 downwards.
GCCTGGAGGCCCTGGCCCACGCCCATGGCGAGCGCTTTGCGCCGGATGAGGGCTGGGACAGCCTGTGCTGAATGCCTGTAGGGCGGGCATAGCCCACCTCGAATTGCTGGAGCAATTAATGGGTGAAGAGTAAAGAGTGATGAGTAATGAGGTGGGAAGGGTCAGCGGTTTCATCACGCATCACTCTTCACTCCTTACACTTCACCCAACAAGCAGTGACATGAGCAGCCCGCACCCCACCATCGACATCATCACTCCCGAGCAGGCCAACACCCTCCCCGGTTTGCTGGGGGAGCGGGTGCGGCGCACGCCCCAGGCCGTGGCCTATCGTTATTTCCAGGACGGTGTCTGGCGCGACCTGAACTGGGAGACGCTGGCGGCGGAGGTGGCGCGGCGCCAGGCGGCGCTGGCGGCGGAGGGCCTGCAGGCCGGCGAGCGCGTGGCATTGATGCTGGGCAACGGCTGGCAGTGGGTGGCCTTCGAGCAGGCGGCCCTGGGGCTGGGTCTGGTGGTGGTGCCGCTCTATGTCAACGACCGTCCCGACAACGTGGCCTTCATCCTGGAGGAGACCGGCAGCCGGCTGCTGCTGATCGACGACGATGAACAGTGGCGCCAGCTGGCGCCGGCCCTGCGCAAGTTGGCCGCCTTGCAGCGTGTGCTGCTGTGCCGAGGCGCGGGGGGCAAGGGGCCTTGCCGCTCCCTGGCGGACTGGCTGCCCGACGGCGATCATGAATTGCAGCTGCGGGTCTCGGACAGCGAGTCTCTGGCCACCATCGTCTATACCTCGGGGACGGTGGGGCGTCCCAAGGGAGTGATGCTCAGCCATCACAACATCCTGTGGAACGCCCATGCCTGCCACCGCTGCAACGCCGTGTATAGCGATGATCTGTTTCTCTCATTTCTGCCCCTGTCCCACACCCTGGAGCGCACCGTCGGCTACTACCTGCCCATGATGGCCGGGGCGGCGGTGGCCTACAACCGGGCGGTGTCCCTGCTGGCGGAGGACCTGCAGTCCCTCGGGCCCACGGTGCTGATCTCCGTGCCGCGCATCTATGAACGCATCTACGACCGCATCACCGAGCAGCTGGCGCAGCGTCCCGCGCTGGCGCAGCGCCTGTTCCGCACCGCGGTGGCGGTGGGCTGGCAGGCTTTCCTGTATCGCCAGGGACGGGCCCCCTGGCGTCCCGCCCTGCTGGCCTGGCCGCTGCTCAAGCGCCTGGTGGCCGACAAGGTTCAGGCGCGCCTTGGCGGCCGCCTGCGTATCGCGGTGTGCGGCGGGGCGCCTTTGTCGGAGGCCGTGGCGCGGCTGTTCATCGGTCTGGAGGTGCCCCTGCTGCAGGGCTACGGCATGACCGAGACCAGTCCGGTGGTCAGTGCCAACCGCCTGGAGGACAACGTGCCCGACAGCGTGGGCCGGCCGCTGCCCGACGTGGAATGCCGCATCGGCCGCGACGAGGAATTGCTGGTGAAGAGCCCCGGCGTCATGCTGGGCTACTGGCAGCGTCCCGAGGCCAGTGCCGAGATCATGGATGCCGAGGGCTGGCTGCACAGCGGGGACAAGGCGCGCATGGACGATGATGGTCATCTCTATATCACCGGGCGCCTCAAGGAGATCATCGTGCTCTCCAACGGCGAGAAACTGCCGCCGGCTGACATGGAGATGGCCATCACCCTCCATCCGCTGTTCGAACAGGTGTTGATCTGCGGCGAGGGCCGGCCCTATCTGGTGGCCCTGGCGGTACTCAATCGCCGCCAATGGCAGCGGCTGGCCCAGGAGCAGGGGCTGGCGCCCGATGATCCCGCAGCGCTGCGCGACCCGGCCCTGCTGGAGCGGGTGCTGGAGATCGTGGCCGGACAACTGCGGAGCTTTCCCGGCTATGCCCAGGTGCGCCGCATCGCCCTCACCCTGGAACCCTGGAGCGTGGAAAATGGTATGCTGACCCCCACCCTGAAGCTGCGTCGCAGCCGCATCGTGGAGCGGCACCGTGAAGACATCGAGGCACTCTATGAAGGACACTGAGACCCGCACCCGGCTCCCCGTCGACCGCCAGCCCACCACCCGGGTGCTGGCCTCGCCCCAGGATACCAACACCGCGGGCGACATCTTCGGCGGCTGGATCATGTCCCAGGTGGACATCGCCGGCAGCATCGCCGCCATCCGCCGTGCCAAGGGGCGGGTGGTGACGGTGGCGGTCAATTCCTTCCAGTTTCACCATCCCGTCTACGTCGGCGATCTGGTGAGCTTCTACGCCGAGGTGGTGCGCGTGGGGCGCACCTCATTGACGGTATTCGTGGAGGTCTATGCGGAACGTCAGCGCCGCGAGGAGGAATGCATCAAGGTCACCGAGGCCACCCTGACCTTCGTCGCCATCGACGACCAGCGCCGGCCGCGGGTGGTGGATGGGGGCAGAACTGAGGACTGAGTGCCGAGGCGATGCCTGGTGCTTTTTGTCAGGTGATGTGTAATGAGTGATGCGTGATGGTGCGACTCGCTCTGCTTATTGCATGCTAAACATCGCTCATTACTCATCACTCATCACTCATCACCCCCTGGCCGTTGGCATTGCATGTGTTCCAATAGCCGCCGCAGATCAGCACCCATCACCGCTGAGGCTACCCGGCCTTGCGCACACTGACCCGGATGGTGCTGCCTTCATCCTCCACGGCGAGGATCTCATGGCCGTCGTTCTTGAGGCTGGAGGAGGCCTGTTCCGCTGGTTCTCCCGAACTGAATAGGAACTGGATCACCTCGCCTTCCCTGAAGTTACGCAGGGCGTTGCGCGCCTTGATGTAGTGCAGGGGACAGCCGTAGGCCGTCAGGTCTATGATTTCAGCTTTTTTTTTACCCTGCTCGGGCTCTTCCGCAGCGGCCACTTCCGGCAGGGAGGCGCTCAGGTCCAGCTGCTGGTCGATGTTCTGGCACACGGCGGCGGCGCGGGTGGTCCACTGGTCCATGGCGCGGTTGAGTTCGGCGTACAGGGCGTCGTCGAAGTCTTCCGCCAGCTGCTCCAGGGTGGCGGCGAAGCCGGCCAGCTGCCTGCCCAGTTCCTGCTCGCTGTTCAGGGCATCCTCCAGGCGTCGGGCCATCTCCTGCAGGTCCTCGCCGGCCTCCTGGCCTGCCAGGAACAGCAGGGATTCTGCCACCAGGCGGGCGATTTCCCGGGCGCATTCCAGGGATTCGGCGTATTTGCGTTGCAGCAGGAAGGCGTTGCGGTAATTGCGCTCGTTGGCGGCCTCGGCGAAGTTGGCGGCCACCGTCTCCTGGGCCGCGCCGGCGCATTCGCCGCCGCCGAACTGCACCACTTTGAAGGTGTCCTCTTCACCGTAGTCGTAGAGCACCGAGGGCACGTCCTCCGGCGCCACTTCGGCGAGGTCAGCCAGCAGTTCCTTGAAATAGGCCGCCCCCTGGCGCTGGCTCCAGTGGAAGAATTCCTCGCCATCGCTGCATTCCCGGTCATAGGTCTCCTGGAGGCGCGCAATGGCCATCTCGATGCGTGCGGCGGGGATGGTGGGGCCCTTGAGGGCCAAGCCGCCTTCGGCGCGGCCGTCACCGCCGATGTACATCTGATAGTGAGGGATGAGCTTGCCGTGGCGGCGCTTGCCCTCGCCGTAGATGCCGATGTCGCCGGTCTCGGGTTGGGCGCAACCGTTGTGGCAGCCGCTGGCGCGGATGCGCAGATCGTGGCTGCCGCCGTGGAGTCTGGCGCCGATGACCTTGGAGGCGGTGATGCCCAGGCGGCAGGTGGAGGTGCCGGGGCAGGCCACCACGTTGTCGCCAGTGACGGGCTCCGCCAGTCCCAGGGCCTTGAGGGCGGAACGGATGGTGTCGAGACGCGCCTCCGGCACGTTCACCAGGATCAGGTTCTGGTCCTGGGTGGTGCGCGCCTCATCCAGCCCCTCCTTTTCCATGAGACTGGCGATGCCGCGCATCTGGGAGGCGCTGAGGTCGCCGATGGGCACGCTGATGGGAAAAACGTAGTATCCTGCCTGTTTCTGGGCCAGAACGGCACGCGGGGCGCCGGGATTGTCGCAGCCGATGCTGGGCTGCGGGGCCTCCCAGGTGGCCGCCACGGGTTCGGCATCGGCCAGGGCGGCACGGGTGCGCTCCAGTTCCTCGCGGTATTTCTCCACGAAGCCTTCGGGACCGAAGCGTTCCACCAGGAACTTGATGCGGGATTTGGCGCGCTTCTTGCGATCGGAGTAGCGGTTGTGCAGGGCGATAATGGCTTCCATGGAGGCCAACAGTTCACCCTCCTCGATGAATTCCTCCACGGTGATGGCATGACGCGGCTTGTGGCCCAGGCCGCCGCCGGCCACGATCTTGAAACCATTACGACCGTCGCGGGTGGTGGCGATCACGCCCAGGTCGTGCAGCATGCCCTGGGCGCAGTCGCGCTCGCAGGCCGAGAAGCTGATCTTGAACTTGCGCGGCAGATGCTGGGTCAGGGGGTGGCGCAGGAAGTGGCTCACGGCACGGTCCGCATAGGCGGTGATATCCACATGTTGCTGGGGACAGACGCCGGCCAGCGGGCAGGCGCTGACATTACGCACCGTATTGTTGCAGGCCTCGCGGGTGGTCAGGCCCACGGCGGCCAGGTCGTCCAGTGCCGCCGGGGTATATTCCAGCGGCACATAGTGGATCTGGATGTCCTGGCGGGTGGTGATATGGGCCTTGTCGTGGCGTGCGTATTTCTCCAGCACATCGCCCATGCAGGCCAGCTGGGCCGGCGTGAACTTGCCGCTGGGGATCTTGACCCGGATCATGTTGACGCCTTCCTGGCGCTGGCCGTAGACGCCCTGTTGCAGGCGCATGGACTGGAAACGCTCGGCGTCGATGCGGTTCTCCAGAAATGCCTGCACACTCTCCCGGAAGCGGACCAATTCTTCCCTATTGACCAGAGTCTGGGCCTTGCTCATAAGTTGTCTCTCCTTTGTGCGAAATCGTGAGGTGTGAGGCGTGAGGTGTGAGGCGTTAAATGCAAATTCTCTTTACGCCTCACACCTCACGCCTTACCCCTTACCCTAATTAACGAACATGAATTTTACCCCGATCAGCATCAGCATGCTGGCTAACAGGGGGCGCATCACCCGTTCCGGCACCACGCTGCTCATGTGGCTGCCCAGCCAGATGCCGGGCAGGGAGCCCGCCAGCAGCATGGCCAGGAGGGTGAAATCCACCGAGCCCATCTGCATATGCCCCAGGCCTGCCACGGCGGTGAGGGGCACGGCATGGGCCAGGTCGGTGCCGACGATGACCCGCGTCGGGGTGCGCGGATAGAGGAACAGCAGCATGGCGGCGCCCAGGGCGCCGGCGCCGATGGAGGAGATGGGCACCAGCACGCCCAGGATCACGCCTCCCAGCACCGTGGCCGCCGGCCGCAGGCGGCGCCATTGCGGGATCCACAGCTTCACCAAGTGGCCGAGGCGCAGCACTGTGCGGCGGAACAGCAGCACCAGGGAGGTGAGCACCAGGGCGATGCCCAGCCCCACCTGGATCAGGCCATCGAGATCGGCGCCGCCGGCGCGGATGAGGTCCATGTAGTGAATGGTCAGCAGGGCCGTAGGCAGGCTGCCGGCGCCCAGCAGCAGCAGGATGTCGAGGCGGATGTTGCCGCGCCGCCGGTGAGACCAGATGCCGCTGGCCTTGGTGATGGCGGCGAACAGCAGGTCCGTGCCCACCGCTGTGACCGGGGCGATGCCGAACAGGAAGATCAGCAGGGGCGTCATCAGCGAGCCGCCGCCCACCCCGGTGAGCCCCACCAGGGTGCCGACGCCAAAGCCTGCCAAGATAAATCCCAGTTCCACGGTTCAAGTCGTCCCGAAAATATGCGCTCGTGCTGTCATTGGATAAAATGTTTGGAGATCAGCTGTTTATTCTGAAGGTGCCACACCCTGGTCAGGGTGCCGGATTGAATACACTGCGTTGCTGCTTGTATGGGTCACTGTAAGATATCAGTAAACCTATATCATTAAAAATAATGATATATTATATTTATATATAGTATTCGTATATAGGTGCCCGACCATGAACTTTCAGCAACTCCGTTATATCCGTGAAGTGGCCCGTTGCGGCCTCAACATTTCCGCGGCGGCCAATATCCTCCATACTGCACAGCCTGGCATCAGCAACCAGATCCGCCAGTTGGAGGAAGAGCTGAATGTGCAGATCTTTGAGCGCAATGGCAAGCGCCTGGTGGGGGTCACCCAACCGGGGCGCGCGGTACTGGCCATGGCGGAGCGGGTGCTCAGGGAGCTTGAGCACATCAAGCAGGTGGGCTTCGAGTTCAGCCACGATGCCCGCGGCACCCTGTCCATCGCCACCACCCATACCCAGGCCCGCTATGCCCTGCCCAAGGTGATCAAGACCTTCAGCGAGCAGTATCCCAATGTCAGCCTGCACATGCACCAGGGCAATCCCACCCAGATCGCTCAACTGGCTGCCTCCGGCGTGGCGGACATCGCCATCGCCACCGAGGGCATCGATCTCTACGAAGATCTGGTGGTGTTGCCCTGTTATGAATGGAACCACTGTGTGGTGGCGCCCCCCGGCCTGCCCCTGCTCAAAGACCTGCCCCTGACCCTGGCGAAGATCGCCGAATATCCCATCGTCACCTACGACTTCTCCTTCGCCGGGCGCACCAAGATCAACGAGGCCTTCGAGGCTGAGGGCCTGCGCCCCAACGTGGTGCTCACCGCCCTGGACGCCGACGTCATCAAGACCTATGTGGAACTGGGTCTGGGCATTGGCCTCATGGCCAAGATGGCCTTCGATGGGGAACGGGACCGCAATCTGCGCATGCTGGATGCCAGCCACCTCTTCGATCCCTGCACTACGCGCATCGGCATCCGCCGTGGCAGCCACCTGCGCGGCTACATGTATGCCTTCATCGAGATGTTCGCCCCGCACCTGGACCGGCGCAAGGTGGATGAGGTGATGGGGGCGTAAAGGCAGATACAAGATACAAGGGGAAAGATACAAGATACAAGGGAATGTGTGCGCCTTTGGCGCATGCGTGATTATTGATTAAAAAACAAAGGGCCCATCGGGCCCTTTTCCATCACTTGTATCTTTCCCCTTGTACCTTGTATCTGATTACTTAAGATGCCTTCTGCTTCTTCTCCTCATAATACGGCTCGCTGTAACCGCATTCTTTCTGCGGGCAGACCAGCTCTGCGCCGCGGCGCTTGGTGGTCTTGACGGTCAGCATGGGCCATTGGCATTGGGGGCAGGGCATGTCCACCGGCTCGTTCCATACCGCGTAGTTGCAGTCGGGGTAGGTGGAGCAGGAATAAAACACCTTGCCGCGCCGTGATTTGCGCTGCAGCATGGTGCCTTTGCCGCACTGGGGGCAGGGCACACTGGTGTCGCTGGGTTTCTCCAAGGGCTCGATGAAGCGGCAGTCGGGGTAGCTGCTGCAGCCGATGAACTTGCCGTAGGGCCCCTGGCGGATGATGAGGTCGGATTCGCACTGGGGACACTTGCGTCCCTCCACCACCTCCGGTTCCACGGCCTCGCCGTCGTCGCCCAGGTTGCGGGTGTAGTCGCACTCGGGGAAGGCGGTGCAGCCGATGAAGCGCCCGCGCCGCCCCAGGCGGATGGAGAGTTGTTCGCCGCACTTGGGGCATTTCTCCTCGATCAGTTCCTGGGTGACGTCCTTGCGCTGGACGGTCTTCTCCTTGGTATCCACCAGTTTCTTGAAGGGCTTCCAGAAGGAGCGCAGTACCGGCACCCATTCCTTTTCACCGCGGCTGATGGCGTCCAGTTCGTCCTCCAGGTTGGCGGTGAAGTCGTAGTCCACGTACTGGGTGAAGTGTTCGGTGAGAAACTTGTTGACGATGCGTCCCACGTCGGTGGGTTTGAAGCGTTTCTTGTCCAGCACCACGTATTCCCGCTGCTGCAGGGTGGCGATGATGGAGGCGTAGGTGGAGGGGCGGCCGATGCCGTATTCCTCCAGGGCCTTGATGAGGCTGGCCTCGGTGTAGCGCGGCGGCGGTTCGGTGAAGTGCTGCTCGGGGCGGATCTGCTCCAGCTTGAGGTGCTCGCCCACGGCCAACTCAGGCAGCATGCGCTCCTCTTCCTTCTGCTTCTGGTCGTCCAGGCTCTCCTGGTAGACGGCCATGAAACCGGGGTCGGCGATGATGGAGCCGGTGGCGCGGAACACCGCCAGGTCGCCGGCGGCGAGGTCCACGGCGACGGTGTTGATGGTGGCGTGCACCATCTGGCTGGCCACGGCGCGCTTCCAGATCAGGCTGTAGAGCTTGTACTGGTCGGTGCTGAGATGGGACTTGATGGTCTCCGGTTCCAGGGTCACCGAGGTGGGGCGGATGGCCTCGTGGGCCTCCTGGGCGTTCTTCGACTTGGTCTTGTAGACGCGCGGCTGCTTGGGCACGTTTTCCTTGCCATAGCGCTGGGCCACGAAGCTGCGGATCTCTTGCACCGCCTCCTGGGCCAGATTCACCGAGTCGGTACGCATGTAGGTGATGAGACCCACGGCGCCGTCGCCGGTGTCGATACCTTCATAGAGTTGTTGCGCCGTGCGCATGGTGCGCTGGGCGGTGAAGCCCAGTTTGCGCGCCGCCTCCTGCTGCAGGGTGGAGGTGATGAAGGGCGCGGCGGGATTGCGCTTGCGCTGTTTCTTCTCGATATGGGTGATGACCAGCTCGCCCTGGGCGGCGGCCTGGATCCGGCGCTCGATTTCAAGGGCCTGCTGCTCGTTGGTGACGCTGAACTGGCTGATCTTCTGGTCCTGGTACTGAGCCAGCTTGGCACTGAAACGGTCTTTCTTCTTGGCGACGTCGGCTTCTATGGTCCAGTATTCGCGCGGTTTGAAGCGTTCGATCTCTTCTTCCCGCTCGACGATCATGCGCAGGGCGGGGCTCTGCACGCGGCCTGCGGACAGGCCACGGCGGATCTTCTTCCACAGCAGGGGCGAGAGGTTGAAGCCCACCAGGAAATCCAGGGCGCGCCGCGCCTGCTGGGCGTTGACCAGTTCCATGGACAGTTCCCGGGGGTGTTCCAGGGCCTCGGCGATGGCGTTCTTGGTGATCTCGTGGAATACGATACGGTATACCGGTTTGTCTTTCAGCAGGCCGCGTTCCTTGAGGATGGTGTAGAGGTGCCAGGAGATGGCCTCGCCCTCGCGATCCGGGTCGGTGGCGAGGTAGAGGGCATCGGCCTTCTTCATGGCCTTGCAGATGGCATCGATATGTTTGGCGTTTCTTTCGATGAGTTGGTATTTCATGGCGAAGTCGTGGTCCGGATCCACAGCGCCCTCCTTGGGCTCCAGATCCCGCACATGGCCGTAGGAGGCCAGCACCTCGAAACCCTTGCCGAAATATTTCTTCAGGGTCTTCGCCTTGGCCGGTGATTCCACGATCACCAGTTTTCTCTCGGTTTTCTTTGTCATGTCATCAAGTCGCGGCTGATTGGATCAGGCATTGCAGGCAGTGCATCCCGCCTCTCTGCTGAGACGCCGGGGCATGATTCCCCGTTCCCTGCGGATAATATATCGCTGTTTGTTCATATTTATTAAATTTCCCGTCCGCGCCCGCCAGATGCAGTTCTGCAGGGCGCGGCGCCGGAGGGTGAAACGGTGAAGCAGATGCCGCGGTCGCGCCTCGATGTGCTGGCTGTAAGGGGAGGCGTCTTGGTTCTGAATCCACCAGCGGCCTAATGCAGGCGGCTTCTGACGTTGGCCTCGTCGAGGACGAAATCCTCCAGCCAGGTGTAGGCGGCCTCGTAGCCCGGCTGATTGAACAGCACCATGAGGATCACCCAGCGCACCCCTTCCAGGTCGATGTCATCGGTTTCCAGCGCCATGACCCGGTCGATGACCAGTTCACGGGTGGTGGGCTTGAGTACGTCCATCTGTTCCAGGAACAGGATCAGCGCCCTGCTGCGCGGGCCGATCTTTTCCATTTCGTCTGCGGTGTAGATGCGCAGCGAAGGACGGCTGGGCTGGGTGATGACGGTGGCGTCGCCTTCCCCCTCACCCTCGTTCTGCTGGGCCAGTGACTCCAGCCACGAAAAGGCCTTCTTGATTTCGGTTTCCTGAAAACCCGCCGCGCTGAGTTGATCCCTGATGGATTCTTCATCGGGGTTGATGGCCAGCTCATCGTCCACACAGTGCTCGAACAGGTAGAGCAGTACATCCAGCATATTTTCCTTCATATAGAGTCCTTAGATAGTGCGCCGCAGATAGAGGCCTCCGGGCAGGGCGGCGATCTGATTGTCCAGTTCCAATGATAACAGGATGGAGGAAAGCCGTTCGGCCGTCAATCCGCTGCGCTCTACCAGGGTATCCAGGGCGGTGGGGTCGTGGCCGATTTGCGCCAGGACGTGTCCCGCTTCGTCTTCGGCGCCATAACGCACCATTTTGGTGCGACCAATGGCCTTTGCTTGCGTCGCCAGGGTGCCCTGCATGCTCAGTTCCTCCACAATATCTTCCAGGGACTCCACCAGCTTGGCCCCCTGGCGGATCAGGGCATGGCAGCCACGGGCCAGGGGGTTGTGGATGGAGCCGGGTATGGCAAACACCTCGCGTCCCTGTTCCAGGGCCTGGTGGGCGGTGATCAGCGAGCCGCTGTGCAGCGCCGCCTCGGCCACCAGCACCCCCAGGCTGAGGCCACTGATGATGCGGTTGCGGCGCGGAAAGTTTTCCGCCCGCGGCGGCGTCCCCACGGGGAGTTCCGAGACCAGCGCCCCTTCCCCTGCAATGCGCCGCGCCAGATCCCGGTGGCGGCAGGGATAGCTGTGGTCCAGGCCGGTGCCGGTGACGGCGATGGTGGGGGCGCCGCCATCCAGTGCCCCGCGGTGGGCGGCGCCGTCGATGCCCAGTGCCAGGCCACTGGTGACCAGCAGTCCGCAGGATGGCAGGCTGCGGGCAAATTCATAGGCGTTTTCCTCACCGCTGGGCGAGGGATTGCGGCTGCCGACGATGGCCAGCTGTGGCTGCGACAGCAGGCGGGGGTCGCCGCTGACGTAGAGTAGGGGCGGCGGGGCGTGGATCTCCCGCAAGCGGGGAGGATAGCGGGGGTCAGAGAGGACGATGAGGTGGTGATCCGGGCGCTCCAGCCAGTCCAGGTCTCTTTGCACGGCGTCCTGGTCTGGTCCTTGTGCCAGCGCCTGCACCTGCTGCCGCTGTGCGCCGGCGGCCCGCAGTTCTTCGGCGCCGGCCGCCAGCACGCGTTGCGGTGTAAGGAAATGCGCCAGCAATCGGCGCCAGGCAATAGGGCCGAGACCCGGAATGTGATACAGGGCCAGCCAGTGATACAAGTCATCCATGTCGCGTGTCATGACATCCTTGTCCATGATGGGTTCGCGGACTGTGAATGATGACAGGCGGTGGCGCCCGGAATCAAGTGTGAGTGATGAGTAGGGGGGCGAAGGCGGCGGCTTTCACCTTAACGCCTCACTTCTCACGGAGGACGTCAGGGATTGGTGAAGGTGTCCAGGAGACGCATGTCGCGGGTCGCCTCCATGACCAGTGCATAGCTGACCCGTTCGAAGGCGCGCACCACCATTACCGCACCGGCGCGTTCATTGGGCAGCTGAACTTTTTTGCCGCGCCGTGGTTCCACCGTGTCCCGGGTGACTTCGCCGGTCTGATAGATGGCCAGCACATGCCCCACTTCCAGGCCATCCCCTGTCCCCTTGTTGAGGACCACAGTATGATACTGGCCAATGCGCGATACGCCGTCGAGTACGGAGATGATCTGTCCCTCTATGGCGAAGTCGGGGGCGTGGGGCAGGAAATGCTGCTCCAGCTTTTCCTCTTCCATCATGGGGAAGAGGCGGTCACCGATGAGGATCTCGCGGTTGGCCTTGCCGATAATCACCGCACTGGGATCACCGAAACTCACCACCTTGGCGCTAGCGATCTGCAGCGCCTCGAAGCCGAGCACGTCTTTTCTCTTGGCGCCGGGGTTGCGGTAGGCATCGCCGATGCGGACGATGTAGTAGTCGTTGCCGTCCTCGGGGCGAATGCCGCGTACGTACACCTTGTCCTCGCTGGCGCTGATCAGGCTGCCTTCATCCTGGGCCACGATGTAGCCCGCCTTCTCCACTTCCTCGCGGGTGAACACCCGCGGATAGAGCAGGAACTGCTTGATGGCATCCATGGGGATGGTGGGGATGGCCTGGTTCAGTGGCGTGATGCGCTTCTCGGGGGAGAGCTTGACGGTGGGGCGGCCCCGCGTCAGGGTCAGTCTTGGTTTGCCATTGGCATCGTATTCCAGGCTGATGACATCGCCGGGATAGATCAGGTGCGGGTTCTTGATCTCCGGATTGATGGCCCAGATCTCCGGCCACAGCCAGGGGTCCGCCAGGAAGCGCGCGGAGATATCCCACAGGGTGTCGCCCTTCACCACCACGTAGCGGTCGGGGTGGTCGGGTTTCAGTTTGACGGTATCCGCTGTGGCAGTGGTGCCGATGGCCAGCATGACCACCATGCAAAGGATCAACAATCTGTTAGCCATGAGCACCGCCCTGTCCGGAAAAAACCGCTTGAGTTTAGCTGAATTACACATATCACACCAAATATAGCGTGCATCGTGTAGAATCCTTTAAGATTTGAGAGAAGGGGTAGTCAGTTTTCGAGACTTGATGTCTTTTGAATGAAAGACAACTCCCCCGCACTGTCCGTATTGTTATGGCGTGACGAGTGATGAGTGGGTGGCGGGCGTCTCCCCTGCGCCAGGCGTCACCTATCACCCATTGCCCGATGTATCTATAGCACAAGCAGCGTAACAAGTTATGGCCATACTTCACATTTTGCACTATCCCGATCCCCGTCTGCGCATCAAGGCCTCACCGGTGGAACGAGTCGACGATGAAGTACGCATGTTGATAGATGACATGTTGGAGACCATGTATGACGCGCCCGGTATCGGCTTGGCGGCACCCCAGGTCAACGTCGGCAAGCGGGTGATTGTGCTGGATGTCAGCGAGCAACGGGATGCCCCGCTGGCGCTGGTGAACCCTGAGATCGTGGCGCGCGAGGATTGTGAAAAGATGGAGGAAGGCTGTCTCTCCGTACCCGGTGTCTATGAGATGGTGGAGCGGGCTGCGTGCATCCGGGTCCAGGCGCTGGACCGTGACGGCCGGCCGCTGGATCTGGAGGCCGACGGCCTGCTGAGCGTCTGCATTCAGCACGAGATCGATCATCTGGACGGCCGCCTGTTCGTCGACTATCTCTCTGAGATGAAGCGCCGCCGGATCCAGAAGAAAATGGAGAAGGTACGGCGTCATACCTTATAGAGGAATAGAGGAGCTTGCCGGGATCGTTCCCGCTGCCACTGCCATGTCAGGAAAACTCAAGATTATCTTTGCCGGCACACCCCAGTTTGCCGCCGTCCCTTTGGCCGCCCTGCTGGAGAGCGAATACCGGATTGCCGCGGTGCTGACCCAGCCCGACCGCCCGGCGGGGCGCGGGCGCCGGCTCAGCGCCAGCCCGGTGAAGGCGTTGGCGCTGGCGCATCACCTGCCGCTGCTGCAGCCCGCCACCCTCAAGGACGAAGAGAGCGTTGCCGCGCTGGCCGCCTGCGATGCCGATCTGATGGTGGTGGTGGCCTATGGCCTGATCCTGCCGCCCGCCGTGCTGGCCCTGCCGCGTCTGGGCTGCATCAATATCCATGCCTCGCTGCTGCCCCGCTGGCGCGGCGCGGCGCCCATTCAGCGCGCTATCATGGCCGGTGACCGGGAGACCGGCATCACCATCATCCAGATGGACGAAGGTCTGGATACCGGCGCCATGCTGCACCGTCTCAGCTGCCCCATCCACGATGACGACACGGCGGCCACGCTCCATGACCGCCTTGCCAGGCTGGGCGCCCGCGCGCTGCTGGAGGCCCTGAAGCTGCTGGAGCAGGACCGTCTGGACCCCCTGCCCCAGGATGAAAGCCTGGCCTGTTATGCCGCCAAGATCAGCAAACAAGAGGCGCAGTTGGACTGGTCTTTGTCCGCCATCGATCTGGAACGCCGGGTGCGGGCCTTCGATCCCTGGCCGGTGGCCTATACCTTTGTGGAAGGCGAGCGCCTCAGGGTGTGGCGGGCACAGCCTGTGGATTTGCCTGAAGGCGCCGCCCCTGGCACCGTGCTGGCCGCGGGCCGGGAAGGTATTACCGTGGCCGCAGCCGAGGGTGGCCTGCGCCTGCTGGAGGTGCAGCCGGCGGGCGGGCGGCGCATGGCGGTGGCGGAGTTTCTCAATGCTCGCGAGATCCGGCCCGGCCTGGTGCTGGGTGGCGCCCCGGACGGCAGTGCCTGAGCCGGGAGTGACGCAGCGCTCATGAATGTACGCGCTGTGGCGGCGGAGATACTGCAGGAAGTCTGTGGCGGCGGCCATTCCCTGGGCGTCGTGCTGCAACGCCGCTGTCGCACCTTGGGCGGCGCCGACCGCGCCCTGGTGCAGGAGATGTGTTTCGGTACCCTGCGCTGGTATCCCCGCCTGCAATGGCTGCTGAACCAGCTGCTGCGCAAGCCCCTCAAGGGCCGCGACCAGGTCGTCCGCTGGCTGTTGCTGGTGGGAATCTATCAGCTCCTCTACCTGCGGGTGCCGCCCCACGCCGCGGTGGCGGAAACCGTGGCCGCCACGGAGAGTCTGGACAGAAGCTGGCTCAAGGGTCTGGCGAACGGTGTGCTGCGCAACTTCCAGCGCCGCCGCCAGCAGCTCCTGGAGCGTTGCGAGAGTGACGAGGAGGCAGCCCATGCCCACCCGCGCTGGTTCATCGGCTTGCTGCGCGAGGCCTGGCCGGACTGCTGGCAGGAGATCCTGGCCGCCAACAATCAGCGTCCGCCGTTGGCGCTGCGCGTCAACCGCCTGGTGCAGAGCCGCGAGGCCTATCTGGAACGCCTGGCTCTTCATGGGCTGGCGGCCCGGCCCCTGCCCCACACACCGGTGGGCTTGGTGCTGGAACAGGCGCTGGATGTGGAAAAGCTGCCGGGTTTCAGTCAGGGCTGTGTCTCGGTACAGGACGGCGCCGGCCAGTTGGCCGCCGCTCTGCTGGATCTGCAACCCGGCCAGCGGGTGCTGGATGCCTGCGCCGCGCCCGGCGGCAAGACCTGTCATTTGCTGGAGACGCAGCCTGCCTTGGAGGAAGTGCTGGCCCTGGACATCGACGAGGCGCGTCTCGCCAGAATCGCCGAGAATCTGCGTCGCCTTGGCTTGGTGGCGACGCTGTTGTGCGGTGACGCCGCGGATCCTGGCCGCTGGTGGGATGGGCGGCCCTTCGACCGCATTCTGCTGGATGCGCCATGTACCGCCAGTGGGGTGATCCGCCGCCACCCGGACATCAAATGCCTGCGCCGCGCCGCTGATGTGGCATCCCTGGCAGAGTTGCAGGGGCGTCTGCTGCGCGCCTTGTGGCCCTTGCTCAAGGGAGGCGGTATGCTGTTGTATGCCACCTGCTCAGTACTGCCCCGGGAAAATGCCCAGCAGCTGCAGGCTTTTATTGCGGCCCATGACGATGCCGCTGTCCAGCCCATGGCGGCACCCTGGGGGCGGCAGGTGGCCGTCGGCCGGCAGTTGTTGCCCGGCGAGGATGACATGGATGGATTCTATTATGCTTGTATCAGGAAGCTCAGGCAGTGACTTCACTCGCTTTAGGTAAAGTTCAGCGGGGTATGCATGGCGGGCATTGCCCACCAAAACAGGAAGTTTGAATATCGCATGTCATCGAATATCGTGATGAGACTGACAGGGAAACATGAGAGTTGATAGCGGCATTACTCGACATTAACAGCCGCGCAAGCGGCATGGGCACGATACTGCTGCGCCCCTGCCTGGCTCTGCTGGGCGCGGTGTGGGTATTGCCCTTGGCCCTGTGGACGCCACCCGCCCATGCCGACGACAATGTGGTGATCCACGAGGTGCATACGGAGGTGGTTGATGAAGTGCTGTATCTCAATGCCGCCGTCAGCTACCGGCTGAGCAGGCCCATGGTGGACGCCCTCCACGAGGGGGTGCCGCTGACCATCCTGGTGAATATCGAGATCCTGCGCCAGCGCGACTATTGGCTGGACGATGTAACGGCCAGGCTGGAGCAGCGCTACCGTCTGGAGTTCCACGCCCTCACCCAGCAGTATCTGCTTACCAATCTCAACAGCGGTTCCCAGTTTCGCTTTCCCTCCCTGGAGGCCGCGGTCTCGGTGCTGGGCACCATCGTGCGCCTGCCCCTGCTGGACCGCAATCTCCTGGATTCCCACGAGAAGTACTACGGGCGCATGCAGATCCAACTCGACGAGGAGGCCCTCCCGGTGCCGCTGCGTCTGCTTTCCTATATTTCTGCCGACTGGCATCTGAAGAGCGAGTGGCACACATGGCCGCTGCATTTCTGAGGCGCATCAGCAACGGCATCGCCCCGGTGGTGGTGCTGTTCCTGCTGCTGATCTTTTCTCTCTACATGATGAGCGCGGCCACCGAGAATTCGGAGCGCTTCGGACGCATCTACCTGACCCTGTTGTTCATCAACATCCTGGCCTTGATCATGCTGTTGCTGCTCATCAGCGCCAACTTGGTGCGCCTGGTGCGCCAGTACCGCAACGGTGCCACCGGCTCCCGGCTGACCCTGCGCCTGGTCGTGGTGTTCGTGGTGATCGCCATGGCACCGGTCTCCCTGGTGTATTATTTTTCCCTGCAGTTCATTCAACGCGGTATCGACAGCTGGTTCGACGTCCACATCGAGCAGGCCTTTGACGATGCCCTGGCCCTGAGCCGTGATTCCCTCAATGAGCGCAAGCGTGAATATCTGCGCCGCACCCTGTCCATCGTCGACAAGATCTCCCTGCTGCCGGACGATCAGGCGGCGCTGCTGCTGGACGATCTGCGTGCCCGTCACGAGGCCGATGAACTGACCCTGCTTACCAGCATCGAGCACATCATCGCCTCCAGCAGCAGTGACCCTACCCGCCTGCTGCCCGACCTGCCCGGCGAGGAGACCCTGCGCCAGGTTCTGCAGGGCACCAACTACATCGCTGTCGATGCCCTAGGGGAGCGTGGCCTGCACATGCGGGTGGTGGTGGCGTTGCCCGCTGTAGGTGCCGCCGTCGGCAAGCGCCTCCTCAATGCCCTCTACCCCCTTTCGCCCCAGGTGCAGAAGCTGGCCAACAATGTACAGAACGCCTACAGCCGCTATCAGCAACTCACCTACCTGCGCAAGCCGCTCAAGTTCAGTTTCATTCTTACCCTCTCCCTGGTACTGTTCATGAGCCTGCTGTTTGCGGTGTGGGCTGCCTTCTATTCGGCGCGCCGCCTGGTGGCGCCCATCCGTGTGCTGGCCATCGGTACCCGGGCGGTGGCCGGCGGCGACTACAGCAAGCGCCTGCCGCAGCATTCCAGCGACGAACTGGGTTTCTTGGTGAAATCCTTCAATGACATGACGGAGAAGATTGCCCGCGCCCGTGATGAGGTGAAGCTCAGTCAGCAGCAGGCGGAGGGCGAGCGCGCCTATCTGCGCGCCGTGTTGGGACGGCTATCCTCTGGTGTGCTGACACTGGACCGGCATAACGTGATTCGCACTGCCAACGCCGCCGCCAGCCACATTCTGGAGGTGGAACTGAAGGGCTTCGTGGGCCACCCCCTGACCGAGATCGCCACCGCCAATACTGCCCTCAAACATTTCGTGGAGGCCATCGAGCGCCAGCTGAAATCAGGGCATGAATGGCGCCAGGAGATCAATCTCTTCGGTCCCGGCGGCCGCCAGGTGCTGATGTGCCGCGGCACCACCCTGCCCGCGGAGGGCGGCCGGCCTGCCGGCCATGTGATCGTGGTGGAGGACATCACCGCTCTGGTGCAGGCCCAGCGCGACGCCGCCTGGGGCGAGGTGGCGCGACGCCTCGCCCACGAGATCAAGAATCCTCTTACCCCCATTCGCCTCTCTGCCGAGCGCCTGCGTCACAAGTATCTGGCCAAGATGAAACCGGAGGATGCCGAGGTGCTGAAACGTGCCACCCACACCATCGTGCAGCAGGTGGAGGTGATGAAGGAAATGGTGCAGGCCTTTGCCGAGTATGCCCGCACCCCCCGGCTGGAACTGCACTACAGCGATCTCAATGCCCTCATCAACGAGGTGCTGGATCTCTACCGCGGCGACGAGGGCAAGATCCGCTTTCACACCGAACTGGCCCCCCACCTGCCCCTGGTCAAGATCGACAGCGGCCGCATCCGCCAGTTGCTCCACAATCTCATCAAGAATTCCGTGGAGGCGGCGGCAGGGCCCTGCCGTGTCACCATCACCACCGGCGAGATCCATGACGCCGGCCTGGCCATGATCGAACTGCGGGTTTGCGACAACGGCCCGGGGATCCCCGAAAACATGATGGGGCGCTTCTTCGAGCCCTATGTCACCACCAAGCCCAAGGGCAGCGGCCTGGGCCTGGCCATCGTGAAAAAAATCGTCGAGGAGCACGGCGGCATCATCTGGGCAGAGAATCCCTCCGCTGGCGGCGCCGCCATCGTTATCCGCCTGCCGCTGGAGCATGCCGTCCAGCAAGGCACAGCCATCACTGATGACGACAGCCTGGAGATGAGCGAGGATTACCTGGATGCCGGGGATCAGGGCAGAGGTGGTAAACAGCATAAAGGACAGAGAGCCACATGAGCGCACCTTATATACTGGTGGTCGATGACGAGCGGGACATCCGCGAGTTGATCAAGGAAATCCTCGAGGACGAGGGTTACGAGGTGGGGATAGCAGAGGACGCCGGGCATGCCCGCCAGGCCCTACGCCTGCGCCGCCCCGATCTCATCCTGCTGGATGTCTGGCTGCCCGACGTGGATGGCATCACTCTGCTCAAGGAGTGGGCCACGGGGCAGGGGCTGGTGGCGCCGGTGATTATGATCTCCGGCCATGGCACCGTGGAGACCGCGGTGGAGGCCACCCGCCTGGGGGCCTACGACTTTGTGGAGAAGCCGCTGTCCCTGTCCAAGCTGCTGCTGGTGGTGCAGCGCGCCCTGGAGGCGGACAAGCTGCAGCGCGAGAACATCGGGCTGCGCAAGTACATCCAGCCCCTGGTGGAACCCATCGGCCGCAGCGTCGTGATGCAGGAGTTGCGCAGCCAGGTGCAGCGCATTGCCCAGCACAACGCCTGGGTGCTCATCAGCGGCGAGCCCGGCAGCGGCAAGGAGCTGTTTGCACGCTATTTGCACTGCTGCAGTCCGCGCGCCGAGCGGCCCTTCGTGGAGGTGGGTGTGGCCGCCATCTCGGGGGACAATGCCGCGGTGGAGTTGTTCGGCAGCGAGGAGGGGGACAAGATCAGCTACGGCTATCTGGAGCAGGCCAATGGTGGCACTTTGTTCCTCGGCGAGGTGGCGGACATGGATGCCACGGTGCAGGCCAAGCTGCTCAGTTCCCTGGAGACCAAGACCTTCTTGCGCGTGGGGGGCAGTGCGCCGGTGGAGTTCGACGTGCGCGTGGTGGCGGCCACCCACCGCGACCTGGAAGAGGAGGTGCGCGCCGGTCGTTTCCGCGAGGACCTCTACTATCAACTCAATGTGGTGCCCTTGCGCATTCCGCCGCTGCGGGAGCACAGCGAGGACATTTCGGAACTGCTGGAATACTATGTGGACGTGTTCGCCAGCCAGGAGGGACTCCCTTACCGCCATTTTTCCACTGCCGCCTTGAAGCGTCTGCGCCAGTACCACTGGCCGGGCAATGTGCGCGAACTCAAGAACCTGGTGCAGCGTCTGTTGATCCTGTGCCACGGCGAGGAGATCACCCTGGAAGACGTGGAACTGGCCCTGGGTATGTGTGCCAAGCACGCCATCGCCGAGATTCCCATCGAATTCGACGCCCCCCTGCGGGCGGCGCGCAAGCAATTCGAGAAGGCCTATTTCGAATACCAACTGGGGCTCAGTGGCGGCAACATCAGCAAGGTGGCCCAGGTGGCCGGCATCGAGCGCACTCATCTCTATCGCAAACTGCGCGAACTGGGCATCAAGTGAGGACGTGGCGTGACGGGGATGGCCGTGTTAAATTCACAGTGGTTCAAGATTCGGCGCAGACAATATTAACCCGGCCACCTAATATGTCGGGTTCAGCGCTTCAGGCATGTGCCCTGTCAAGGCGCGCGCCGCCGTCAAGGGTGATTCCCTTGGCAAGGTGCGCAACGCGGAGAGGGGGCATGCCTGAAGCGCCTAACAGATTAAATAGGATGACAGGCCGCGCTGTGCGCACCCACGGACTACGTTGTCAAAACTGGCTGTAGAATGACTACAGCGGCGTTTTGACGCCTTGCCGTGTGCGCGCACAGCGCGGCTGAACCCGACATATTAGGTGGCCGGGTTAATAATAACGTGCACAACACGATAACAATGCTGGCGGACAGGTCATGAAAATCATCATTCTGGGTGCGGGGCAGGTGGGATCCTCGGTGGCGGAGAACCTGGTGCGGGAGGCCAATGACATCACCGTGGTGGATCACGACGCCAAGCGTCTCCACGAACTCCAGGATCGTCTCGATCTGCGCACCGTGATGGGCCATGCCTCCCACCCCGGGGTCCTGGCGCGCGCCGGTGCGGAGGACGCCGACATGGTGATCGCCGTCACCAACAGCGACGAGACCAACATGGTGGCCTGCCAGGTGGCCTACACACTGTTTCACACCCCCACCAAGATCGCCCGCGTGCGGGCCCGGGACTACCTGGCCCACAACCAGCTGTTCGCCCAGGAGGCCCTGCCCATCGACATGCTCATCAGTCCCGAGCAGGCGGTCATCGAGCAGGTGCAGCGCCTCATCGAATATCCCGGTGCCCTCCAGGTGCTGGAGTTTGCCAATGGCCGGGTGCGCCTGGTGGCGGTACGGGCCTACTACGGCGGCCCCCTGGTAGGCCACGAACTGCGCGAACTGCGTGAACACATGCCAGCCGTGGAGAGCCGGGTGGCAGCCATCTTCCGGCGCGGCACGCCCATCACACCCCAGGGCGACACCGTCATCGAGGTGGACGACGAGGTGTTCTTCATCGCCGCCACGGAGAATATTCGCGCCGTGATGAGCGAGTTGCGGCGTATGGACAAGCCGGTGAAGCGCATCATCCTGGTGGGCGGCGGCAATATCGGCAAGGGCCTGGCGGCGGCCCTGGAGGGCAAGTACCAACTCAAGCTCATCGAACACAACCCGGAGCGCGTCAACATGCTCTCCGAAGAACTGGACAAGACCCTGGTGCTGTTGGGCGATGCCGCCGACGAGGACCTGCTCATCGAGGAAAATATCGAGAACGCCGATGTGTTTTGCGCCGTCACCAACGACGACGAGGCCAATATCCTCTCCGCCATGCTCGCCAAGCGCCTCGGGGCGCGCAAGGTGATGGCCCTCATCAACCGCGCCGCCTATGTGGACCTGGTGGAGAGCAGCGATATCGATATCGCCATCTCCCCTCAGTTGGCCACCATCGGTGGCCTGCTGGCCCATGTGCGGCGTGGCGACGTGGTGGTGGTGCACTCCCTGCGGCGCGGCGCCGCCGAGGCCATCGAGGCGGTGGCCCATGGCGATGAACGCTCCTCCAAGGTGGTGGGGCGGGCCATCGAGGACATCAAGCTGCCAGCGGGCACTACCATCGGCGCCATCGTGCGCGGCGACGAGGTGATCATGGCCCACCATGACACCGTGATCGAGGCGGATGACCATGTGATCCTGTTTCTGGTGGACAAGAAACGCATCACCGAGGTGGAGCGCCTGTTCCAGGTGGGAGTCACCTTCCTGTGAGCGCTGCCCCGGCTGCTTGTCCTGCTTGACGATGGCCGCCGGCTGAACGCCAGAGACCCATGCAATACAAGGCCATACTCAAGATCATCGGTGTCCTGCTGACCATCTTCAGCCTCACCATGCTGCCCCCGGCCCTGGTGGCCTGGATCTACGGGGAGCCGACGGTGTGGCTGTTCCTGGAGATATTCACTGCGACACTGCTTTCCGGGCTGCTGCTCTGGCTTCCCTTGCGCAGTTACAGCAAGGACCTGCGTCTGCGCGACGGCTTCATGGTGGTGGTACTGTTCTGGGTGGTGCTGGGCATGTTTGGCGCCTTGCCTTTCCTGCGCAGCAGCCCGGCCCTGGGGCTGGATCTGGTGGATGCCGTCTTCGAGTCCCTGTCCGGTCTCACCACCACCGGAGCGACGGTGATTGTCGGCCTCGATGAATTGCCCCATTCACTGCTCTACTACCGCCAGCAACTGCAATGGCTGGGTGGTATGGGGATCATCGTGCTGGCGGTGGCCATCCTGCCCATGCTGGGGGTCGGCGGCATGCAACTCTACCGGGCCGAGACCCCCGGCCCCATAAAGGACAACAAGCTCACGCCGCGCATCACCGAGACCGCCAAGGCCCTGTGGTACATCTATCTGGGGCTCACCATCCTCTGCGCCCTGGCCTACTGGGCCGCCGGCATGACACCTTTCGACGCCGTGGCCCACAGCTTTTCCACGGTCGCCATCGGCGGCTATTCCACCCACGACGCCAGCATAGGCTACTTCAACAGTGCCGTCATCGAGGCCGTGGCAGTGGTATTCATGCTCCTGGCGGGGATCAATTTCGCCTTGCATTTCCTCGCCTGGCGCAATCTCAGCCTGCGGCCCTATCTGGGTGATCCCGAGTTCCGCACCTATCTCAGCGCCCTGGCCATCACCGCGGTGATCACCACCAGTTATCTCTATTACACCGGCACCTTCTCGGCCTTCGGCAGCGCCCTCCATCATGGTATCTTTCAGGCGGTCTCCATCGGCACCACCACCGGCTTCACCACTGCCCAGTACCATATGTGGCCCTCCTTCCTGCCGGTGCTGTTGTT
The DNA here is from genome assembly GCA_964425105.1 of uncultured Gammaproteobacteria bacterium. Taxonomy (GTDB): domain Bacteria; phylum Pseudomonadota; class Gammaproteobacteria; order SZUA-140; family SZUA-140; genus S012-109. The sequence goes on along the minus strand of CAYRLE010000003.1, from coordinate 1,167 downwards.
GTTGTCCAGTTTTATCGGCGGCTGTGCCGGCTCCACCGGCGGCGGCCTCAAGGTGATCCGCGTACTGCTGCTGCTCAAGCAGGGCATGCGTGAGATCAAGCGCCTGGTGCACCCCAATGCCCGCTTTCTGGTGAAAGTGGGGGGTAAACCCCTGTCCGGCGAGGTGATGGATTCCATCTGGGGCTTTTTTTCCCTCTATGTTATCTGTTTCTGCTGCATGTCACTGATCCTGGCGGCCACCGGCCTGGATCTCATCACCGCCTTCTCGGCCGTCGCCGCCTGCATCAACAACCTGGGGCCGGGGCTGGGTGAAGTGGGCGCCAACTATGCCGCCGTCAACCCGGCGGCTAAATGGGTGCTGTGCGTGGCCATGCTATTGGGGCGCCTGGAGATCTTCACCCTCCTGGTCCTGTTCACCCCGACTTTCTGGCGCAAGTGAGGAGATCATGACGGAAGACATGCGTGACAAATGGAACCGCATCTACCGCGACAGGGCTGAAGGTCTGCCCCAAGCCGTGGCGGTGCTGGTGGACAACCTGCATCTGCTGCCGGGCAGCGGCCGGGCCCTGGAGATTGCCTGCGGGCTGGGGGGCAATGCCCTGCTGCTGGCGCAGCAGGGTCTGGTCACCGAGGCCTGGGACATCTCGGCGGTGGCCATCGAACGTCTCGCGGCCCTGGCCGGCGAGCGCGGCCTGCCCCTGACGGGGGCGGTGCGCGACGTCCTGCAGCAGCCGCCGGAGGCGGCCGCCTATGACGTGCTGGTGGTAAGCCATTTCCTGGACCGCGCCCTCTGTCCCCATCTGGTTCGCGCCCTGCGCCCCGGCGGCCTGCTGTTCTACCAGACCTTCACCCGCGAAGCAGTCTCCACCAGCGGCCCCTCCCATCCCGAATTCCGCTTGGCGGAAAACGAATTGCTGGCCCTGTTCAGCGAACTGCGCCTGGTGGTGTACCGCGAGGAGGGCACCCTGGGGGATGTCCGCCGCGGCTTCCGCGACGAGGCCATGCTGGTGGGAATGAAGCCTGGAGAGCAGGGGGCATCATAGGGCGGATGAGGCACACAGCGCCGTAATCTGCGACCTGGCAGGTAATGAGTAACGGGTGATGAGTAATGGAAAACCGCACTTCATCTCATCACCCATCACCCATCACCCATCACCCATCACCCAT
>CAYRLE010000002.1:58013-73250 GCA_964425105.1 uncultured Gammaproteobacteria bacterium | reverse complement strand
GAGGCCGAAGGTGATCTGGCCGTCGCAGGTGACTTGGGCGTTGTCGTGCTTGTTTTCGCAGACCACGATCTCGATGTGCTTGTCGTCTTCCACCACCAGGGGGCGGTTACTCATGGTGTGGGGGCAGACGGGCACCAGCACCAGGGCCTTCAGCTGCGGGTGGACGATGGGGCCGCCGGCCGACAGGGCATAGGCGGTGGATCCCGTGGGGGTGGAGATGATCAGTCCGTCGGCGCGCAGGCGGCTGACGAAGACCCCGTCGATATAGGTTTCCAATTGGATCATGCGCGCCACGTTCCATTTGTGGACCACCACATCGTTGAAGGCGTCGCACTCGCTGATCAGTTCTCCTTCCCTGAGGATGCCGGCATGGAGCAGGATGCGCTCCTCGGTGAGATAGCTGCCGCCAAGGATCTCCTCCATGCATTCCAGCATGGCGTCGGGGGAGATGTCGGTGAGAAAGCCCAGATGTCCCAGATTGACGCCTACCAAGGGAACGTCGTACTCCGCCAGGGAACGGGCGGCGTTGAGCAGGGTGCCGTCGCCTCCCACCACGATGGCCAGGTCGCAGTGCCTGCCGATGTCGGCACGGCTGCCGGTTTCCAGGGTGCTGTCCTGGAGGGTTTCGGCGGTCCCTTCATCGATGATGACCTGCAGCTGCCGTTCGCGCAGATAGGCGCTCAGGGCATGGAGGGCGTCCCCCATGCCGGGGTCGCCGTATTTGCCGATGATACCGATGGATGTAAAGCTTGTTTGCCCTGTCATGATCCTGTGCAGACGTGAATTGGCCAAACGTTACCATGAGGCCGTTGAATTACCAAGGCGATTTTCCGCCGCGGCCTTGTGCGGCCGTCTGCCGGGCAAGGCTTGGCTTTCCTGACAGTTGTCCCCAACTCTAAGGACGAGCGGCGGTGGTGGAGGGTTGCTTGACAGTGATGGGGGGAGTTGCTAACTTCATTCTGGCACTCGCATTCGGCGAGTGCCAGGCAAATAAATATCTGTTATTGAAAGAGAATTGTGGACTGTATAATGGCGTCGGAGATCAATGAGCGAGCCCAATATCTGCTGAAGGCGTTGATCGAAAGCTATATCCGTGATGGCCAGCCGGTAGGCTCCAAGAAACTGGCTCGGGAATCCGGGCTGGATCTGAGTCCCGCCACTATTCGCAGCATCATGGCCGACCTGGAGGACCTGGGGCTGGTCACCTCGCCCCATACCTCTGCAGGTCGCGTGCCCACACCTCAGGGTTATCGGATGTTCGTGGATACCCTGCTCACCGTCCAGCCCCTGGAAGATGCGGCAATCCATCGTCTCAAGGCACAGTTCGGGCGCAAGGAGTCCATCCAGGATCTGGCCACCTCAGTGTCGGGCATGCTGGCGGAAATCTCCAGCATGGCCGGTGTGGTCATGCTGCCCCGCAAAGAGCGCCTGGCCTTGCGTCATATCGAATTTCTGCCGCTTTCCGGCGACCGGGTGCTGGCCATTCTGGTCATCAACGAGCAGGAAGTGGAAAACGCCATTATCCACACCCAGCGGTCCTTTTCGGAGGCAGAACTGCAGCAGGCCGCCAACTATCTCAACAGCCTCTTTGCCGGCAAGGACCTGGCCGAGGTGCGCCATCAGCTGCTGACGGAACTGCGCAGCACACGGGACCAGATGGACCGCCTCATGCAGAGCGCCATCACCATGGCGGAGCAGATCTTCGCAAAGGACAGCAGCAACGAGGAACTGGTGCTGTCCGGGCAGACTCAATTGATGGAGTTCGAAGAGTTGTCCGATGTGGAGAAACTGCGCGAGTTGTTCGAGGCCTTCAGTGAAAAACGCCAGGTCCTGCACCTGCTGGATCAGTGTCTCCATGGTCAGGGAGTGCAGCTTTTCATCGGAGAGGAATCCGGCTACGGTGTCCTCCATGATTGCACTGTTGTCAGTGCCCCCTATCAGGTGGATGGTCAGGTGCTGGGGGTACTGGGCATCATTGGCCCCACCCGCATGGCCTATGAACGGGTCATCCCGCTGGTGGATGTCACCGCCAGGCTGGTCAGTGCCGCCTTGAAACAGAACCAATAGTCCCTATTTAAGAGGAGAAGGAGCGGTGCGGGTTTGATATTTGCCCTGAAATTGCATACATTCTGCGCTTTTCTGCCAGGAAAACGCACTATGCGTTTCTGGCTGCGGCAACAGAAGCCGTCACCACGGCCCCTCTTTCACAGCGGCCGGAATCCAGGAAGAACAAATCAACGCGGAGAAAGTGAATGAGCGAAGAGAAACAGCCCCAGGCAGGCGGTGGCCAGGATGCCGCCGCGGATGACAGCACAAAGGCGCAGCAGCCCGCCGCCGCAGGCGAGCAGGGAGCACAGGGCGAGCAGAGTCACGAGGAGTTGCTGCTCACCCTCCAGGATGCCCAGGCCAAGGCCGACGAATACTGGAATCAGTTGCTGCGAGTCAAGGCGGAACTGGAAAACTTCCAGCGCCGTGCCGAGCGGGACTTGGAGAATGCCCACAAATTCGCCCTGGAGAACTTTGTCCGCGAACTGCTGCCGGTGATCGACAGCCTGGAATTGGGCCTGGCGGCGGCCCGCGAGGAAGGCGCCGATCTGGCCAAGGTGGTGGAGGGCATCGACCTGACCCTGAAGATGCTGCAGGGGGCGGTGGAAAAATTCGGCGTCCAGGCCGTCAATCCGGCGGGGGAGAAGTTCGATCCCGAGCGTCACCAGGCCATGACCACACAGCCCAGCGAGGAAGTGGCGCCCAACACGGTCCTCGATGTCTATCAGAAGGGCTATCTTCTCAATGACCGCCTGATCCGTCCCGCCATGGTGGTGGTCTCCCAGGGCGGCAAGAAACAGCAGGAGTCCCAGCAGGGTGCCCAAGAGGGCGGGGAAAAATCGCCGACCATCGACGAATTGGCTTGAAAGCCTTCTCAGAGCCCCAATATCAGATTCAAGCTTACGGAATTTATAGATTAATTTTTCAGATTTACTGAACGGAGAATATCAACAATGGGAAAAATCATCGGAATCGACCTGGGCACCACCAATTCATGCGTTGCCGTGATGGAAGGCGGCAGCCCGCGGGTCATCGAGAACAGCGAAGGCAGCCGCACCACGCCTTCCGTCGTGGCCTACACGGAGGAGGGTGAAATCCTAGTGGGCCAGTCGGCCAAGCGCCAGGCGGTCACCAATCCGGAAAATACCCTGTTCGCCATCAAGCGTCTGATTGGCCGCAAGTTCGACGAGGAAGTGGTGCAGCGTGATATCAAGCTGGTGCCCTACAAGATCGTCAAGGCGGACAATGGCGATGCCTGGGTGGAAGTAAAGGGCAAGAAGATGGCGCCGCCGGAAATCTCCGCCCGTGTTCTGATGAAGCTCAAGAAGGACGCCGAGGCCTACCTGGGCGAAGAGGTGAAGGAGGCGGTGATCACCGTGCCCGCCTATTTCAACGACTCCCAGCGCCAGGCCACCAAGGATGCCGGGCGCATCGCCGGCCTGGAGGTGAAGCGCATCATCAACGAGCCCACCGCGGCGGCCCTGGCCTATGGCATGGACAAGCGGCGCGGCGATCAGAAAATCGCGGTCTATGACCTGGGTGGCGGCACTTTCGATATCTCCATCATCGAGATCGCCGAAGTGGAAGGCGAGCACCAGTTCGAGGTGCTGTCCACCAATGGCGACACCTTCCTGGGTGGCGAGGACTTCGACACCCGCCTCATCGACTATCTGGCCGAGGAGTTCAAGAAGGATACTGGTGTGGATCTGCACCACGATCCGCTGGCCCTGCAGCGCCTCAAGGAGGCTGCCGAGAAGGCCAAGATCGAACTCTCTTCCAGCCAGCAGACCGATGTCAACCTGCCCTACATCACGGCCGATGCCAGCGGGCCCAAGCACCTCAACATCAAGGTGACCCGCGCCAAGCTGGAATCCCTGGTGGAAGACTTGGTGCAGCGCACCATCGAACCCTGCAAGGTCGCGCTCAGCGATGCCGGCCTCAAGGCCAGCGATATCGACGAGGTGATTCTGGTGGGTGGCCAGACCCGCATGCCCATGGTCCAGGAAGAGGTCAAGAACTTCTTCGGCAAGGAGCCGCGCAAGGACGTCAACCCCGACGAGGCCGTGGCCCTGGGTGCCGCCATACAGGCCGGCGTGCTGGGTGGCGAGGTGAAGGATGTGCTGCTGTTGGACGTCACGCCGCTGTCCCTGGGCATCGAGACCATGGGTGGGGTGATGACCAAGCTGATCGAGAAGAACACCACCATTCCCACCAAGGCTACGCAGGTGTTCTCCACCGCCGAGGACAATCAGACTGCGGTGACCGTGCATGTGCTGCAGGGCGAGCGCGAGCGTGCCGATGCCAACAAATCACTGGGGCGCTTCGACCTCACCGATATTCCGCCGGCACCGCGCGGCGTGCCGCAGATCGAGGTGACTTTCGACATCGATGCCAATGGCATCCTCCATGTATCGGCGAGGGACAAGGCCACCGGCAAGGAGCAGTCCATCGTCATCAAGGCGTCCAGCGGCTTGTCCGAGGACGAGGTCGAACGCATGGTGAAGGATGCCGAGGCCCATGCCGAGGAAGACCGCAAATTTCACGAACTGGTGGATGCCCGCAATCAGGCCGACAACCTGATTCATGCCACCCGCAAGTCCCTGGAGGAACTGGGCGACAAGGTGGAGGCCGACGAGAAGGCCAAGGTGGAAGAGGCCATCAGTGCCCTGGAAGAGGCCATGAAGGGTGACGACAAGGCCTTGATCGAGGAAAAGACCCGTGCCCTGGCAGAAGCTTCCGGCAAGATTGCCGAGAAGGCCTATGCCCAGGAATCTGGTCAGTCACAGGAGTCGGCCACGGCGGGCAGCACTGGCGAGGCAGGTGCAGGCGGCCAGGAAGGTGGCAAGGAAAATGTCGTGGATGCCGAGTTCGAAGAGGTCAAGGAAGAAGGCAAAAAATAAGCGGCATTTTCTCAACCTTGTTACGGGTTCACTGCCCGCAGCCGAAGCGCGCCGCCCCTGAAGGGGCGGCGCGCTTCGGCATGTTGAGCCCGGTGACCGCGCCAGTGCTGCATGCTGGTGGTGGGCAGAGAAATTACATTATCAAAACAAAACTGGTGAATCACTGACGAGTATGGCAAAACAGGACTATTACGAATTGCTGGGGGTGGCGCGCAATGCCAGCGAGGCCGAACTGAAGAAGGCCTATCGGAGGCTGGCCATGAAGTATCATCCGGACCGCAACCCCGGGGACAAGGAGGCAGAGGAAAACTTCAAGGCCGCCAAGGAGGCCTATGAGATTCTGTCCGATCCTCAGAAGCGTGCCGCCTACGACCAGTTCGGCCATGCCGGCGTCGATCCCTCCGCCGCGGGGGGTGGTGGTTTTCATTCCGGCGCCAGTTTCAGCGATATTTTCGATGACGTCTTCGGCGATATCTTTGGCGGCCGCGCTGGCAGGAGCCAGGCATTCCGTGGTTCCGATCTGCGCTATGATCTGGACCTGACCCTGGAGGAGGCCGTTCAGGGCACCACCGTCAAGATCAAGATTCCCACCCATGTCAAATGCCGCACCTGCGACGGCAGCGGCGCCAAGCCCGGCACCACCCCCACCAGCTGCACCACCTGCGGCGGGCAGGGGCAGGTGCGCATGCAGCAGGGCTTTTTTTCCATTCAGCAGACCTGCCCCCGTTGCAAGGGGGCGGGAAAGATCATTACCGATCCCTGCAGCACCTGCCATGGCCAGGGTAGGGTGCGGGAGACCAAGACCCTCTCGGTCAAGATCCCCGCAGGGGTGGACAGTGGCGATCGCATTCGCCTGGCGGGTGAGGGCGAGGCCGGGGAGCATGGCGGACCACCGGGTGACCTCTATGTGCAGATCCGCGTCAAGCCCCATCCTATTTTCACCCGCGAGGGCAACAATCTTTATTGCGAGATGCCCATCAGCTTCGTCACCCTGGCCTTGGGCGGTGAACTGGAGGTGCCCACCCTGACCGGGCGCGTCAAGCTGAAGGTGCCGCCTGAGACCCAGACCGGCAAGGTGTTCCGTCTGCGGGGCAAGGGCGTGCGTTCCATCCATGACGACGGTGTCGGCGATCTGCTGTGCCGGGTGGTGGTGGAGACGCCGGTGCATCTCAGTCAACAGCAGAAGGAGTTGTTGCGCGAGTTCGAGGCCACCCTCCAGGAGCGCAACGGCAAACACAGTCCCAAGGCCCGTTCCTGGCTCGACGGGGTGAAGAGATTCTTTGAGGACCTCAAGTCCTGAACAACAAACACTGACAAGAACCACTGACCAGAACAATCCGGGGGAGACATGAGCAGAATCGCAATCAGCGGTGCATCAGGACGCATGGGCAAGTCCCTGATCGAGGCCTGCGCGACTGGCAGTGATGCCCTGCGCCTGACGGCGGCAGTGGAGCATCCTGCCAGTGACGCAGTGGGCCGCGATGCCGGGGAGGTGGCAGGGCTGGGTGCGCTGGGCGTTATCATCAAGGGCGCCCTGGAGGAGGTCATGGATGACTTCGATGTGCTCATCGACTTCACCCGTCCACCAGTGACCCTGGCCAATCTGGAGTTGTGCCTGCGCCATGGCCGGCGCATGGTGATCGGTACCACTGGCTTCAGCGCGGATGAGCGGGCGCGTATCGAGGCGGCCGCCGAGCACATCGCCATCGTCCAGGCACCCAATATGAGCGTGGGCGTCAATCTCTGTTTCAGGCTGTTGGAGATTGCCGCCCGGGTACTGGGTGACGATGTGGATATCGAGATCATCGAGGCCCATCACCGCCACAAGGTGGATGCGCCTTCGGGAACGGCCCTGCACATGGGGGAGATCGTGGCCCGCACCCTGGGCAGGGACCTGGAGCAGTGCGCTGTCTACGGCCGCCATGGCCAGACCGGGGAGCGCGACCGCCAGACCATCGGTTTCGAGACCATCCGCGCCGGCGACATCGTCGGTGAGCACTTGGTGATGTTTGCCGGCCAGGGCGAGCGGGTGGAAATCGCCCACAAGGCATCCAGCCGCATGACCTTCGCCAGCGGCGCACTGCGCGCCGCAAACTGGCTCATGGAGCGGGAGCAGGGGCTCTATGACATGCAGGACGTGCTGGGTCTGAAAGGAGCATAAACTCCCTTAGGGTGGGCGGTGCCCACCAAATGACTGGCCTGCCTCAGAGGAGTCTCTCCCGTCCTCAGGTCTCCTCGCCCAGCAGCGGCCGCGGTTCCTCGATGCCATAGCCCTGGGCCAGATCCACGCCGATTTCCACCAGCTTTTCCGCAATGGCCTGATTCTCGACGAACTCGGCAATGGTCTTGATGCCCATCACATGGCCGATGCGGTTGATGGCCTCCACCATGGCGTAATCGATGGGGTCGCTGGTGATATCTTTGACGAAGCTGCCATCGATTTTCAGGTAATCCACCGGCAGATTCTTCAGGTAGGAGAAGGACGATAGGCCGCTGCCGAAATCGTCCAATGCGAAGCTGTAACCCAGGGATTTGAGTTCCATGATGAAATGGCGGGCGTTGTGGAAATTGGCGATGGCCGCCGTTTCGGTGATCTCGAAACAGATTTGTGACGGGGCGATGCCGTATTCCCCGGTTTTTTCACGGATGTAATCCAGCAGCGAATCATCGCTCAGCGAGGCCCCGGAGAGATTGATGGAACAGATATTGAAGAAACTCATGGTTGATTCACCGTCGCCCCGCGCAGAGCGGGAAATACTATGGAACACACGATCGATGACCCAGCGGTCGATATTGGGCATCAGGAAATAGCGTTCCGCCGCAGGCAGGAACTCGCCGGGCGCGAGAATGCGTCCGCTTTCATCCAGCATGCGGATGAGTATCTCGCAGTGGCTGGGCATGTCGGGCGCATTCAGTGCCACGATGGCTTGGCGATAGAGCCGGAAGCGGTCTTCCTTCAGGGCGCGGGTGATGCGCGACACCATCTGCATCTCGCTGTGATGGCGGCTGAGTGCCTGATCGTCTTCCTGGTAGACATAGATGCGGTTGCGGCCTTCCTCCTTGGCCATATAGCAGGCGACATCGGCTGCGCTCAGCACCTTGGCCAGATTTCCGCTGCTTTCATCCACCTGGACCAGGCCGATGCTGGCGCCAATTTCATAGATCTCATTTTCCCAGCAGAAGCGGAAATCATTGATCAGTTGCAGTAGTTGTTGGGCAAAAATCTGTGCCTGTTCCGGGCTGTGATTCTTCAACAAGATACCAAACTCGTCGCCACCGAGGCGTGCCAGGTTGTCCCGCTCGCTCAACTGGCCGAGCAGCCGAAGAGTCAACTCCTTGAGCAGTTCGTCGCCCGCCAGATGGCCGCAGGTGTCGTTGATGATCTTGAAGTGATCGAGGTCGAAATAGCACAGGGTATGCCGCTGGTGCTTGAGTTTGGCGCTTTCCAGGGCCGAGGCGACGCGGCGCTCGAATTCGCGTCGGTTGAGCAGCCCGGTGAGGCTGTCATGGTAGGTCAGGTGCTGCACCGTCTCTTCGGCGCGTTTGCGGGCGCTGCGGTTTTCGGCTTCCTTGAGTTCCCGTTCCACTGCTGGAATCAGGCGCGTCAGATTGTCCTTCATCAGATAGTCATGGGCCCCTGCCTTCATGGCACCCACTGCATATTCCTCGCCGATGGTGCCGGAGATGAGGATGAAGGGCAGGTCGAGACCGGATTCCTGTAGCAGCTGCAGGGCGGCCATGCCATCGAACTGAGGCATGACATAGTCGGAAATGATGATGTCCCAGCGTTGATTGTGCAGTGCCGATGCCATGGCCTCGTGGCTGTCGACCCGCTGATGAAGGGGGTCGAATCCTCCCAGGCGCAACTCTCGCAGCAGCAGTGTCGCGTCGTCCTCGGAGTCTTCGATAATCAGCACACGCAGAGGAATACCCATAAACGCATCATCATCCATTAATGATTGGCGGGGTGCAGGCCAGCAGAAAATGTAACACAAAGGTGCCATGCTGCACAGGAATACGCGAAAACTGGCCGCATCCTTGCAATAGATTCTACAGGCAAACGAGGCCCCGCCGGTTCAAGTGCCACAGGCTGTTGCCGATATGGGAAGGAGTGCAGTCCGGCCCGCAGACTATGGCGGGAAGGCGGGACCGCCCTGGCAATTCATGATTGCGGAGGTATGATGTGATGCAAGACCCTTCTGACTATGACTACCACATTGCCGATAGGGAGCAGGCCGAGGAGCCGAGACTCTATTGTGATGATGAATCTGCACTGCTGGTCTCAGTGGATAAATGGGGCAATGAGTGGGATGGCATCTGCGCAGATGATGATGTCGATATTCGCCTGATTGATTATTGATTGCTTGTCAGTTCCCGCCATCGGTCATTGTCTTGTGATGCCGTTACCTGCGGTCGTCTGAAGTTCAGGTGTCGTCTATGATAAGCTGTGGCCTTTTGTCGGGGCCCGGCAGCTGTCCCGGGGACATCGAACAAGTCTACTGTTAAGCCTACTACTTAAGGAGCGTCTGTTTCATGAAATCAGCCGTGCAGAAGAGGCTGCTGGCGGTGGCAACGCTGGTGCTGGTGAGCTGGTCGTTGTCTATCCCCGCGGCCGAGCAGAAGAAATCCCACCTCTATTTCGATGCTTCTTTGAACCTGGGTGTCGAGAATTTCCGCTGGCAGGAATTCGATGATCGGGGCCAGCGTTTGCTGACGGAGCAGGGCCCCCGCCTGGTGGCCGGCCTGGGTCTTGGCAACAGTGTCAACAAGGGCAAAGGCTGGATCTATGAACTGCAGCTGCAAGGCTATTTTGGGAAAGTGGATTACGACGGCCAGGACTCCAACGGGATTTTTACCAGTTCCGACACCAATTATGAGGGATGGCGGGCAGAATTCATGACCGGTCTTCGCAAGACCAGCAGCAGGTCTGCGCTGGCTGCGGACCTGCTGCTGGGCGTGGGCGCGGATACCTGGAAGCGTGATATCGATGACAGCAGCAACGCCAATGGCGCCGCCGTCGGTGGTTTCACTGAAGAGTACACCGTCTATTATGGTCGTGTGGGGGCCGCCATATTGTGGCCGCACCGCGCGGCAGAGAGCTATTTCCAAGTGGGTGCCAAGCGGCCCTTTTCCATCGATGAGGACGTGGATGTCTTCAACGTGACTTTGTCGCCGGGTGAGGAGTGGTCGGCCTATGCCGCCTACGAATTGAGGCTCAGGGGCGGCAAGGGCGTGTCACTGGTGCGCTTCTACTATGACAGCTTCCGCTTCAGCAAGTCGGACAGCAAGACAGTGGGTTTGAGCACCGTCTGGCAGCCGGAGAGTGATTTCGATGTGTGGGGTGTCAACTTTGGTTATGTATTCTAGCGTTACGGATACAAGATAAAAGATACAAGAGAAAAGGGGTGGAGGGGCGCTGTCGCGCCCGGCGCTAATTTCGGTGGATGTGCTCATCTCTTCGAAGCTCGCGGAGAATCATTCTGTTCCACTGCCGCGCTTTCCGGGGGCGGGATGATGCGGGCGGTCTTCACCGCATTCTCCGCGGTCTGCAGAATCTCGATGGTGTAGCCGTTGATGCGCAAGCTGGTGGCCGAGGCGGGTATGGATTCCAGATATTCCGTAATGAGACCATTCAGTGTCTTGGGGCCAGTGGTGGGCAGATCCCACTGCATGGTTCGGTTCAGGGCGCGGATGTTGGCACTGCCATCCACCAGATAGCTGCCGTCCTCCTGGGGATACACATCCTTGATGGTCTCCGAAATGTCGGTGGTGAATTCGCCGACGATTTCCTCCAGAATATCCTCCAGTGTGATCAGACCTTCGATATCACCGTATTCGTCCACCACCAGACCCACACGCCGCTTGTGGCGCTGGAAATTCAGCAACTGGGTGTTGAGGGGGGTGCCCTCGGGGACGAAGTAGGGTTCCTTGGCGATCTTGAGCAGCTGTTCCTTGTCGAATTCCTCTCGGGCGATCAGCGGCAGGGCATTGCGGATATGGAGGATCCCCACTACATTGTCGATATCATCGTAATAGAGGGGCAGGCGGGTGTACTGGCAAGTGGTCAGAATATGGATGATTTCATCCTCCGGCAGCTTGAGATCGAGGCCGACAACTTCATTGCGCGGCACCATGATGTCCTCGACGGTGACCTTTTCCAGATCAAGGATATTGAGCAGCATTTTCTGGTGCTTCTTGGGAATCAGTGCGCCGGCTTCGTTGACCACGGTGCGCAGTTCTTCGCTGCTCAGCTGCTGCATCACATCCTCCTGCGGCGTTACCCCTCCCAGCCTGAGCAGGCCATTGGCAATGGCGTTGATCAGCCACACCAGTGGATAGCAGAGCACCAACAGCGGCTTCAGTACATAGGCGGCGGGAAAGGCGATCTTCTCCGGGTGCAGGGCGGCCAGGGTCTTAGGTGTCAGTTCGGCAAAGATCAGGATCACGAAGGTCAGTATACCGGCCGCCGCAGCGATCCACGCTTCGCCGAAGTAACGCAGGGCGATGAGGGTGGAGATGGACGAGGCCAGGATGTTGACGAAGTTGTTGCCCAGCAGAATGATGCCGATCAGCCGGTCTGGCCGTTCCAGGAGTTGGGCGGCGCGGATGGCAGCGCGGTGCTGGGCCTGTACCAAGTGACGCAGCCGGTAGCGATTGAGGCGCATCATGGCCGTTTCCGAAGCGGAGAAGAAGGCTGACAACAGGATCAGCAGGAGCAGCAACAGCAGCAGCAGGGTGAGTGAGGGGGTATTCATGAGCGGGCGTAGGGGCCGCTGCGGTGATGGAGAGCGAGGGCGGAAGGCGCTGATGTCATGCGGATGTCAGGCAAGGAGTTGTCAGTTTCCAATGAGAAACTCGAGTACCAGTTTGCTGCCCAGATAGGCGAAGGCCAGGGAGATGAAGCCGCCCAGGGTCCAGCGGATCGCAGTCTTGCCGCGCCAGCCGAAGCGCCATCTGCCCCACAACAGGATGGCGAATACCAGCCAGGCGACGATGGACAGCACGGTTTTATGGGCCAGGTGCTGGGCAAAGATGTCATCCAGAAACACGAAGCCGCTGATCAGCGACAGGCTCTGGAGGATGAAGCCCAGCGCAATCATCTGGAAGAGCAGGGTTTCCATGGTCTGCAGCGGGGGCAGCATGCGGATGAAGCCGCCCGGGTGTTTGTTGTGCAGATGCTGATCCTGGATGGCCAGCAGGATGGCCTGTAGTGCGGCGATGCTCAGTAGGCTGTAGGCGATAATGGAAAGCAGGATATGGATTTCCAGGTGGCGTTCACCGGCGGGCAGAAAGTGCTGCGAGGGAATGAAATATTCCAGCAGCATCGCCACGGCGGCCAGGGGAAGAATGGCAATGCCGAGGCTCTCCACCGGTTTGCTGATGGCGGTGACCAGCAGCAGCAGGGCGACCAGCCAGGAGATCAGCGATAGAGCATGGAAAAAGCCGAAGTTGATGCCGGCGAAGGAAAATATATTGTAATAGAGAATGCCGGCATGCAGTCCCACTGCGACAAAGCCCAGGACAAGGGGGAGCGCTTTGTTCATTCCTGGGCGGCTGGATTGTTTCGACAGTCGCCGCCACAACAGCAGCCCGGCCGCAACATAGCACAGGACGGCCAGCAAAGTGATCATCAATGTGTAACTCATGGATTCTCTGGTAATGGTGGTCTTTACTCTTGGCGCCTCGAGTCCGGGCGCTATTGTACTTATAGGGAAGCTCTGGATTGATTTATGAACCAGTGTCTGGCGGCAGCCCCCCCGCCTCGGGGTGAGGGCCTGAACTTTGCGCCGCGCGCCCCGCTTCCCTTTGCATTCAATGATGGCACAAGTGAGGCGGCCATAGAAGGGCAAGCCCCTGAATCTGGGTGAAGAAACATGAAATATGGCCGATAGTGTAATAATGTAGAGCCGCACTCGTGCCCTGTGTCCTCATGCTGCGGCCACTGTTGCAGGGAGTGCCGGGGGGTTCCGGAAATGAGGCGTCCTCGCCAGAAAAGGCGTCCTGCCGGATTTATGCACTGGGGTAAAACCGGCTTGTGCCGTCATTGCAGATAAAGACTGTTGGCGTAAAGACTGCATTGGGAAGCAATCATGAAACTGAGAATTCTGGGCTGTAGTGGCGGTGTCGGGGGTGAATTGAGGACCACTTCCTTTCTGATCGATGACGATATTCTGATCGATGCGGGCACTGGTATCGGTGAACTCACGTTGGCGGAGATGGAGAAGATCCGTCATGTGTTCCTGACCCATACCCACCTGGATCACATCGCCTGCCTGCCGCTGATGGTGGACAGCATGTTCCCCATGATCAAGGAGCCCATCGTCATCCATGCCCAGGAGGCGACCATCGAGGTGCTCAAGGAGCATATCTTCAACTGGCATATCTGGCCCGATTTCGCCACCCTGCCTACGGAAAAGAATCCGGTTATGTGTTATGAGCCCCAGGTCCCGGGCGAGTGCTGCCGCATCGGCGAACGCAGCTTCGAGATGATCGCAGTCAATCATATCGTGCCCACTGTGGGCTATCGTATTGAATCCCCTAGCGGCGTGCTGGCCTTCAGCGGTGATACCACCAGCAACGACAGCTTCTGGGCAGCGCTCAATGCCCACGAGCGCCTCGACCACCTGATCGTCGAGGCGGCCTTTGTCGATGCCCTCGAGGAATTGAGTCTGCGTTCCCGCCACTATTGCCCCCGCCTGCTGGCGCAGGACTTGAAGAAACTGCGCCACGACCCCAAGATATACATCTCCCACAACAAGCCGGCGTCCGAGGATGCCATTTTCGAGGAATGCCGGGCCGCCATCACCGATCGTGAGTTGATCCGCCTGCAGGGCGGAATGATCCTGGAGATCTGAACGCCCGTTCAAGTCCAGCGCTTTTGGGTGTATCATGGCGCCTTGGTTCCATGACCTCCAACGATGAAGTAACAGCCCATGTTTGATTCCCTGAGTGAACGTCTCGGGCAGACCCTCAAAAACCTCCGCGGACAGGGTCGCCTGACGGAAAACAATATCAAAGATGCCCTGCGTGAGGTGCGCATGGCCCTGCTGGAGGCCGATGTGGCCCTGCCGGTGGTGCGCGAATTCATCGGCAAGGTGAAAGAGCGCGCCGTGGGCCAGGAAGTGCTGCGCAGCCTGACCCCCGGCCAGGCCCTCATCAAGGTGGTGCAGGAGGAACTGACTGCCCTCATGGGCGAGGCCTGTGAGGAACTCAACCTCAATGTGCCGCCGCCTGCGGTGATCCTCATGGCCGGTCTGCAGGGTGCCGGCAAGACCACCACTGTCGCCAAACTGGCCCGCTGGCTCAAGGCGCGGGCCGGCAAGTCGGTGCTGGTGGTGAGCACCGACGTCTACCGTCCCGCCGCCATCCAGCAGCTGGAGACCCTGGCCCGGGAGGTGGGTGTGGCCTTTCACCCCAGCGACACCAGCCAGGACCCGGTGGCCATCGCCCGCGGTGCCGTGGACTATGCCCGCAAGCACTTCATCGACGTATTGCTCGTGGATACCGCTGGCCGGCTCCATATCGACGACCAGATGATGGACGAGATCCGCCGTCTGCACCAGGCCCTGCAGCCGGTGGAGACCCTGTTCGTGGTGGACAGCATGACCGGCCAGGATGCCGCCAACACGGCCAAGGTGTTCAATGAAGCCCTGCCGCTGACCGGTGTCATTCTCACCAAGGCCGACGGCGATGCCCGCGGCGGCGCGGCACTGTCGGTGCGCCACATCACTGGCAAGCCCATCAAGTTCATCGGTGTGGGCGAAAAGACCGATGCCCTGGAGGCCTTTCATCCTGACCGCATCGCTTCCCGTATCCTGGGCATGGGCGATATTCTCAGCCTGATCGAGGAGGCCGAGCAGAAGATCGACCGCAAGAAGGCCGAGCAACTCGCCAAGAAGGTCAAGAAGGGCAAGGGTTTCAACCTGGAGGACTTCCGGGACCAGCTCCAGCAGATGCGCAGCATGGGTGGCATCGGCAGCCTGCTCAGCAAGCTGCCCGGTGTGGGACAGATCCCCCAGGAGGCCATGGAGCAAGTCAACGACAAGCAATTCATTCGCCTGGAGGCCATCATCAATTCCATGACCCCCCAGGAGCGGCGTTTCCCCGACATCATCAAGGCCTCCCGCAAACGCCGCATCGCCAGCGGCGCTGGAGTCCAGGTCCAGGATGTCAACCGCCTGCTGAAGCAGTTCACCCAGATGAAGAAAATGATGAAATCCGTCTCCAAGGGGGGGATGGGGCGCATGATGCGGGGGATGAAGGGGCAGCTGCCTTTTTGAGTGATGAGTAA
>CAYRLE010000002.1:53458-57913 GCA_964425105.1 uncultured Gammaproteobacteria bacterium | reverse complement strand
CCCTCACTCCATCCTCCTGATATTCCATCCTTTTTCTCCGCCCCTGCCCCCTGCCGGCAACTCTGCAGCCATTTTCCGGCCGCAAGGGCTTTCATTCTGGAAGAAATCGCGTAAAATAAGGCACTTTTTTCAGGAAGCAGTAACTATCCAAGGGGTATATTGAGTATATGGTAACCATACGTCTGGCCCGTGGCGGCGCCAAGAAGCGGCCGTTCTATCACGTCGTCGTGACCGACAGCCGCATGCCGCGCGACGGCCGTTTTATCGAGCGCATCGGTTTCTTCAATCCCGTTGCCACCGGCAATGAAGTGCGGTTGAAGATCGACAACGAGAGATTCAACTACTGGGTGTCCCAGGGCGCCAAGGCCTCCGAGCGGGTGGCAAGCCTTGTCAAGGGGACGGCCAGCGCCTGATAAGGCGCCCGGACGGGTGGCCGCAGCGCTGCCTGATTCCGCGATGCAGAACGAAGTGGCGGCCGCGGACCACGGCCGGGTGTCGGTGGGCCGCATCTCCGGCGTCTATGGTGTCCAGGGCTGGGTCAGGATTTATTCCTATACCCAGCCCCGGGAGAACATCCTGAACTATTCGCCCTGGCTGCTGTACAGCGGCGGGGAGTGGCGTAGCGTGGAAGTTCTGGAAGGGCGGCGCCAGGGCGCCGGAGTCATCGCCCATCTCGAAGGTTGCGACGACCGCGACGCGGCGCGCCGCCTGATGGAGGCGGAGATCGCCATCCACCGTTCTCAACTGGTGGCGAGCGGGGCTGATGAATATTACTGGATCGACCTCATCGGTCTGCAGGTTGTGAATCTGCAGGGGGTCGAACTGGGACGGGTGAGTGGCCTGTTGGAGACCGGTGCCCACGACGTGCTGGTGGTGCATAACGGCCGCGAGCGCCTGATTCCCTACGTGCGCGGCGAGGTGGTCACCGACATCGACCTGGAGGCGGGCCGCCTGCAGGTGGACTGGGATGCGGAGTACTGACATGCGCATCGACGTGGTGACCCTGTTTCCGGATATGGTGGTGGCGGTCGGCCGCTACGGGGTCACGGGCCGGGCCATGGAGCAGGGTTGCCTGGAACTGGCCTGCTGGAATCCCCGCGACTACGCGCGGGACCGCCACCGCACCGTGGACGACCGCCCCTTCGGCGGCGGGCCGGGGATGGTGATGCAGGTGCAGCCTCTGCGCGATGCCATCCACGCAGCGCGCGCGGCGGCGCCAGGACCCTGCCGGGTGATCTATCTGTCGCCCCAGGGGCGGCGTCTCGATCACCGGGCGGTCTGCGAGTTGGCAGGAGAGGAGCGCCTGGTGCTGGTGGCCGGACGCTACGAAGGTGTGGACGAGCGTCTCATCGAGGCCGAGATCGACGAGGAGTTGTCCATCGGCGATTATGTCCTCAGTGGCGGTGAACTGGGTGCCATGGTGGTGATCGATGCCGTGGCCCGCCACCTGCCAGGGGCACTGGGGCACGAGGCGTCTTCACGCGAAGACTCCTTTGCCGACGGTCTGCTGGAATATCCCCAGTACACCCGGCCCCAGGCAGTGGATGGGCGCGAGGTGCCGGCGGTGTTGCTGAGCGGCGACCATGAGGCCATCCGCCGCTGGCGTGAGCAGCAGGCCCTGGGGCGCACTTGGCGCAAACGGCCCGATCTACTGGCCGACAGAGAATTGAACGCACGGCAGCGCCGGCTGCTGGACGAATACATTGCGGAATACGGAAAACAACGTGACTGATGCGGGAGTAAAGACATGAGTGAGATCATCAAGCAGATTGAAGAAGAACAGATGAACCGGGAAGTGCCGGCCTTCGGCCCCGGCGATACGGTGGAAGTGAAGGTCAAGGTGAAAGAAGGTGCCCGCGAGCGCCTCCAGGCGTTTACCGGCGTGGTCATCGCCAAGCGCAACCGCGGCCTCAATTCCGCCTTCACCGTGCGCAAGATTTCCCATGGCGAAGGGGTGGAGCGCGTCTTCCAGACCTACAGCCACGTCATCCACAGCATCACCGTGAAGCGCCGTGGCGCGGTGCGCCGGGCCAAGCTCTACTATCTGCGCAACCTGCGCGGCAAGGCTGCCCGGATCAAGGAGAAACTCTGATCCAGGCAGGCGACCGGCAGGCCGCGGCCGCCAAAGCTGCCATGGGGGGGCTGGGTCACAGGGGGTGTGCATACGCCGCTGTGATCCAGCCCCCTTTTCCATTCTATCGCCTGGGTGTCCGCCTGACGCCGGACGGCGTCTGTGGCCTGGACTGGCTGCCCCCGGACAGCCCCTGCCGGGCCCCGGACGATGAACTGGCGGCAGCCGTCTGCCAGCAGCTACAGGCCTATTTCGACGATCCCCTGCAGCGCTTCACCCTGCCCCTCGCCTTGGCGGGCACCCCCTTCCAGAGTCGTGTCTGGCAGGCCTTGCGCGCCATCCCCGCTACTGAGACCCGCAGCTACGGCCAACTGGCCCGGGCATTGGGCAGCGCCCCCCGGGCGGTGGGCGGCGCCTGCCGCGTCAACCCTGCGCCCATCATCGTGCCCTGCCACCGGGTGTTGGCCGCCAGCGGCCTGGGGGGCTACGGCGGCGCCACCAGCGGTGTCCGCATGGCCCTGAAACGCTGGCTGCTGGAACATGAAGGACATGCGCTGTAGGGAGGCCGACCAGCAGCTGCTGGAGCGCTTCCTGGATGCCCTGTGGATGGAGCGGGGACTGAGCCGCCATACCCTGGCGGCCTACGGCAGCGATCTGCGCGGCCTGGCGCTCTGGCTGGCGCAGGAAGAGGGCAGGGGGCTGGCGGATGCGCGCCGCGAGGATCTGCTGGCCTATCTGGCACAGCGGGTGGCGCAGGGGGTTAGCCTCCGCTCCAGTGCCCGCCTGCTGTCCAGCACGCGCCGCTTTTATCAATACCTGGTGCGCGAGGGAATCCGGGACGAGGACCCCAGTGCCCGTATCGAGGCACCGCGCCTGGGGCGGCCGCTGCCCAAGTCCCTCACCGAAGCCGAAGTGGACGCCCTGCTGACGGCGCCCGACCCCAAGCAACTCCTGGGGCTGCGCGACCGCGCCATGCTGGAACTGCTCTATGCCACCGGGCTGCGGGTCTCGGAACTGGTGTCCCTGCCACTGGCCCGCCTCAACCTGCGCCAAGGCGTGGTGCTGGTCACCGGCAAGGGTGGCAAGGAGCGCATCGTGCCCCTGGGAGAGGAGGCCGTGCACTGGCTGGAGCGCTGGCTGGCACAGGGCCGTGCGGCGCTGCTCAAGGGGCGTCTCAGCGACGCCCTGTTCGTCACCGCCCGCGGCGGCGCCATGACCCGCCAGGCCTTCTGGCACCTCATCAAGCGTTATGCCCGTAGCGCCGGCATCGAGCATCCCCTGTCCCCTCACACCCTGCGCCACGCCTTCGCCACCCACCTCCTCAACCACGGCGCCGACCTGCGCGCCCTGCAGATGCTGCTGGGCCACAGCGATCTGTCCACCACCCAGATCTACACCCATGTGGCCCGGGCACGCCTCAAGGATCTCCATGCCGCTCATCATCCCCGGGGCTGATTTGGTGCTCCCCTGAAACCCTCTACCCCTTTGGGAAAGAGGGCTTCCTGTTGGCATTTTCTTTGCCTTCCATCCATGGGACAATGGCCCGCTTGTCCATGTCGGGCATGGTTAGTTACAGAAGGAAGTTTTCATGAGAACCATCAGCAGCAGTATTCTGGCCCTCTTCCTCTTGTCGGGGCTTGCCTTGAACAGCTATGCGGCGGATGACCTGTCCGCCTTGCGCGATGCCCTCGCTCAGATCATCCCCGGTGAGCAACCCGATTCCGTGCAGGCCACGCCCATCGCGGGGCTCTATGAAGTGGTCTATGGCAGTGACCTGTTCTATATCTCTGCCGATGGGCGCTACGTGCTACAGGGCGACCTGGTGGATCTCCACACCCGCAGCAACCTGAGCGAGGCAAAGCGTTCCGAGGCGCGGCGCCGCATCATGGACGCCATCGATCCGGCCAGCGCCATCATCTTCCGCCCCGAGAAGGTGCGTTATGTGGTCAATGTCTTTACCGACATCGACTGTCCCTATTGCCGCAAGATGCACAGCGAGATCGATGACTATCTGGCGCAAGGCATCGAGATCCGTTATCTCGCCTATCCGCGCACCGGCGTCAATACCGAGTCCTATTACAAGGCGGTTTCCGTATGGTGCTCAAAGGACCGCAAGGCGGCCCTGACCTTTGCCAAGTCCGGCGGCAAGATGGACCGCAAGAACTGCAGCAACCCGGTGCTGGACCACATGGCCAAGGCCGGTCAGATCGGCATCACCGGCACCCCCACCCTGGTGCTCCCCGACGGCAGCGTCATCGCCGGCTACGTGCCCGCCGATCAGCTGATCCGCATCCTCGACGAGCGGATAAAATCAGGGGGAAGATAACAAGGAGGGTGGGCACTGCCCATTATTATTTTTCGTGAGGAGTGAGGAGTGAGGGGTG
>CAYRLE010000002.1:29579-53358 GCA_964425105.1 uncultured Gammaproteobacteria bacterium | reverse complement strand
TCCCGCACCTTACCGCTCAGTCCTCAAACTCATAAACTTCCCCGCAGCCGGTAAACAGCAGCAGCGCCCGCACCCGGCGCTCGGGCCACAGGCGCTGTGCGCCCTCGCGGTAGAGGACCAGCTGTTCCTGGTAGGGGGCGGCGAGTTGCGCCAGGTTCTCCGGGCGCGCGTGACCATGGGTCTTGTAGTCCACCAGCAAGATGTCGTCTTGCGCCAGCACCAGGCGATCGACAATGCCGTTGACAACTCCCCGTGTCCCCTCGTAGATCAGGGGGATTTCATTCCAGGCCTGACGGTAACGGCCTGGGTCGAACAGGAAGGCGAGGGCAGGGTTGTGTAACAGGTCCAGGGCCTCCTGCCACCAGGCCTCGAGCTGCGGATCGGCGGCCGGGTAGTGGAATTCCGCGGCCACGGTAGCCAATACCGCGCCAGGATCGGGGCGCGGATCGGCGCTCAGTCGCTCCAGCAGGCGGTGTATCACGATGCCCCGCTGCCGGCCTCCGCTCTCGATGCCACTGCTGTCATCATGGCCGGCGGCGGCGCTGGGGGCGATCTCCCCCGGCAGGGGCGGTGCATCGAGAGGCCGGGCCAGGCGGGGGTCCGCTGTTGCCGCTGCAGGCGTCTCGGCAATGACCGGCGGTGCGGCTGTCGGCGGGGACCCTGATTCCAGCGCCCAGCCTTTCCTGGCGATGTTTTCGGGGTCGCCCAGTTGCCGGGCCATGGCGCCGTACCAGCCGGCGGGGCGGCCGTTGCGGTCTGCGCAGCCGGAGACCATGAGCCATTGCCGGGTGCGGGTCAGGGCCACGTACAGCAGATTGGCCTCCTCCACCTCTTCTTCCGCTGCCATCTCCTCGGCCAGGCGCCGGCTTTCCTGGTCGGCCTCGCGGCTGCGGCCGCCCAGCAGGAAGGCGCGCGGCCGCGGCGCCCCCGCCGGCCAGTCCAGCAGCAGTTGAAAGGCGCGCCGGCGCCGCTGCGCGCGCGCGGCATCGGCCAGGAAGACGATGGGGGCCTCCAGGCCCTTGGCGGCATGGATGGTCATGATGCGCACGCCGCCGTGCTGGTCGCCGGCCGGCGCCTCGTCCAGGGCGTCCTGGTCATGCTGCTGCAGGCTGCGGATGCGCGCCAGGAAGTGGGGCAGGCTGGGGTAGCGGCCGCTGTCCACCGCCAGGGCCAGTTCGATGAAGCGCACCAGATTGGCCTGCGCCCGCGGGCGCAGGTGCGGCGGGAACCCCGCGCGGTAGCGCGCCAGCACATTGCCCTCGCAGTAGATGCGGTCCAGCAGGTCGTGCACCGGCACCTGGTCCGCCTGGCTGCGCCAGCGCGCCAGCAGGCGCGCGGCCCGGCCCAGGGCGCTGGCGGCGGGCAGCTGCGGGGCCAGCGCCTGGAGCAGGGCGAACCAGTGCTGCTTTCGTTCCCGGCCTGCCTTGGCGATGGCCATCAGATCCTCGTCGCTGCAGGCGAACAGGGGCGAGCGCAGCACCGCGGCCAGTGACAGGTTGTTGTAGGGGGCGATGAGGGTCTCCAGCAGGGCCACCATGTCCTGTATCTCCAGGCAGTCCAGCAGGGTGGTCTTGCCGCCGCCCAGGTAGGGGATGCCCGCCTCCCGCAGTGCCCGTTCGTAATGGTGGATATGGGTGCGGCTGCGCACCAGGATCATGATGTCCTCGTAGGCGGCGGGGTGGGTGTTTTCACCTTCACCCAAGAGAGCGCCGCTGGCGACGATATCCATAATGCGTGCCGCGAGGGCGCGGCCCTCCAGATAGTGCAGCGCTTCTGCGGCCGGCTCCCGCGGGGTGCTGAGGGGATCGCGCAGCCCGCTGTCCGCTGCCTCCTGTGTTGCCTCCGCACTCTCGTCACGGGTCAGGGGCAGGAGTTCCGCCCGTCCCCACAAGGTCTGCAGATGGGTGTCGTGATGGGGAAAAGGGGCCAGCCGCTCACCCAGGGGGCCGTCGCAGAAGATCCGGTTGACGAATTCCATGATGGCCGGGGCCGAGCGCCGCGACTTGTTGAGGGTGCAGTCGCGGGCCTGCAGGTGTGTCTCCAGCCATTGGCCGGCGGTGCCGAACAGGTGGGGGTTGGCGCGCCGGAAGCGGTAGATGGACTGCTTGGCGTCGCCCACCAGGAAGACGCTGCGCTGGCGCTCAGGATCGCCGGCGGCCAACTCCTCCAACAGGGGCAGCAGCATGGCCCACTGGGTGGGGTTGGTGTCCTGGAATTCGTCCACCAGCAGGTGATCGATGCGCCGGTCCAGCTTGTACTGCACCCAGAGGGCGTTGTCGCTGTGGCGCAGCAGCAGGTAGGTGTGCCATTCCAGGTCGGCGAAGTCCAGCAGGCGCCGCTCCTCCTTGAGGCGCCGGTAGTGTTCCAGGAGTGCGCTGCCGGCCTGGTACCACGCCGCATTGATGGCCAGGGTGAGGCGCCGCCGCAATTGCTCCTGGGCCGCTTCCAGTTCCTCGCCCAGCTGGTGATGCAGGGCCAGGAGGCGGGCCATGCCGGCCTCGCCCAGGCTGCGCGCCAGGGCGGCGCTTTCCTTGCGCTTGCGTGGTTCGCCCTTGTCTGTGAAGAACACCGTGCGCAGTTGGGCGAGACGCGCCTCTGGGGGGGTGGTGGCGGCGAGGAGTTCGTGGATCAGTTCGCTGTGGCGGCGGTTGCCGGCAGTATCGTGGCGCGCCAGCAGTTCGGCGAATTCCTTGAGTCGCGCGCGGCGGGCGCTGTTGAAGAAGGTGGCGGCGGGATCGCCGTCTTCGATCTTGAGCTGGCGGCGCAGGTTTTCCACGGCATAGGCGATAGGATCCGCCTCTCCCTGGGTGTAGGCCCACCAGTCGATACGCTGGGCGAGAAAGGTCAGCAGGACATCGCGGGGACCGTCGATGTTGCCGTGATAGTCCAGCAGGGTCTGCAGGGCTGTTGCCGTCTCGCCGTCGGGGCAGGCGCTGGCCGCGGCGATGAGCGCGTCCCAGGCCTCGCCAGCCAGCAGGCCCTCGCTCTCCACCAGTTCGAAGCCGGGGGGGACGCCGGCATCGAAGGGGAAGCGGCGCAGCACGTCCTGGCAGAAGGCGTGATAGGTGGTGACCTTGACCGGGCGCTCGCTGCGCAGCAGGTCCTCGAAGAGGCGGCGGGCGTCGTGGCGCAGGGCCTTGCCAGGGGTGGCGCCGATCTGCTGCAGTTCAGCATCCAGCAGGGCATCGTCCAGTTCCAGGTAGCCGTAGAGGCGTTCCCGCAGGCGCCCCTGCATCTCAGCCGCCGCCTTGCGGGTGAAGGTCACCGCCAGGATGCTGTCCGGCGCCGCCCCCGCCAGCAGCAGGCGGATCAGGCGCGTGATCAGCAGCCAGGTCTTGCCGGTGCCCGCCGAGGCCCGCACCGTGATGTTGTTGCCGGGCTCGGCGGCCGGCAGCGCCGCGCTGTTCATGATGCGGAGCCCCCCTCGTCCGTCCAGCCCTGTTTGCGGCAGATGCCGGCCATGGGGCAGTAGCGGCACACCTTGTCGTCGCCCCAGGCGGGCAGTCCGGCGCCCTGGTGGAGGCGCCGCTGCAGGTATTTCAGGCGCTCCAGGAGCGCTGCGCTGAGTGCGCCCAGTTCCTCGCCGGCGAGTTGCGAGCCCTGCTTGACGATGTCCTTGCCCAGCTCCAGGTAGAGGGCCTCGGCCACCGTATCCTGGGCCAGCAGGGCATAGAAGGGCAGCTGCACCGCCTCGCCGCTGGCCACCTCCTCCTGGCGCGGTGCGCTGCCGGTCTTGTAGTCGATCACCGCCAGTCCCGCGGCGCCGCGATCGAGGCGGTCGAGGCGGCCGCCAATGCTCAGTTGCGGGTTCACCTCGCGGCTGTTCTCCACTTCCACGGCGTGCACCCGCCAATCACGGCTGCGCGCCTGCTGCCAGTCCACATAGGCCGGCAGCAGGGCCAGCCAGCGTTGCAGCCAGCCGCGGTGCAGGACGTTGTCCTCCAGATCGCGGCGGAACTCGCGGCGCGAGATTTTCTCCAGGATGCGCAGCGCCTCCTCGCGCTCGCCGCGGCGCAGCGCATCGTCGTGGCCCTGGAGCGGGTCGTGGAAGCGCTCCAGGATGCGGTGCACGCGGGCGCCGTAGTCGGATTTCTCCAGTGCCTCGCGGATGCGTTCCGGTGCCTTGAGGCCCAGGCAGTCGGCGGCATGGAACAGATAGGGGCAGTCCACCAGCCGCTGGTAGCGCGCGGCCGAATAGCGCTTGGGCAGCAGGGCCGGCGCCGCTGCCGGACTGGGCATGGCGGCGGGTGTTGGCAGGGGGGCATCGTTGACCACCACCTGGGTGGTCGTGCTACGCAGCAGGCCGCCCAGGCCGCCGTCGTGGAGGTGGCTGCCGTAGCCCAGGCGTTGGAAGGCGTCCAGCAGGGCCAGCCAGGGCGCGGGCTGAATGTCCTCGCCGTCCTCATGGCGGTGATAGGTGAGCAGGATGCGGGGTGCGCTCTCCAGCAGGCGCCGGAAGTGGTGGAAGGCCAGGGTGCGGCTCCAGCGCGCCGGCAGCAGTCCCAGTTCGCCGCGCACCGCATCGTTGAAGAAGGGCGTCGCCGCGGGTGGGCCCGGCAGCTGGGATTCGGTGCTTGCTGCGATGATCAGGCCGTCGAAATATTGCAGGTTGCTCTGCGGCAGGGTGAATAGCTGCACCCGTCCCTCGCCCTCTTGGGGTGGGCTGAAGGTGGCGTTTTCCAGGGTGCGGCCCAGCCAGGTGCGGAACTCGGTCCAGGTGAAGCGCAGGCTGCGCCCGGCCACGGCCCGTTGCAGGGCTGCGAGTTCCTCCAATACGGCGCTGCCGGCCGCATCCCCGGCCAGGCTGCTGGCCAGGCCGCTGGCCGTCAGGGCCTGCCCCAGGGCGTTCAGCAGAGTCTCCGGGCGATGGGTGCCGCCGCCGCTCAGGGCCTGCAGCGGCGCGCACACGGCCTCCAGTCGGTCCAGCAGTTCGTCCAGTTCCTGTTGGGTCTGGGCCGGCCATTCCAGGCGCTGGCGCCGGTAGGCGAGGTGCTGGCGGTAGCGTTCCAGGCCGCGGCTGATGTTCTCGTGGAGAATGATGTCCTGCTCCAGGCGGTAGACCCGCTGCAGTAGCTCATCGCGCTCCAGGTCGGGGAAGATGAAGGGGGATTTCAGCAGGTCCAGCAGGGGTTCGTGGGCGTAGTCCTCCTCCGCGGTCTGCAGCAGACGCTCCAGGGCTGCGGCGGCGCTGGTGGTGGACAGGGCCCAGCCCACGTTGTCCTGCAGTACGACCCCGGCACGCTCCAGCAGGGCGCGGATGCGCCGCGCCAGGCGCCGGTCCTCGCTGACGATGGCGATGCGCTCCATGCCATCCAGCAGCCAGCGCCGTACCTGGAGTTCCACGGCCCTGGCTTCCTCCTCGGCATCGCGGGCGGCATGGAGCAGCAGGCGCGGCGCCGCAGGGCTCTCCGGCAGGGCCGCGGAGAAGGCGCGGGCGCGCTGGTCGAGACTCGGCGCGCTGTCCGCAGACAGCGGCGCAAAGACGGTGTCTAGGAAGGCGGCGTAGTCGCCGCCGTCACCGGGGGCCACCGGCAGGGGGGCGTCGAGGTCCTCCAGGAGGCGGCGGCAGACGGCGGCCGGGTGGCACTGCCCGGCGCCAATTTCAGGATGCAGCTGGCCCTGGAGCAGTAGGGTGGCGCGGCCCTGGTCCAGCAGGCTGCGCAGCCACTGGACCTCGCAATGCAGCAGCTGGTCGTGGCCCGCCAGATAGAAATGCAGTTCCGCGGGGAGGCGCGCCAGGGAGAGCACAAGCCGCTCCCGGTGACTCTGCTGCCGGTCCCGGACCTGCTCCGCGCGGTGCTGTTCCTGCCAGGCCTGCCAGAGGCTGAAGACCAGCCGCGCCTCGCGGGACTGGGGTTCGATTTCCCTGGCCAGGCCGTAGGCCCGCTCCAGGCGCTCGCTGAACTGTTGCGGGTCCTCGGGCAGGTCCACGGCCTGGCGGGCCAGTTCCTCGAACAGTGCCAGCAGGCTGTCGGCCAGGGCCCAGGGGCCGCCGGGACCGCATAGTTGGGGGTGGTGCTGCAGGGCCTCCAGGAGCATGAGTTCGCGGCTGTGGCGGGTGGCCATTGGCTGCCGCTCCGGGAGGAATTCATCCAGCCAGCCTGCCAGGCTGGCGATGCGCGGTCCCAGCAGGGCGCCGTGGCCCTGGCCGGCGGCCTCTTTCAGGAGCAGGCGGCGCAGCCGTGGCGCAGCTGCGCCGTCCGGCAGCAGGACGATGCAGCGGCTGAGGTCGGGAAGGCGGGGGCTGTGGTCTTGCAGCAGGCGCCGGGCGAGGTGCCGCAGGGGATCTGCCCCGTAGGGCAGCAGGGTGATGTGAGGAGTGATCTCGATGGCGGGCGCGGACCCCTCAGCGTTCCAGATACTTCAGTTTGTCCTTGACCTCCGCCCACTCGTCGGCATCTGGCAGGGGGTCCTTCTTCTCGGTGATCACCGGCCAGACCTTGGCCAGTTCGGCATTGAGCTGGATGAATTGCAGCTGATCCTCGGGCACGTCGTCCTCGGGGTGGATGGCCTCGATGGGGCATTCCGGCTCGCACAGGGTGCAGTCGATGCACTCGTCGGGGTCGATGACGAGGAAATTGGGGCCTTCGTGAAAGCAATCGACGGGGCAGACCTCGACGCAGTCGGTGTATTTGCATTTGATACATTCTTCGGTGACAACAAAGGTCATGGCGGTCTCCTGTCATCCTGTGCCTATGGGGCTACCTATGGGGCTATATGTTAATCACTAATGGGGTGGGATGCCAGTGGGGTGATGAGTAATGAGTGATGCGTGATGAGTCATAGAAAAAACGTTCATCAAACCCACACATCACCCATTACTCATCACTCATCACCCATTATGGCGCTGCACCTCAACCACTCTACGCCTCATCCAGATGGTCCTTTAGCCGATACAGCGCCTCCAGGGCCTGGCGCGGGGTGAGGCCGTCGGGGTCCAGTTCGCGCAGGGCCTCGGTCACGGGGTCGGGGGCGCTCTCCTGGAACAGGGGTATCTGGGGGCCGGCGGCATCATTGCTGTGCCCGGCTTTTTCCTCCAGCTGCTGCAGGCGCTGGCGGGCCTCGCCGATCACCGTGCGGGGGATGCCCGCCAGGGCAGCCACCTGCAGGCCGTAGCTTTGATTGGCGGGGCCTTCCTTGAGGGCATGGAGAAAGACGATGCTGTCGCCGTGTTCCACGGCGTCGAGGTGGACGTTGGCGATGCCCGGGATGAGTTCCGGCAGAGTGGTGAGTTCGAAGTAGTGGGTGGCGAAGAGGGTGAAGGCCTTGATGTCCCGCGCCAGGTGGGCGGCGCAGGCCCAGGCCAGGGAGAGGCCGTCGAAGGTGCTGGTGCCGCGCCCGATCTCATCCATCAGCACCAGGCTGCAGTCGCTGGCGTTGTGGAGGATGTTGGCGGTCTCGGTCATCTCCACCATGAAGGTGGAGCGTCCGCTGGCCAGTTCGTCGGAGGCGCCGATGCGGGTGAAGATGCGGTCCATGGGGCCGATCACGGCGCGCCGCGCCGGCACGTAGCTGCCCATGGCGGCGAGGATGGCGATCAGCGCAGTCTGGCGCATGTAGGTGGATTTACCGCCCATGTTGGGGCCGGTGATGACGAGCATGCGCCGCCCCTCTTCCAGATGGCAGTCGTTGGGCACGAAGGGGGCCTCCAGGACCTGCTCCACCACCAGGTGGCGGCCGCCCTCGATGTGCAGGCCGGGTTGGTCGCTCAACTCGGGGGGGCTGAGGTCCAGGGTCTCGGCGCGCTCCGCCAGGTTGGCCAGCACGTCCAGTTCCGCCAGCGCCGCGGCGCAGTCCTGCAGGGGGCGGAGCTGAGGCAGGATCTGTTCCAGCAACGCCTCGTAGAGGGCCTTCTCCCGCGCCAGGGCCCGTTCCCGGGCGCTCAGCACCTTGTCCTCGAAGGTCTTCAACTCGGGGGTGATGTAGCGCTCCACGCCCTTCAGGGTCTGGCGGCGGATGTATTCGGCGGGGACCTTGTCCGCCTGAGCCCGGCTTACCTCGATGTAGTAGCCGTGGACCCGGTTGTAGCTGACCTTGAGGTTGGCGATGCCGCTGCGTTGCCGTTCGCGCTGCTCCAGGTCCAGCAGGTACTGGCCGGCATCCTTGCTCAAACTGCGCAGTTCGTCCAGTTCGCTGTCGTAGCCTGGGGCGATGACTCCGCCGTCGCGGATCAGCACCGGCGGCGCCTCGATGATGGCGTCTTGCAGCAGGGCATGGAGTGGCGGAAAGGGGCCCAGGCGGGTGGCATGCTCGGCCAGCAGGGGCGAATCCAGGGCATTGAGGCAGGAGATGAGGCCGGGCAGGGCGGCGAGGCCGTCGCGCAGCTGGGCCAGGTCGCGGGGGCGGGCGGATTTCAGGGCCACCCGCGCCAGGATGCGTTCCAGGTCGCCCAGGCCGCGCAGCGTCTCGTGGATGAGGCCGTGGCTGCGGGATTCCAGCAGGGTGGCGATGGCCTGCAGGCGTGCACGCAGACGTAGACGGTCGCGCAGGGGACGGTGGATCCAGCGCCGCAGCAGGCGCCCGCCCATGGGGTTGGCGGTGCGGTCCAGGACCCAGGCCAGGGTGTATTCCCGGCCCCCGGAGAGGTTGCTGTCCAGTTCCAGGTTGGCGCGGGTGGTGGCATCGAGGATCAGGGCCTCGTCGCGGCGCTCCACCTGCAGGCCGTGGATGTGGGGTAGCAGGGTGCGCTGGGTGTCGCGGGCATATTGCAGCAGGCAGCCCGCCGCGGCCACGGCGGCATGCAGATCCTCGCAGCCGAAGCCGCGCAGGTCGCGGGTGCCGAACTGGGTGTTGAGCAGGCGCGTGGCGCTGTCGCCCTCGAAATGCCAGGGGGGCATGAGGCGCAGGCCGCGGCGTCCCTCCAGCAGGCCGCGGCAGGGGGCGTCCTCGCTGAGCAGCAGTTCCGCCGGGCGCAGCCGTTCCAATTCGTCGCGCAGGGCCTGGTCGCCGTCCACCTCCTGGACGGTGAAGCGTCCACTGGCGAGGTCCAGGGCGGCGATGCCGTAACGCTTTCCCTGCTGATGGACGGCGCACAGCAGGTTGTCGCGGCGTTCCTCCAGCAGGGCCTCGTCGGTGACCGTGCCGGGGGTGACGATGCGCACCACCTTGCGTTCCACCGGTCCCTTGCTCTTGGCGGGATCGCCCACCTGTTCGCAGAGGGCGACGGATTCTCCCAGGGCCACCAGGCGCGCCAGGTAGTTGTCCGCCGCGTGATGGGGCACGCCCGCCATGGGGATGGGTTCACCGGCGGACTGGCCGCGGGTGGTGAGCGTGATGTCCAGCAACTCGGCGGCGCGGCGTGCGTCGTCGTAGAACAATTCGTAGAAGTCCCCCATGCGGTAGAACACCAGCATGTCGGGGTGCTCCCCCTTGATGCGCAGGTACTGCTGCATCATGGGCGTGTGTTGCGGATTGCTGGCGGAGGGCGGGGCGGCAGTGCTCACGGCGGCGGCGCGGCGGGCCTATTCGGTCTCGATGGGGGTGTCGGGATCGTTGCCCCATTCCGACCAGGAACCGGGATAGCCCTTGATGCGTGGATAAGCCAGGCTCTTGAGCACCATGTAGGTATGGGAGGAGCGCTGATGGGTCTGGCAGTGGACGATGATTTCCTTGTCGGGGGTGACGCCGGCGGCTTCATAGATGGCGCGCAGTTCCTCGGCGGGCTTGAATTTCATGTCGTTCTGGCGGTCGATGGCCTGGGTCCACTCCACGTTCACGGCGCCGGGGATGTGACCGGCGCGGAAGGCGCGCTTGTCGCTGCCGGCGTATTCCGCAGCGGAGCGGGTGTCCAGGATCACCACTTCGGGGTCGTCGAGGTGGGCGAGAATGTATTCCTTGTCGGCGCAATGTTCCTTGCCATAGTGCACTTCATAGTGACCGGGGCGTGCCGGGGGCACTTCATCGGTCACCGGCAGGTCGAGCGCCAGCCAGGCCTTGAGGCCGCCGTTGAGCAGGGAAAAGTGTTGGTGCCCCACCACGTCCAGGGTCCACAGGAAGCGGCAGGCCTTGTTGTTGGTCTCGTTGTCGTAGGCCACCACATGGGTGTCCGGGGTGAGGCCGATGGCCGCCAGGGTGGCCGCCAGTTCTTTTTCAGCGGGCAGCAGGCCCATGACGGGAGGGCGGCTGGCCAGCAGCTTGCTGTATTCCAGGCGGACTGCGCCGGGGATGTGGTGGCGGGCGTAGATGGGGCCGTCCGAGAGGTCGACGATGAGCAGGTCTTCCAGTTCGAGTTTGTCGGCCAGGTCCCTGGGTTCGACCAGTATGGGCAGTTTAGGCTCACTCACGATGATTGGGGTCCACTTGCTGATGAAGCCGATAAGAATTACCCGATTGCGGAAAAAATGCAACTGATCTTTTGCCGCTGCTGGTGTCTGTACCCTCGGCGTACAAGGGGGCTTTCAGTGTGTTCAGCGGCCGCGCCGCGGGTGGCCAGGGGGGCGGGGCAGCGCCAGCACAGCGGCCTTTCCCCCTTGTGCTGCGCCGGGGGCGGGATGGGGCTCCACGGAGAGAATGGTCAGGCTGCCGATGGAAGTGCGGAAACTCATCATGAGGGCGAACTCCTTGAGGTTTTCCAGCGTGTCCCTCATTTCCAGCTCCTGGGAGGGGTTCCTGCAGGTGCGTGGTTTGTCGGGTTTTCGCTGACGGCTCATGAAGATCTCTCTCATGAGCTTTGTCGGCAGGGGGGTGGGGAGGCTGAAGGGTGTAGTGCTTGGCGGGTGGTGCTGGGCTTAGCCGTTACATGGTTCCGGGCGTGTGGTGATGCGTGATGAGTGGTGGGCGGGTGGCCACAGCGGCTGGCACCGTCACGCGTCACTCATCACTCATCACTCATTACTTCACTTCCTCAGTTCCGTACCCAGGTGGGGCTGAATATCCTTGAAGATGGCCTCGTACACCTTGGGGCAGCCAGTGATGATGTTGCCGCTGTCCAGGTAGTCGCCGCCGCCGCTGAAGTCGCTGACCAGGCCGCCGGCCTCTTCCACCAGCAGGGCGCCGGCGGCCATGTCCCAGCAGCTGAGGCCGATTTCCCAGAAGCCGTCCAGGCGCGCGGCGGCCACATAGGCCAGGTCCAGGGCGGCGGAGCCGGCACGGCGTATGCCTGCGGTCTGGGTCAGCAGGCTGCGGAACATCTGCAGATAGGCATCCAGGTGCTGGGGGTGCTTGAAAGGGAAGCCGGTGCCCAGCAGCGAGCCCTCCAGGCCCTTGGCCTTGCTGACCCGCAGGCGCTTGTCGTTGAGAAAGGCGCCGGCGCCACGGCTGGCGGAGAATATCTCGTTGCGCAGAGGGTCGTAGACTACGGCCTGGTCCAGGCGGCCCTTGTGCAGCAGGGCAATGGAAACTGCGAACTGGGGAAAGCCGTGGAGAAAATTGGTGGTGCCATCGAGAGGATCGATGATCCACAGATATTCATCGCCCTGCTGATGCCCGCCTTCCTCGGCCAGGATGCCGTGACCGGGGTAGGCCTTGCGGATCGCCCGCACGATTTCCGCCTCCGCCATGTGGTCCACTTCGCTGACGAAGTCGTTGCGGCCTTTGCTGGAGACATTGAGTTGTCCCAGATGGTCCAGGTGGCGCACGATGATATTGCCGGCGCCGCGCGCCGCCTTGATTGCGATATTCAGTAATGGGTGCATGAGTTTCCAGTCAGTTCAGCATGGATGATGCCGGTGCGCCGCACCGGCAGGCGCCACAGGATAGCAGAAATTTACCCCCATAAGGACCGGTTTCGGCACCAGCGGCAGACTTGCCACTCCCCTCACCCCCTTGTATCTTCGTGACCATGTTATCCCATATCCATATCATACTGCTGGAGACCACCCATCCCGGCAATATCGGGGCGGTGGCGCGGGCCATGAAGGCCATGGGCCTGAGCCGCCTGTGCCTGGTGAAGCCGCGCTGTTTTCCCAGTGCCGAGGCGACGGCACGCGCCTCGGGAGCCGATGACCTGCTGGCCCGGGCGCGGGTGGTGGACAGCCTGGAGGAGGCCGTGGCGGAGTGCCAGCTGGTGGTGGGCACCAGCAACCGGCAGCGCACCATCGGCCTGCCACTGCTGGACCCGCGTCAGATGGCGTCACGCCTTACGGGGCAACAGTCGCCCTTGTCCGTGGCTGTCCTGTTCGGGCCGGAGCACTCCGGCCTCAGCAACGCCCAACTGGACCATTGTCATTGGCAGGTCTCTATTCCCACGGTGGAGGATTTCGCTTCCCTCAATCTCGCCGCCGCCGTGCAGGTAATCGCCTACGAGTTGCGCATGGGCATGCTGCAGCCAGCCCACTCCCGGTCGCTGGAGCGCGAGCCGGTTCCCATGGGGGAGATGGAACGTTTCTACCAGCACCTCGAAGAGGTGCTGACGGAGATCGAATTTCTGGATCCGGACAACCCCAAGCAGCTGATGCGCCGCCTGCGGCGGCTCTATAACCGTGTCCAGCCAGACAGCAATGAAATGAACATCTTGCGCGGCATCCTGAGCGCGGTACAGCGCAGCAAGGCGCTCTGTCGCTGAGCCCCCTGCAGGGGATGGCGGGCGCCATCCCCGCCTACGGGCTATAATCATCAGCGCTACCATCCCGTGACGAAAAAATGAATTTCCAAGGAAAGATGTATGTTCAAGAGAATCCGTGAAGACATCCATTGTGTCTTTGATCGTGATCCGGCGGCCCGCAACACCTTCGAGGTGCTGACCACCTATCCCGGCATCCATGCCCTATTGGTGCATCGCTTCAGCCATTACCTGTGGCGTCACGGGCTCAAGTGGCCGGCGCGCTTCATCTCTGCCCTGGCCCGGCTGCTGACGGGTATCGAAATCCATCCTGGTGCCCGCATCGGCCAGCGTTTCTTCATCGACCACGGCATGGGGGTAGTGATCGGCGAGACGGCGGAGATCGGCAACGACTGCACCCTATACCACGGAGTGACGCTGGGTGGGACCAGTTGGGAAAAGGGCAAGCGCCATCCCACCCTGGGCAACAACGTCATCATCGGTGCCGGTGCCAAGGTGCTGGGCCCCATCACCGTGGGTGCCGGCGGCCGTATCGGTTCCAATGCCGTGGTGGTGAAGGATGTGCCGCCCGGCGCCACCGTGGTGGGCGTTCCCGGCCATATCGTGCGCTCCGACAAGGCCGGCAAGGACGAGCCGGATCAGCGGCGCAAGGAATTCGCCCGCAAAATCGGCTTCGACGCCTATGGCGCCTCCACCGATATGCCGGATCCCGTGGCGCGCGCGGTCAACTGCCTGCTGGACCATATCCATGTCATGGACCAGAAAATGGAAAGAATGCAGGAGGAATTCAAGAAGTTAGGTGCAGAGATCGATACCTCTCCCTTACCTGATCTGGAGATATATGAAATTGATTCTGTTGAACATAGTGATAAAAAGGAGGAAAATGGTAAGGATATAGAGCAGGAAGGGGGAACAATACCTGATCGCAACAGTCAGAATAATAGTTGACTAAAATAATCAGGATTGTAGAATGAGAGTCTAACTAAACCTTTTTGAACCTAAGGGTAAGTAAGCATTATGAAACTCACAACCAAAGGACGTTATGCGGTCACCGCAATGCTTGATCTGGCGCTGCATGCTCAGGAAAGCCCGGTACCTTTGGCGGATATCTCGCAACGGCAGGGTATCTCCCTGTCCTATCTGGAGCAGTTGTTCGCCAAGCTGCGCCGTCAGGGACTGGTGGACAGCGCCCGCGGCCCGGGCGGTGGCTACCGGTTGAGCCGTGCCGCCAAGGACATCGCCGTTGCCGAGGTCATCGAGGCCATCAATGAGCAGATCGATATCAGGCGTTGCGCTGGTCTGGGCAACTGCCAGGACGACGAGCCCTGCCTGACCCACGAACTGTGGACTGATCTCAGCAACCAGATCTACGACTTTCTGAATGGCATCAGCCTGGGCGATCTGGTGGAGCGCCGCCAGGTGCGGGAAGTCAGCCTGCGCCAGGACAGCAAACAGAAGGGACCACCCTTCGTGGCCGTAGTGACGAACGCCGAACCCGTCAACCAGTAACAGCGGCGGGCAGTTTCCGCCGGCGACGGACTGATGAAGGTCTACCTGGATCACAACGCGACCACACCGCTGGCCGAGGGCGTCAGGGAGGCCATGCTGCCTTACCTGGAGCAACTCAGCGGCAATCCCTCCGGCATTCACCGCTGGGGGCGGCTGGCGCGGGCAGCGCTGGAAAGGGCCAGGGAGCAGGTGGCCGGGTTGATCAATGCCCAAGCCGGCCAGATCGTTTTTACCAGCGGCGCCACCGAAGCCAACAACCTGGCGCTGAAAGGCTGGGCTGCCGCCACCAGCGGGCCACGTCTGGCGGTCAGCGCCGTGGAGCACCCCTCGGTCATGGCGCCGGCCCGGGCTCTGGCGCGGCGCGGCCTGCCCCTGCAGTTCATCGAAGTGGACAGGAACGGCCGGGTGACCGGCGCAGCGCTGGAAGCGGCACTTGCCGCGGCCAAGCCCGGCCTGGTGTCGGTGATGAGCGCCAACAACGAAACCGGTGTGATCCAGGATCTGGCCATGATCGCCGAGCGGGTGCGTGCCACAGGGGCCCTGTTGCACAGCGATGCCGCCCAGGCGGCGGGCAAGATCGAACTGGACTTCAGGCGCAGCGGCGTCCACCTGATGAGCCTTTCGGCCCACAAGCTCTATGGTCCGCAAGGTGCCGGGGCCCTGGTGCTGGACAAGAGCGTGGAGTTGGAACCCCTGCTGCACGGCGGCGGTCAGGAAGGCAGCCTGCGCTCTGGTACCGAGAACCTTGCCGCCATCGTGGGTTTCGGCGCGGCGGCGGAGATCGCGCGCCGGCAACTGGCGGCGCGCCGCGAACGGCTGACGGCATTGCGCGCTTATCTGGAAGAGCGCCTGCGCGAATTGCCCCAGGTGGTGTTGTTCGCCGAACTGGCACCGCGCCTGCCCAATACCGTGTGCCTGGGCGTGCCGGGGCTGGATGGCGAGGCCCTGGTCATGAACCTGGACCGCCGGGGCCTGGCCCTGTCCAGCGGCTCGAGTTGCGCCAGCGCCAGCAGCGAACCCAGCCATGTCCTGCTGGCCATGGGGGTGGTGCCGGAACTGGCCCGGTGCGCCATCCGCATCAGCCTTGGCGAAGGCAATACAGAAACGGATATTGACGTCTTGATCGCCGCCCTGGTGCGGGAGATCGAGGCCTTCAGGGTCCCGTCCCGGGCGGACTGGGCCCCCCTTTGAGAGCAGCTAGAAAAAATAGGCAAGCGAACACCATGACTATGGAACAACAGACCCTCACCGGCAACGAGCAGCAGATCAAGCTGCCCATCTATCTGGACTATGCCGCCACCACCCCGGTGGACCCGCGTGTGGCGGAGAAGATGTGTGCCTGTCTCACCATGGACGGCAATTTCGGCAACCCGGCCTCCCGCTCCCATGCCTTCGGCTGGGAGGCGGAGGATGCCATCGACGAGGCGCGCCGCCAGGTGGCCGCCCTGGTCAATGCCGATCCCCGGGAGATCATCTGGACCTCCGGCGCCACCGAGTCGGACAACCTGGCCATCAAGGGCGCGGCCCATTTCTACCGCAAGAAAGGCCGCCATATCATCACCTGCAAGACAGAACACAAGGCGGTGCTCGATACCTGCCGCCAGTTGGAGCGCGAAGGTTTCGACGTCACCTACCTGGATCCCGAGCCCAGCGGACTGCTGGATCTCGACAAACTGCGCCGCGCCATGCGCGAGGACACGGTGCTGGTGTCCATCATGCACGTCAACAACGAGGTGGGCGTCATTCAGGACATCGAGGCCATCGGCGAACTCACCCGCGAGCGCGGCATCATCTTCCACTGCGATGCCGCCCAGAGCGCGGGCAAGGTAGAGATCGACCTGCAGCGCATGAAGGTGGACCTGATGTCCTTTTCCGCCCACAAGATCTATGGCCCCAAGGGTATTGGCGCCCTGTACGTGCGCCGCAAGCCACGGGTGCGCATCGAGGCCCAGATGCATGGTGGTGGCCACGAGCGCGGCATGCGCTCCGGGACCCTTGCCACCCACCAGATCGTGGGCATGGGCGAGGCCTTCCGCATTGCCCGCGAAGAAATGACAGAGGAAAATGCCCGTATCCTGCAGTTGCGCAATCGCCTCTGGAACGGCCTCAAGGAGATGGAAGAGGTCTACTTGAACGGCGACCTGGAGCAGCGCGTGGCCGGCAATCTCAATGTCAGCTTCAATTTCGTCGAAGGCGAATCCCTGATCATGGCGCTCAAGGACATGGCGGTGTCCTCCGGCTCCGCCTGTACCTCGGCGAGCCTGGAGCCTTCCTATGTGCTGCGCGCCCTGGGACGCAACGACGAACTGGCCCACAGTTCCATCCGTTTCACCATCGGGCGTTACACCAGCAGCGAGGAGATCGATTACGTCGCGGCGACGGTGCGTGAAAAGGTCACCAAACTGCGCGAGTTGTCGCCGCTGTGGGAAATGTACAAAGAGGGTGTCGACCTGTCCAAAGTGCAGTGGGCGGCCCATTAGCAATCATCTGAACGAGATTGAGGAGAACATATCATGGCTTACAGTGCAAAGGTCCTGGATCATTATGAGAATCCCCGCAATGTGGGATCCTTCGACAAGGAAGACCATTCCGTGGGCACCGGCATGGTGGGCGCGCCGGCCTGCGGCGATGTCATGAAGTTGCAGATTAAAGTCAACGCGCAGGGGGTCATCGAGGATGCCCGCTTCAAGACTTATGGCTGCGGTTCCGCCATTGCTTCCAGTTCCCTGCTCACCGAATGGGTGAAGGGCAAGACCCTGGAGGAGGCGACCCAGATCAAGAACACCCAGATTGCCGAGGAACTGGCACTGCCGCCGGTTAAGATCCACTGCTCGGTACTGGCCGAGGATGCCATCAAGGCCGCCATCGCCGATTACCACGAGAAGAACGGCGCCAAGGCCGACTGATGGCATAGGCGGGGATTGATTGACGAGAATTCCGTCCCCACCGTTATAAGAGATTAAAGCTGTTTTTTTTAAGGAAGACAGAGGGAAGCGAAGGACAAATCATGGGCATTACACTGACACCTGCGGCTGCCGAACATATCAAGCGTTTTCTTGAACAGCGCGGCAAGGGGGCGGGCATCCGCCTGGCAGTGAAGACTTCCGGCTGCTCCGGGCTGGCCTATGTGCTGGAGGTGTTCGACGAGACCGGACCCGAGGACGTGGTGTTCGAGGATCAGGACGTCAAGGTGGCCGTCGACCCCAAGAGCCTGGTCTATCTCGACGGCACGGAGTTGGACTTCACCCGTGAAGGCCTCAATGAAGGCTTCAAATTCAACAACCCCAATGTCAAAGACAGCTGCGGCTGCGGCGAAAGCTTTACGGTCTGAGCCGCCGCCGGCCAGATCTGCACGTGGTATGGAGCCGTCACTGTCGCAAGACTTTTTCACCCTGTTCGGCCTGCCGGTGTCCTACGACATCGATGAGGCGCGGCTGACCGAGCGCTACCGGCAGATGCAGCATCTGGTCCATCCCGACCGCTTCAGCAATGCCACCGAGCAGGAACGGCGCTTGGCCGCACAGCACGCGGCGCGGGTCAATGAAGCCTATCAGACGCTGAAAAACGCCCTGTACCGCGCCCGCTACCTGCTGGAGTTGCGCGGCGCCGATCCCGCGGCCCATGGTGCCATGGCTCCCGCCTTTCTCATGGAGCAGATGAGCTTGCGCGAGCAGCTGGAAGCGCTGCGCGCAAGCCAGGCGCTGGACAGCCTGGGCACCCTGCTGGACGACATTGAGCGCCGCCTCGCTGCCTCCCGGCAGCACCTGCGCGAAGCCTTGGGCGCAGAGGGTACTGACCTCGAGGCGGCCTGCCGCCATTATCAGGAACTGCAGTTTCTCCATCGTCTTCACGAGGAAGCGCTGGACCTTGAGGAACGACTCAGCGGGGCCTGAGGCGTGAACGCCTCACCCCTCACGCCTCACACCTAACGGAAAATCGAATCATGGCCTTATTGCAAATCAGTGAACCGGGCACCACGCCCGAGGCGCAACCCCGCCAGCGTCTGGCCGCCGGCATCGATCTCGGCACCACCAATTCCCTGGTGGCCACGGTGCGCGACGGTGTGGCCCAGACCCTCCCCGATGAGGAAGGGCGCCATCTGCTGCCGTCTGTGGTTTACTACCGGTCCCAGGGCCAGCCCCTGGTGGGCGCAGCGGCGCAGTCCTCGGTCTTCGATGACCCCCTCAATACCATCGCCTCGGTGAAGCGTTTCATGGGGCGCGGCCTGGCCGATGTCCAGACCCTCGCCGACCGCTTTCCCTACGAGTTCAGCGAGGGCGAGGGCGGCATGCCGCACATCTGCACCCGTGCCGGCGAGGTGAGTCCGGTGGAGGTGTCCGCCGAGATACTCAAGGCCCTCAAGTCCCGTGCCGAGGATGCCCTGGGCGGGGCGCTGGAGGGGGTGGTGATCACCGTGCCCGCCTATTTCGACGATGCCCAGCGCCAGGCCACCAAGGACGCGGCGCGCCTGGCGGGCCTCAAGGTATTGCGCCTGCTCAACGAGCCCACGGCGGCGGCAGTGGCCTACGGCCTGGACCAGGGCGCCGAAGGCGTACATGCCATCTACGATCTGGGCGGGGGCACCTTCGATATCTCCATCCTGCGCTTCAGCCGCGGCGTCTTCGAGGTGTTGGCCACGGCGGGGGATTCTGCCCTGGGCGGTGACGACATCGACCGCATCATCGCCGAATGGATTCTGGAACAGGCCGGCTTCGGCGGCGAGGCCGGCCATGGCCTGCTGCGGCGGGTGATGCACGTGGCGCGTGCCGCCAAGGAGGCCCTGACGGACGAGGAGGCAGTGCCCCTGGAGGTGGCGCGCCCCGACGGCAGCCGCTGGCAGGGCAGCCTGAGCCGCAGCGACTTCGAAGCCATGATCGAGCCTCTCGTCCAGCGTACCCTGGCGCCCTGCCGGCGGGTGCTGCGCGATGCCGGCGTGACACGCGAGGAGATTCGCGAGGTGGTGATGGTGGGCGGATCCACCCGCATCCCCTATGTACGGCGCCGGGTGGGCGAGTTTTTCGCCTGCGAACCCCATGTGGACATCGACCCCGACAAAGTGGTGGCCATCGGCGCTGCCATCCAGGCCGACATCCTGGCGGGCAACAAGCCGGGCGATGAAATGCTGCTGCTGGATGTGATCCCGCTCTCCCTGGGGCTGGAGACCATGGGTGGCCTGGTGGAGAAGATCATCCCCCGCAATACCACCATTCCCGTCAGCCGCGCCCAGGAGTTCACCACCTTCAAGGACGGCCAGACCGCCATGGTCATCCACGTGGTGCAGGGCGAACGGGAACTGGTGGCGGACAACCGCTCCCTGGCCCGTTTCGAGTTGCGCGGCATACCGCCCATGGTGGCCGGCGCCGCGCGCATCCAGGTGACCTTCCAGGTGGACGCCGACGGCCTGTTGAGCGTCAGCGCCCGGGAACTGAGCAGCGGTGTGGAAAGCCATATCGAGATCAAGCCCTCCTATGGCCTCAGCGACAGCGAGATCGAGCAGATGCTGCGGGATTCCTACGCCCACGCCCGGGAAGACGTGGAGCAACGCCGCCTGCGCGAACAGCAGGTGGAGGCGGAGCAGGTCATCGTCGCCCTGGAAGCCGCTCTGGCAGCCGATGGTGAACGTCTGCTGGAGGCGGAAGAGCGGGCGGCCATCGATCAGGCCCTGGCGGTGCTCAAGGCCGTGCGCCAGGGCGACGACCCCGCCGCCATCAAGAACGCCGTCGCCGAACTGGACCGCCTGACCTCGTCCTTTGCCGCGCGGCGCATGGATGCCAGCATCCGGCAGGCGCTGGCGGGACAGCGGGTAGAGGAGTTGTGATGCCGGTGAGGTGTGAGGCGTGAGGAGTTAGGTGCAGATGAGCATCTCCACCGCGTCATCTGGAATCAACACATTTATCGATTTTCCGATTAATGAGAGAACATTGAAGCCATGCCCAAATTGATATTCTTGCCTCACGAAAAACTCTGTCCGGATGGAGAGGTGATCGAAGTGGAGCCGGGCATCAGCATCTGTGACGCCGCTCTGCAGCACGGTATCGAGATCGAGCATGCCTGCGAGAAGTCCTGCGCCTGCACCACCTGCCATGTCTATGTGCGGGAAGGGTTGGATTCCCTCGACCCGGCCAGCGAGGACGAGGACGACATGCTGGACAAGGCCTGGGGGCTGGAGCCCGATTCGCGCCTCAGTTGTCAGGCCATCGTCGATGACCGCGACCTGGTGATCGAGATCCCCAAATACACCATCAACCTGGTTTCCGAAAACGATTAGGAGATGCCGCCATGGGACTGAAATGGACCGACAGCCTGGAGATCGCCATTGCCCTGGATGAGGCCCACCCCGAGGTGGACCCCTTGCAGCTGCGTTTTACCGAGCTGGCCGAGTGGGTGCGCGCCCTGCCCGAGTTCGAGGACGATCCCGCCCATTGCGGGGAGAAAATCCTCGAGGCCATCCAGATGGCCTGGATCGAGGAGCGGGAATGACGGCAATTGACCCTCTGGAGTGACAGAGTAGATCAGACACGCAGCGAAATAATTCACCGAAACGGGCAAGAGAAAAGATACAAGAGAAAAGATACAAGGGAACCTCTGATTAATTCATGAACCGGTGTCTAGCGGCTGAAATATCCCGGCTCGGCGTTGAAAATCTTGGCAATAGCACGCTATTACCTGCGCTTTTCGCCTTGATCCGGAACATTTCATCTCGCCATCCATCCGGCCCAGAATTAATCAGAGGTTCCCAAGGGATTGAGGGGCGCTTTGTGCCCGGCTATTGGCCCTATTGGAACATTGCCACCCCCAGCCCGAGGCGTTACAATGCCTGCGGTTTTCTTGGATCGCATTGTCGCCTTCCTGCCCGCGGTCGCGGGCTTATTTATAAATAGAGGGGTGATGAGTGATGCGTGCTGGGGGGCTTTCCCATCACGCATCACTCATCACGCATTACTCATCACCAGCCCAAGCAACGGAGCAACTGCATGGCCATCGAACGTACCTTATCCATCATCAAACCCGATGCCGTGGCGAAGAACGTCATCGGCAAGATCTATACCCGTTTCGAGGACGGCGGGCTGCGCATCATTGCCGCCAGGATGATGCACCTGAGCCGCGAGCAGGCGGAGTCTTTCTATGCCGTGCACAAGGAGCGCCCTTTCTTCAATGATCTGGTCAGTTTCATGACCTCCGGACCGGTGATGGTGCAGGTGCTGGAAGGGGAGAATGCCATCGCCCGCCACCGCGAGTTGATGGGCGCCACCAATCCCGCCGAGGCGGCCCCCGGCACCATCCGCGCCGATTTCGCGGAAAACGTGGAAGAGAATGCAGTACATGGCTCCGACGGTCCCGACACCGCCAAGGCCGAGATCGAGTTCTTCTTCAGCGCCGAGGAAATCTGCCCGAGGACCCGCTGATGCAGACTGCAGGGAGCCGCTTTGGAGCAGGATAGAGTCAATCTGCTGAATCTCGACCGCCGGTCGCTGGAGGCCTTCTTCGCCGCACA
This sequence comes from uncultured Gammaproteobacteria bacterium, assembly GCA_964425105.1. Taxonomy (GTDB): domain Bacteria; phylum Pseudomonadota; class Gammaproteobacteria; order SZUA-140; family SZUA-140; genus S012-109. The sequence continues at coordinate 31,855 of CAYRLE010000002.1, read as the reverse complement.
GGGGGAGAAGGCCTTTCGCGCTTCCCAATTGCTGAAATGGATTCACCAGCAGGGGGTCACCGACTTTGCCGAGATGACCAATCTCAGCAAGGCGCTGCGCAGCCGCCTGGAGGCGAGCGCCGTCATCCAGCTGCCGGAGATCCTCTGCCGCCAGGATTCCCGCGATGGCACCCGCAAGTGGCTGCTGCGGCTGGCGGACGGCAATGCCATCGAGACGGTGTTCATTCCCGAGGAGGACCGCGGCACCCTGTGCATTTCCTCCCAGGTGGGTTGCGCCCTCAACTGCACCTTCTGCTCCACGGCCCGCCAGGGTTACAACCGCAATCTGCAGACCGCCGAGATCATCGCTCAGCTGTGGATCGCGCAGCGCGAACTGGGCGCCGCCGGCCCCAGCCGGCCGGTCACCAATGTGGTGCTGATGGGCATGGGCGAGCCGCTGCTGAACTTCGATGCCGTGGTGGACGCCATGCGCCTGATGATGGAGGACCATGCCTATGGCCTGTCGCGGCGGCGCCTCACCCTGAGCACCGCGGGCCTGGTGCCGGGCATCGACCGCCTGCGCGAAACCTGCGATGTCAGCCTTGCCGTCTCCCTGCATGCCCCCGATGATGAACTGCGCGACCAGCTGGTGCCGCTCAACCGCAAGTACCCCATTGCCGAGCTGATGGCGGCCTGCCGGCGCTACGTGGAGGCCGCGCCGCGGCGCCGCATCACCTTCGAATACGTCATGCTGGCGGGGGTCAACGACAGCCTGGCCCATGCGCGGCGTCTGCTGGCCCTGATGCGCCAAGTGCCATCCAAGGTGAACCTGATCCCCTTCAACCCTTTTCCCGGCGCTCCCTACCATTGTTCCAGCCGACCCGACATCGACGCCTTTCGCGAGGTCCTGATGGCGGGTGGCATCACCACGGTGACCCGCAAGACCCGCGGCGAGGATATCGCCGCGGCCTGCGGCCAGTTGGTGGGCGAGGTCCAGGACCGCACCAGCCGCAGCCGCCGTCTCGCCGTGCCCGTGGTAGCGGAGGCGCGCCCATGAGCGTGACGAGTGGCCGCGGCTGGCTGTGGTTGCTGCTGTTGCTCGGCCTGTTGCCGGTGGCCTGCAGCACCCAGCATGGCCGCGAACCGCAGGGGCCGCGCAGCCCGGCGCAGATCAATGCGGAACTAGGCGTGCGCTACATGCAGCAGGGCAACCTGGACGTGGCGCTGGACAAGCTGCGGCGGGCCCTGGAGCAGGATCCCAAGCTGCCTGCCGCTCATCACTATATCGCCTTGCTGTACAACCGCCTGGGATCGCCGGAACTGGCGGAGAAGCATTTCCAGCGGGCCCTGGAGTTGACGCCCAAGGACCCCGCCTTACTGAACAACTATGGGGTGTTTCTCTGTGGCCACGGCCACTATGATGCCGCCATAGAACGCTTCCTGCAGACGCTGCAGGTTCCGGAGTACCGCCGTCCCGACGAGGCCTATGAGAATGCCGGACTCTGTGCCTTGCGCATCCCCGACCGGGCGCGCGCCGAGGCCTACTTCCGCCATGCCTTGAAGGTCAACCCCCTGCGCGCCTCCACCCTCTATCAGATGATGAAGCTGAGCTACGAGGAACAGCGCTATCGGCAGGCACGCGCCTTCCTGCAGCGCTATGAGCGGGTGGCGCGGCACAATCCCCGCAGCCTGTGGCTGGCCCTGCAGATGGAGAAACAGCTGGGCAACCAGCGCGCCGTGGCGGCCTATAGCCAGATGCTCAGGGAGAAATTTCCCGATTCCCCGGAGACCCGTGCCCTGACGGCACAGGAGTGAGCCATGAACGAGGAACAGCCGCTCATTCAGGAGGTGCCTGCCGAGGGCTGCACCATCGGTGTGCGCCTGCGCGAGGCGCGCGAAGCCCTTGAGTTGAGCCGCGAGGAAGTGGCGCTGGAACTCCATCTCAGTGCCGCCCAGATCGCCCATCTCGAGGACGAGGACTTCGCTCATTTTCCGGCGCCCATCTTCGTCAGCGGTTACCTGAGAAAATATGCGCGCCTGCTGGGCATCCCCGGCGAGCCTCTGGTGGAGGCCTTCGAACACAGCGGCATCGAACCACCCTCCCTGCATGCCGATCTCACCTCGGGCATGCCCCGGCCGCGCAGGATCAACGTGGAATACTGGGCCGGTGTGCTGGTGGGCGTGGGCGTGATCATTCTGCTGCTGGTGTGGTTCTTCTCCGGCGGGGAGGGCGGCAGCAAGGCGCCGTCCCCGATGGTGGCCCTGGCTCCGGCTCCCGAAACACTGCCGGCGCCTGC
>CAYRLE010000002.1:0-29479 GCA_964425105.1 uncultured Gammaproteobacteria bacterium | reverse complement strand
CGCCGTCCCCGATGGTGGCCCTGGCTCCGGCTCCCGAAACACTGCCGGCGCCTGCCGCTACGCCTCTAGCTGAGCCGCTGCCGCCCGCTGCTAAGCCCCGACCGGTGGCACCGCAGGCCGCGGCAGCAATGCCCGCTGTGGAGCCGCCGCAGGCGGTGCCTGATGCCACGTCGGCAAGCGTGGCCGGTGACCGCCTGGTGCTGCATTTCAGCGCCGACTCCTGGGTGGAAATCAGCGATGGCAGCGGACGGCGCCTGATGTTCGGCCTGGGCAAGGCCGGCCAGACCCGGGTGCTGGATGGCAGTGCCCCTTTCAGCATCCTGCTGGGCTATGCGCCCGGGGTGGAGATTGAATACAATGGAAAGCCCTATGATCAGCGGCGGCATATCCGCAACAATGTGGCCCGCTTCAAGCTGGGCGGACCCGAGGCAGTGACGAGACCATGAAGACAGCAAACCCCATCCAGCGGCGCCGCAGCCGCCTCATCCATGTGGGCGAGGTGCCGGTGGGCGGTGATGCCCCCATCGCGGTGCAGAGCATGACCAATACCGAGACCTGCGACGTGGCCGCCACGGTGGCCCAGATCGAGGCCCTGCAGCAGGCCGGGGCCGATATCGTGCGCGTCTCCGTGCCCACCATGGATGCCGCCGAGGCCTTTGGCAGCATCCGCCGCCAGGTGGGCCTGCCACTGGTGGCGGACATCCATTTCGACTATCGCATCGCCCTGCGTGTGGCCGAACTGGGTGCCGACTGCCTGCGCATCAATCCCGGCAACATCGGCCGCGACGAGCGGGTGCGGGCGGTGGTGGACAGCGCCCGCGATCACGGCATCCCCATCCGCATCGGTGTCAATGCCGGTTCCCTGGAGAAGGAACTGCAGAAGAAGTATGGCGAACCCACGGCGGAGGCCCTGGTGGAGTCGGCGCTGCGCCATATCGACATCCTGGAGCGCCTGGATTTTCAGGATTTCAAGGTCAGCCTCAAGGCCTCCGAGGTGTTCATGACCGTGGCCGCCTACCGCTTGCTGGCCCGGCAGATCGAACAGCCCCTGCATCTGGGCATCACCGAGGCGGGCGGGCTGCGTTCCGGCACGGTGAAGTCCGCGGTGGGCATCGGCATGCTGCTGGCGGAGGGCATCGGCGACACCATCCGCGTTTCCCTGGCCGCCGACCCCGTGGAAGAGGTGAAGGTCGGCTTCGACATCCTCAGGAGCCTGCACCTGCGCAGCCGCGGCATCAACCTGGTGGCCTGTCCCTCCTGTTCGCGGCAGCGCTTCGATGTCATCGCCACGGTGAACGCCCTGGAGGAAAGGCTGGAGGACATCAACGAGGCCCTGGACGTGGCGGTCATCGGCTGCGTGGTCAATGGCCCCGGCGAGGCGCGCGAGGCCCAGGTGGGGCTCACCGGCGGCTCACCCAATCTGCTCTATATCGATGGCCGGCCCCATCACAAGGTGAGCGGCGAGGCCCTGCTGGACGAACTGGAGCAGACCATCCGCGACTATCTGCAGCAGCGTGACGGCGCAGACGCCAAGCCCCCCATTCCCATCGTGGTCCAGCAGGGCGAGGGGCGCTGAGGCGCCGCCCCTGCCGCAATCACGAATCACGAATCAGCAGGACGAGGAACATGGCCCAGACCATCCAGGCAATCCGCGGCATGCACGATATTCTGCCGCAGGACATCCCCTATTGGCAGCACCTGGAACGCGTCTTCCGCCAGGTGGTGCACGGCTATGGCTACGAAGAGATCCGCATGCCCCTGGTGGAGAAGACCGAACTCTTCGTGCGCACCATCGGCGAGGTGACCGACATCGTCGAGAAGGAGATGTACACCTTCGAGGACCTCAACGGCGACCGCCTGACCCTGCGCCCCGAGGGCACCGCCGGCTGCGTGCGCGCCTGCATCGAGAATGGCCTGATCCACAACCAGGTGCAGCGCCTCTGGTACGGCGGGCCCATGTTCCGTCACGAGCGGCCCCAGAAGGGACGCTACCGCCAGTTCTACCAGTTGGGGGTCGAGGCCTACGGCATGGCGGGCCCCGACGTGGATGCCGAATTGATCCTGCTCAGCGCCCGCCTGTGGCGCTCTCTGGGGATCGAAGACCTGGAACTGCAGATCAACACCCTGGGTTCCCTGGAGGCGCGGGCCCGTTACCGCGAGCGCCTGGTGGCATACATGTCGGCGCATCTCGAGCAACTGGACGAGGACAGCCAGCGCCGGCTGCACAGCAACCCGTTGCGCATCCTGGACAGCAAGAACCCCGCCATGCAGGACCTCATCGAGCAGGCGCCGCGTCTGGCGGACTGCCTGGACGAAGATTCCGCGACCCACTTCGAAGGCCTGCGCGCCCTGCTGGAGGAGGCGGGCATCCCCTACGTGGTCAATCCCCGTCTGGTGCGCGGCCTGGACTACTATGAAAAGACCGTCTTCGAATGGGTCAGCGGCCGCCTCGGGGCCCAGGCCACGGTGTGCGCGGGCGGGCGCTACGACGGCCTCATCCAACAGTTGGGTGGGCGTCCCACACCGGCTGCCGGCTTCGCCCTGGGCATGGAGCGCATCCTGTCCCTGCTTCAGGAGGACGGCCTGCAGGTGGACAGCCTGCAGCCCCAGGCCTATCTGGTGATGGCGGGCGAGGGCACTACATCCCAGGGGCTGCGCCTGGCCGAGAAACTGCGCGACCGCCTGCCGGCGCTGCGCCTGCGGGTCAACTGCGGCGGCGGCAGCTTCAAGAGCCAGATGAAGAAGGCCGACCGCAGTGGCGCCCTCATTGCCCTGATCCTGGGGGAGGAGGAGGCAGCCGACGGCTCGCTGTCCGTGAAGTTTCTGCGCGAGGAGCAACCCCAGCAGCGCATCGCCCAGGACGCGGTGGCGGATTTTCTGGAACAATGGATTCAAGAGTGATGGGTGATGAGTAATGGGTGATGAGTATGGAGGGGTAAGTCTTCCCTTGAGTGCTCATCACTCATCACCAAACAAAGAGGAGTTATCGTGAACGCATACGAAACCGAGGAACAGCAGGTAGAGGCCATCCGCAAGTGGTGGAGGGAAAACGGCAAGATGTTCGTCATCGGTGCCGTGCTCACCCTGGGCGCGGCAGTGGGCGGCAGGCTGTGGATCGACCACCGCCATAACCAGGCCGAGGCGGCATCGGTGGAATATGAGCAGCTGCTCCGTGAACTGGGCCAGGGCAATACGGAGGCGGTGATCAAGCGCGGCAGCTACCTCATCGACAGCTATGCCGCCACGCCCTACAGCGATCTGGCTGCGCTGGCACTGGCCAAGGTACGCATCGAGGCCGGGGAGTTGCCTGCCGCGCGCGCACGCCTGCAATGGGTGCTGGAACACAGTGCCCAGGCCGAATTGCAGGATCTGGCGCGTCTGCGCCTGGCGCGTGTCCATGTGGAGGAAGGCAATGCCCAGCAGGCCTTGAGCGTGCTGGCGGCCTTGACCAACGATGCCTTCACCGCCGTGGCGGAGGCGCTCAAAGGCGATGTCTATGTGGCCATGGGCGACAAGGCCGCGGCCCGCACCGCCTATCAGAAGGCGCTGGACCACAGCCGTCCCGGCAGCGACACCAGCGTGCTGCGCATGAAACTGGACGATCTGGGTGTCTCCGATGCCTGATGGCCTTGCCAAACGGACAGCATGTCGCTGATGAGAAATTTTTCCATGCCACCTGGTGTGCAGCGCGGCATGACGCTGCTGGCACTGCTGTTGCTCGCCGCCTGCAGTGCAGCGCCGGTGAGAGAGGAGCATCATGAGCGCCAGTTGCTGCCTGCTCTGATCAGCAACGTCAAGGTCCATGCCCTGTGGTACCGCCAGTCGCAAACGGGCCATGACGTGGATGAGGCCCTGTTGCAGCCGGTGGCAGACGGCAGGCACCTCTATTTCGCCGATGTCCGCAGCCGGGTCATGGCAGTGGACGTGCGTCATGGCGGGCAGTGGTGGGAGACCCAGATTGCGCCGCATCCGGCTCACGGTGGCAGGGAGGCTGTGGAGATCACCGGCGGGCTGGGACAGGGTGAGGGCATCCTGCTGTTGGGCAGCCGGGAAGGGGAAGTGATCGTCCTGGCCAGTGAAGATGGCGCGCTGCTCTGGCGCAGTACCGTCTCCAGCGAGATTCTCTCGCCGCCGGTGAGCGACGGCCAGGTGGTGGTGGTCCATGTCAACGATGGCCGCATCTTCGCCCTCGATGGCCACAGCGGCAAGCGCCTCTGGGTCTACGAGAGCAGCGTGCCGGCCCTTTCCCTGCGCGGCACCAGCACCCCCCTCATAGACAGCCGCAAGGTCATCGTGGGACTGGCCAACGGCAAGCTGGTGGCCCTTTCCCTGAAGGAAGGCAAAGTGATCTGGGATGCCACGGTGGCCGTACCCGAAGGGCGCTCCGAACTGGAACGCATCGTGGACGTGGATGGCAACCCGCTGCTGCGCGACGGCGTGGTCTATGCCGCCGCCTATCATGGCCGGGTGGTGGCGGTATCGGTGGCCACTGGACGCATCCTCTGGTCGCGCGACCTGTCCACTTACCACACCATGGCGCTGGACAGGGATCACCTCTACGTGAGCGATGAAGACGGCATCGTCTGGGCTCTGGATCCGCGCAGTGGCGCCGTGCTCTGGAAACAGGATGAACTGCAGGGCCGTGGTCTCACAGCGCCGGCCCTGGACGGCACCCTGCTGGTGGTGGGCGACAACACCGGTTACCTGCACTGGCTGTCGCCCCAGGACGGCACCCTGCTGGCCCGCTACCGCGTCAGCGAGGCCGGCCTGCCGGGCCCCCTTGTAATACGCGACAGCAGGCTCTATCTCAAGGACAGGCACAATGCCGTGTATGTTCTGGAGACGGAGAAGGTGCGGCGTGAGTGATGCGTGATGAGTGATGAGTGATGGGGATGGTGGTTCTACTTTTCTTCCCATTGCATCACGCATTACTCATTACGCATCACCCCTTAGATTAAGCACCGCTCATGCAGCAGTTCCACCAACCCCTTCCATCTTCCCCCTTTACTCTTTACTCTAACGCCCATGAAACCCGTTATCGCCCTGGTAGGGCGCCCCAATGTAGGCAAGTCCACCCTGTTCAACCGGCTCACCGGCAGCCGGGATGCGCTGGTGGCCGATCAACCTGGCCTGACTCGTGACCGCCAATACGGCGTGGGGCGCATGGGCGGGCACGCCTTCATCGTGGTGGATACCGGCGGTCTCAGCGGGGAGAAGGAACAACTGGATCAGCGCATGGCGCAGCAGGCCCTGCTGGCGGTGCAGGAGGCCGATGTGGTGCTGCTGCTGGTGGACGGGCGCAGCGGCCTGACGCCTAGCGACGAGGCCATCGTGGAACAACTGCGCCCCTACGGCAAGCGCTTGGTGCTGGTAGTCAACAAGACCGAAGGACGGGAAAGCAACGTGGCGGGGGCGGAATTCCAGGCCCTGGGCGTCGCCGAGACCTGCTGCATCTCCTCCGCCCATGGCCATGGCATCAGCCACCTCATGGAGGGGGTGCTGGCGGCGTTCCCGGTGCCCGAGGAGGAGCCTGAGGAGGAGCAGGGCACGCGCATCGCAGTGGTGGGGCGGCCCAACGTGGGCAAGTCCACCCTGGTGAACCGCCTGCTGGGTGAGGAGCGGGTGCTGGCATTCGACCGCCCGGGCACCACCCGCGACAGCATCTTCATTCCCTTCGAACACCAGGGGCGGCGCTATACCCTCATCGACACCGCCGGGGTGCGGCGCCGCAGCCGCATCCACGAGGCCATCGAGAAATTCAGCGTCATCAAGACCCTGCAGGCCATGGGCGATGCCCACGTGGTGGTGCTGGTGCTGGATGCGCGCCAGGGCATCGCCGAGCAGGATGCGCGCCTGCTGGGCCTGGCCATCGACAGCGGCAAGGCCCTGGTGATCGCCGTCAACAAGTGGGACGGCCTGCCGGCGGACGAGAAGGCCGCCATCCGCCGCGAGGTGGAGCGGCGCCTGTCCTTCATCCCCTATGTGGCGGTGCACTTCATCTCCGCCCTGCGTGGCAGCGGCATCCGCGAACTGTTCCGGGCCGTGGACCAAGCCTATGAGAGCAGCATGCGCAAGCTGTCCACGCCCCAGCTGACGCGCCTGCTGGAGGAGGCAGTGGCCCAGCATGCCCCGCCCCTGGTGCGCGGGCGGCGCATCAAGCTGCGCTATGCCCACCAGGGGGGGCACAACCCGCCGTTGATCGTGATCCACGGCAACCAGACCGAGGCGGTGCCCGAGGCCTACCGGCGCTATCTGGAGAACTTCTTCCGCCGCGCCCTGCGCCTCTCCGGCACCCCCATCCGCATCGAATTCAAGGGTGGCGAGAATCCCTACCAGGGCAGGAAGAACGTCCTCACGCCGCGCCAGGTCAAACACCGCAAACGGCTCCAACGCCACGTCAAACGCCAGGCCCGCAAGTGAGCGAAGCCGTGTTCAGGGCAGCCATCTCGCGCCACATCTGGGACAGCAAATACCGCTGGCGGGAAGGGGATACGGTCCGCGACCAGAGTATCGAGGACAGCTGGCGGCGCATCGCCGGCGCCCTGGCCGCGGCTGAAGCCCATGATCGGGAACAGTGGGCGCAGCGTTTCTACGAGACCCTGAAGGATTTCCGCTTCATTCCCGGCGGGCGCATCCAGGCGGGGGCCGGCACCGGTCACCGGGTGACCCTGTTCAACTGTTTCGTCATGGGGCTCATCGAGGATTCCATGGATGGCATCTTCGACGCCCTCAAGGAAGGGGCGCTGACTCTACAGCAGGGCGGCGGCGTAGGCTACGACTTCTCCACCCTGCGCCCGCGCGGCAGTCCCGCCCGCGCCGTGGGCGCCATCGCCTCGGGGCCGGTGTCCTTCATGCACATCTGGGACAGCATGTGCGCCACCCTGCTCTCCACCGGGGCGCGGCGCGGCGCCATGATGGCCACCCTGCGCTGCGACCATCCCGATATCGAGGACTTCATCAGTGCCAAGCAGGATGGCCGTTCCCTGCGCCACTTCAATCTCTCGGTGCAGGTCAGCGACGCCTTCATGGAGGCGGTGCGCAAGGACCGCGAATGGGCCTTGGTGTTCCCCGATCCGGATGGGGAGCTGGCGGCGGGGGAGGGCGAGATACTGCAGCGACGCTGGCCGGGCACGGCGGGCCCGGTGCCCTGCCGGGTGCTGAGGCGGCTGCCGGCACGTCAACTGTGGGAGCGCATCATGCGCGCCACCTACGACTATGCCGAGCCCGGTGTGCTGTTCATCGACCGCATCAACCGCCTCAACAACCTCCACTACCGGGAATACATCAGCGCCACCAATCCCTGCGGCGAGATCCCCCTGCCGCCCTACGGCGCCTGCGATCTGGGTTCCCTCAATCTGGTGTGCTTCGTGACCCAACCCTTCTCGAAACAGGCCGCCTTCGACTGGGCGGGGCTGGAGTCGGCGACCCGCGTGGCGGCGCGCATGCTGGACAACGTCATCGACCTGTCGCGTTTTCCCTTGCCGGCCCAAGCCAGGCAGGCACGGGGCACGCGGCGCATCGGGCTGGGCATCACCGGGCTGGCCGATACCCTGATCATGCTGGGGCTGGTCTATGGCAGCGAGCAGGCGCTGGACTTCGCTGCCAAGGTGATGCGCCGCATCTGTCACTGCGCCTACCGCAGCTCCATTGACCTGGCGCGCGAGAAGGGGTCCTTTCCCTTCTTTCAGAAAGAGCCCTACCTGCAGTCGCCCTTCGTCGCCGCCCTGCCCGCAGACATCGTCGATGGCATCGCGGCGCATGGTATCCGCAACAGCCACCTCACCGCCATCGCGCCCACCGGCACCATCAGCCTGCTGGCCAACAACGTCTCCAGTGGCCTGGAGCCGGTGTTCGACTTCAGCTACCGGCGCCGGGTGCTGGAACTGGATGGCTCCTATGCGGAATATCAGCTGGAGGACTATGCCTACCGCCTGTGGCGGGAACATCATCCTGATGGGAAGCTGCCGCCTGCCTTCGTGGACGCCCGCAGCCTGGCTCCGGAGATCCATGTGCGCATGCAGGCAGCAGTGCAGCCTCATGTGGACAACGCCATTTCCAAGACCATCAATATCCCTGAGGATTATGACTTCGAGGCCTTCAAGGGGGTCTACGAATTCGCCTTCGAGCAGGGTCTCAAGGGCTGCACCACCTTCCGCCCCAACCCCGTCACCGGCGCCGTGCTTAGCACGGGGGGCGAAGGTTTCCAGCGCGCCTCCCACTGCTGCGACCTGGAGCGGGAGGCGGATTGATGAGGGGAGTGTGGTGGTCGTGGCACAGCATGATAGGCTGCGCCAGCGGGCCCTCGGCTCGCCAGTGATTTTGACTACAACCTGTTAGAGAACCTGATGGCGTAGCCGTATAACACCGGCACGGTGCCTTGCGGTGTCTTCTCGTAGCCACCCACCCAGGGATTGTCGTCCAGTCCCAGGGTGCTGAACCTGCGCTCCTGCGGCAGGATGGCATCGGCGCCCAGCTTTCTCGCTTGGCCGCGCATTTTCTCCAGCAGTTCGGCAAGCGGCGTGCCACTGGCGCCGCTGGCTTCCAGGTTGGCGATGGCGACGTAGGGCCGTTGCGGAGCCTGCGACAAAATGGCTACGTCTGTCGCCCGTGCTGCATCATGAAATGACTGCCTGCTAGTGGTGGCGCAAGCGGCCAGAGTACCCAGCAACATGATCAGTGTGGGATAGGCGATTAGTTTAGGCATGGCTTGTTGTCCTCTGTCGTCCTGTGTCGTTATCTCGCTCGTCTGTTCAGATCTTCTGGGCATGATCCCCGGCGTTTGGCAGCTGGCTCATTTTGTTGCTATCCGGATGCCGTTGCCGGTCGATTTCTTCGCTGGCAAGTTGCTGGTCAAGGGGGTGGGTGCCCTCCGGGGTGCCATCGCTGATCCACAGGCTGCGGCCGTGTTTACCATCGTCGGCGCTGAAGCGCAGGCGGCCCTGGAAGTCCGTCAGTTCCAGGGGCGTGGCACTCCTGGTGCCCGGGTAGATGTCCTTCACCAGCACGGTGCCGGCGGTGCTGCCGTCGGAACGCCATAACTCACGCCCCTGCCGTCCGTCGTTGGCGCGGAAGAAGAGCAGGCCGCCGACACGGGTGAGAAAAGTGGGTGTGCTGCCTTTCCTGCCGGGGTTGATATCCTTGACCCGCAGTGTGCCGGACGCAGTACCGTCGGAGCGCCACAGTTCACGGCCGCTTTTGCCATCGTCGGCGGTAAAGTAGAGCAGGCCATCGAGATAGACGAAGTTTGCCGGTGCGCTGCTGGTGGGGCCGGGGTTGATGTCTTTTACCAGTACGGTACCGCTGCGGGTGCCATCGCTCTTCCACAGTTCCCGTCCTGTCTCCCCGTCGTCACCGCGGAAATAGATGACCTTGCCTGCCTTGAGATGTTCGGCGGAAATTGATACCTGTACCTGATGATGTTCAGCATGCGCATTCTCCATGGTGGCGCCCAACAGCACTGTCATGCCCAGCCACAGCAGCGCAGTTCTCGGTTTCACAGTAGTCTCGTACATGGAAAACACCTCGTTGAATTCAGTGGACGTCAGAATTGGCATCATGGTGATTTAAGCACAGTGGACTTAAAGTGCGCTTAATCATGCCGTGTCAGGAAACATGACGAGCAGTTCCATGGTCCGGTTCCTGCTGCGCGGAAATAAAAAAACCCCGGCTACTTTGGGGGGGAGGAGGGGTAGCCGGGGTAAAGAGAGGAGGGTTGTCGAGGTTAATTAAAACAGATTCATCTTAATGGGAGCTTAAAGGAAAGCATTTGGCGCAATTATTTCGTAACAAAATATTCCAGTTCGTGGCGCAGGCGCTTCCTGTCCTCGCGCAACTCAATCGCCCGCCTGATGCGTAGATGCCTGGCGGCCCTGCTGAGTTCGCTTTCAGGAATCGATGCCTGTTCTTCCAGAGAGATATCGGTTTCGTCGAGGTCAAAAATATAATCCTCAAAACTCCTGGCCATGATTGCACCTCCATCTTGATTCCCTGACAGTAAATCATCTCTAACTTAAAAAACGGTTAAAAGGATGGATATGTTTCATGCCGGGGATGGGTGATGTGCATGATACGACCCTCTTATAAAAGGGGATGAAGGTGCCCGCTGCTTGTGTGACTTTGTTACGGAAAGCACTGCTGTCCTGTGGTCTACTGACTCCATCGACACCAGATCATAAACAGATCATAAAAGGAGGTGAGGACAATGAAACAGTTCAATGAAAAAATCGCACCAGTACAGAACATCGGTCTGACAGACCGGATGTTGCGTTTCTTCCTGGGGGGCGCCTTGTTTGCCGGTGGCGTGTTGGCGATGGCTGTCATGGGCAGTGTGACATTGTGGTCCGCCCTGGCCGTGATCGTGTCCCTCTATCCCCTCATGACCACCATGATGGGTTGGGACCCCTTCTACCAGATGGCCAATGCCAGAACCTGCAGTCTGGAAGGCGGGCGCAACCAGTGCGGGACATTTCCCTATGAGGTGGATGCCGCGCTGGGACATGAGCCCACACCTGAGAAAGGGCGCGAATACGACCATAGCCTGACAGGTGCCCACCATGAGGCTGAGGCGCATCACAAGAAGGCTGCCTGAAGGAGTGGGCAGCCGTATGAGGAAAATCATTCTCGGTTGAAGGGACTCACCTCCCGCTGCTGATCCAGACAGCAGCCCGAAGCATTACAGGATGTAATGTCTTTCCCGCCTCTCCGGCGGGATTTTTTTTTGCCGCAGCCCCTTCTGTTCCGGGCAGGTACCGGTAACATATTGAACTTGGGAGTCTCTGGTTAAGGATGGCGAGATGAAATGTTCCGGAGCAAGGCGAAAAGCGCAGGTAATAGCATGCTCTTGCTAAGATTTTCTTAGCCGGGCCGGGACATTCCAGCCGCCAGACAGCGGTTCATGAATCAATCAGAGATTCCCGCGATATGGAATGGCGCTCCCTAGGGGACTCGAACCCCTGTTCCCGCCGTGAGAGGGCGGTGTCCTAGGCCGCTAGACGAAGGGAGCGAAGGATGACTGGTCGAAGTGGAGATTCAGCGAGCTAAATCATATTTTTTCGGCTATTATACGGCGGTTCCGGAAGAGTACAAGCCACATTTGTCATTGAGGTACGAGAACCATCAGCAGTCCCATAATTATTCCCCGCTCCGAGCATAATATCTCGCGCTCGGGTATCAGCGAAAATGCGCTCAAGGTCCTGTACCGCCTGAAGAAGGCCGGCTATGCCGCCTATCTGGTGGGCGGGTGTGTGCGTGACATGTTGCTGGGACGCGAGCCCAAGGATTTCGATGTCACCACCAATGCCAGGCCGGAAGAGCTCAGGAAGCTGTTCCGAAACTGCCGTCTCATCGGACGCCGCTTCCGCCTTGCCCATATCCACTTCGGCCGTGAGATCATCGAGGTGGCCACCTTCCGCGCCCAGGCAGGCGAGGCGGCGGAGGGCGAGGACCGGCTCATCGAGAACGGCATGATCCTGCGCGACAACGTCTTCGGCACCGTCGAAGAGGATGCTTGGCGCCGCGATTTCACCGTCAATGCCCTGTATTACAATATCGAGGATTTCTCCGTGGTGGACTACACCGGCGGCATGGAGGATCTCAAGGCGGGCATCCTGCGCCTGATCGGCGACCCGGAAGTGCGTTACCGCGAGGATCCGGTGCGCATGTTGCGGGCGGTGCGCTTTGCCGCCAAACTGGGTTTCCGCATCGAGCCTGCCACCGAGGCCGCTATCTGGGAACTGGGGCATCTGCTGGAGGAGATTCCGCCAGCGCGGCTCTTCGAGGAGGTGCTCAAGCTGCTGCTGGGGGGCTGCGCGGTGCAGACCTATGAACTGTTGCGTCACTACGATCTCTTTGGCCATCTGTTTCCGGATACCGAGGCCGCCCTGAGCGTGGAGGAGGAGGGCTTCCCCCATATCTTCGTGCTGCGGGCGCTGGAGAACACCGACAGCCGTCTCGCCGACAACAAGCCGGTGACCCCTGCCTTTCTGTTTGCCGCATTGCTCTGGGAGCCGGTGCGGGCCATGATGCAGCGTCTCGTGGAGGAGGGTATGAGCGAGATCGAGGCGCTGCAGGTGGCCGGCGGCGAGGTACTGGCGGCGGAACACCATCATGTGGTGCTGCCGCGCCGCTTCGCCATCCAGGCGCGGGAAATCTGGCAGCTGCAGCCGCGCCTGGAACGCATCCCTTCCAGGCGGGCTCAGCGCTTGCTGGAGCACCCCCGCTTCCGTGCCGCCTACGATTTCCTCCTGCTGCGTGCCGAGGCAGGGGAGGATGTGCAGGAGGCCGCTGACTGGTGGACGCGTTTCCAGGAAGAGGACGAGGGCGAACGTGCTGCCATGTGCCAGGGCGGCGCGGGTAAGCGGCGCCGCAAGCCCCGGCGCCGGCGCAGGAGCAAGAAACCCCCGGCGGAGACGTGACACCATGGCAGCGGCGTTTTCACGGGCCTATATCGGCGTGGGCAGCAATCTGCAGGATCCCCGGGCCCAGGTGGAGAGGGGGCTGGCGGCGCTGGCAGAACTGCCGGAGAGCCGCTGTACGGCCTGTTCCGCCCTCTATGGCAGCCCTCCCCTGGGGGTGCTGCCCCAGCCCGACTACGTCAATGCCGTGGCCGCCCTGGAGACCCATCTTGGCCCCCATGAACTCCTGGATTGCCTGCAGGCCGTGGAGGCCCGCCACGGCCGGGTGCGCGACGGCAGGCGCTGGGGACCCCGTATCCTGGATCTGGATCTGCTGCTCTACGACGAGTTGGTGATGGACGAGCGGCGGCTGATCCTGCCCCATCCCGGATTGCCGCAGCGCGACTTTGTCCTGTATCCTCTCTATGAAATCGCCCCTCGCTTGAACATTCCCCGGCTGGGCAGCCTGGAGTTGCTGCTGGCCCGTTGCCGCGACCGGGGGCTGACTCGGATAACTTCCCATGACGCCGCACCGACATCCTGATTACATCGTCATCGAGGGCCCCATCGGGGTGGGCAAGACCAGCCTGGCGCGGCGTTTCGCCCGCACCTTCGAGACCGAGTTGTTGTTGGAAGGGGCCGATGAGAATCCCTTTCTGGAGCGTTTCTACCACAATTCCCGCGAGGCGGCCCTGCAGACCCAGCTCTTTTTCCTGTTCCAGCGCGCGCGCCAGATGCAGGCCCTGCGCCAGGGCGACATCTTCCGCTCGGTGCGGGTGGCGGACTTCCTCATGGAAAAGGACCGCCTGTTCGCCCAGCTGACCCTGGACGACGACGAGCTGCGGCTCTACGAGCAGGTCTACCGGCAGTTGACCCTGGACGTGCCACGGCCCGACTTGGTGGTCTATCTGCAGGCCCCGGTGGACACCCTGCTGGCGCGCATCCGCCAGCGCGGCATTCGCCACGAGCAGTACATCGATGCCGACTACCTGCAGAAAGTGGTGGACGCCTATGCGCGCCTGTTCCATTATTACAGCGCCTCGCCGCTGCTCATCGTCAATGCCGCCGAGATCGATCCCATCAACAAGGATGAGGACTACGAGGCCCTGCTGGAGAAGGTCTGCACCATCACCAGTGGACGGCATTATTTCAACCCCCTGCCCCTGGATCTGTGACCATGACGAGTTCTTCAGCCGCCAGCGCACCGGTTACCGTCGCCACCTTGCGTGATATGAAGGGGCGCGGCGAGAAATTCGCCTGTCTCACCGCCTACGATGCCAGCTTCACCACCCTGCTGGAGGCCGCCGGTGTGGAGGTAGTGCTGGTGGGGGATTCCCTGGGTATGGTGATCCAGGGGCGCGAGACCACCCTGCCGGTGACCCTCAAGGAGATGATCTATCACTGCGCCTGTGTCGCCCGCGCCCGGCGCCGCGCCCTGATCATGGCCGACATGCCATTCATGAGCGACATGACGCCGTCGCGGGCCCTGCTCAATGCGGCGCGCCTCATGAAGCAGGGCGGCGCCCATATGGTCAAGATCGAGGGCGGGGAGGAAATGGCCGAGACCGTGGGCCTCATGAGCCGGCGCGGTATCCCGGTCTGCGCCCATCTCGGCCTGCGGCCCCAGTCGGTGCACAAACTGGGGGGCTACCGGGTGCAGGGGCGCGACAGCGCGGCGGCGCGGCGCATGGTGGCGGATGCCCGGCTGCTGTGTGAGGCCGGCGCCGATCTGCTACTGCTGGAGTGTGTGCCCGGCGACCTGGCACGGGAGATCAGCCAGGCCGTGGCGGCGCCGCTGATCGGCATCGGCGCCGGGCCGGACTGCGACGGCCAGGTGCTGGTGCTCTACGACATGCTGGGCATCACCCCCGGGCGGCGGCCCAAGTTCAGCAAGGATTTCCTGGCAGGGGGCGGCTCCATCCCCGGCGCCCTGGCCGCCTATGTCGACGAGGTCAAGCGCGGGGTCTTTCCCGCCCCCGAACACAGCTTTTCCTGATGGAGATCCTGCGCGACATGGCTGCCATGCGCGCCGCGGCGGGAGGGCTGCGCCGCGCGGGAAAGCCGCTGGCCTTCGTGCCCACCATGGGCAATCTCCATGCCGGGCATCTCGCCCTGGTGGCGGAGGCCCGGCGCCGCGCCCCGGCGGTGGCGGCGAGCATCTTCGTCAATCCCATGCAGTTCAACGACGCCGATGATTTTGCCGCCTACCCGCGCACCTTCCGGGAGGATGCCGCACAGCTGGAGGCGGCGGGTGTCACACTGCTGTTCGCCCCGCCCACGGCTGAATTCTACCGGCGGCCTCTGCAAGAGAGCACCCGGGTGACGGTGCCCGGCCTGTCGGACATCCTGTGCGGCGCCTTCCGCCCCGGTCATTTCGAGGGGGTAACCACGGTGGTGAACAAGCTGTTCAACATCGTGCAGCCGGACCTGGCCGTGTTCGGCGAAAAAGATTTCCAGCAACTGCTGCTGATCCGGCGCATGGTGGAGGACCTGGCCCTGCCCGTGGAGATCGTGGGCGTGCCCACAGTGCGCGAGGCCGACGGCCTGGCCATGAGTTCCCGCAACCGCTATCTCTCCGCGGAGGAGCGGCGGCGCGCCCCGGCCCTCTACCGGACGTTGTGTCGTACCGCGGAGCAGTTGGCGGCGGGACGCGGCGACCACCAGGCCATGGAGCAGGAGGCCATGGAAACCCTGACCCAGGAGGGACTGCGTCCCGAGTATTTCAGCATCCGCCGCGCAGAGGATCTCGCGGCACCGCAGGACGGCGAACGGGCGCTGGTGGTTCTCACTGCAGCCTGGCTGGGCAGCGCGCGGCTCATCGATAATGTTTGTGTGAAGGTGGGTAATGAGTGATGAGTGATGGGTGATGGGACAATGCTTCCGGCTCATTACAGAAGTCTTATCTCCCACGCATCACTCATCACCCATCACGCATTACCCCCTTAACCCACGGATTCAGAAAAGATTTTTCCCATGGACCCTATTAGTGCTAAAATTCGTCCCGGCGCTGGCCCCTCTGTGGCAGGCGCCGATCTTTGACTATAGCTTGGATGACGACCACACATGAATCGGACAATGCTGAAGGCCAAACTGCACCGCGCCTGCGTGACCCAGGTGGAGTTGGACTATGAAGGTTCCTGCGCCATCGACGAGGCGCTGTTGGAGGCCGCCGACATCCGCGAATACGAGCAGATCCATATCTACAATATCGACAACGGTGAGCGTTTCGTCACCTATGCCATCCGCGCCGAGCGGGATTCGGGAATGATTTCAGTGAACGGCGCCGCGGCCCACAAGGCCAGCCCCGGCGACCGGGTGATCATCTGCAGCTATGCGGCACTCAGCGCCCAGGAGCTTGCCCAGTTCTCGCCGCGCCTGATCTATCTGGACGAGCGCAACACCATCACCCACACCCGCAACAGCATCCCGCTGCAAGTGGCCTGACTCTTCCTCTCCCTCTCCCTTTGAGAAAGGGGGGCTTCTCACTACTTCAGGAAGCCTGCTTGACGGACAGGGTCAGGCAATCCTGACGCCAAAGGCAAGTCTCCTGGTCGCAGATACCGCCGATGGCGGTGGCGAAGCAGTCGAAATTGCCTTCGGCGTTCTGAATGCTGCGCACCAGGTTGATCTTGGTTTTCTTGCCGGCCTTGAGGCCGCGGGAGCGGGCGATTTGGCGAATTTCCTGCATGTTCATGAAAGGCGGTCCTCCATAGCTGTGGGAGTGGTTATTGTCAGGTGTGGGAAGGGTAATGAGAAAAGCGTGCAGTGTAAAGGCACAGAGTGGGACAGGCGCGGTGTCGGCCATGTTTTTCTACACCTCGCTCCTCAGCCGTTTCATCAACCCGTATTGCGCATCCCCGCGGCAATGGCATTGATGGAACGCAGCAGGGGGTTGAGCCACTCGTTGCGTTCCTCGTCGCTGAGATGAGGGTCGCGAAAACGGCCCAACACCGTGACCTGGATATGGCTCAGAGGGTCGAGGTAGGGGTTGCGGCGGCTCAGGGACAGCGCCAGGGAGGGATTCTCCTCGATGAGTCGCCGGGCCTCGGCCACCTCCAGGGTCTGGTTCACGGTGCGCTGGTATTCCGCCTCGATGCGCTGGAAAATGCGTTTCGCCAGCGCCTGGTCACTGCACAGGCTGGCGTACTCCCGGGCGATCTCCATGTCCGCCTTGAACAGGGCCATCTGGGTGTTGCTCAGCAGGGCACGGAAGAAGGGCCAGTCGCGGTACATCTCCTTCAGTTCGTCCAGGTGCTGGGGGTTTTCCGCGCTCCAGGTCTCCAGGGCGGAACCGATGCCATACCAGGCGGGCAGGGTATGGCGTGACTGGGCCCAGCCGAATACCCAGGGGATGGCGCGGATGGAGCTCTTGGAGCGGTCGCTCTTCTTGCGGTGCGAGGGACGCGAGCCGATGTTCAGCAGGGCGATTTCGCTCACCGGCGTCGCTTCGTAGAAATAGTCCAGAAAACCCTCGGTGCGGTCCACCAGATCCCGGTAGGCCTCCTCGCCGGTGCGCGCCAGTTGCTCCATGATCTCGCTGTGGCGGCGGCTGACCCGGGGCGGTGGCACGATGACGCATTTGCTGGCCTTGAGCAGGCCGGTGACGCCCACCGCCAGTTCATAGACGGCGGTTTCCCGGTTGCTGTATTTGTAGGACACCATCTCGCCCTGTTCGGTGAACTTGATGCGCCCATGGACGGTGCCCGGCGGCTGGGAGAGGATGGCCTCGTGGGTGGGGCCGCCGCCGCGGCCGATGGTGCCGCCGCGGCCGTGGAACAGCTGGCATTCGATACCGCGCCGCGAGGTGATCTCGATGATCTTGAGCTGGGCCTTGTAGAGATTCCAGGAGGAGGAGAGGATGCCGCCGTCCTTGCAGGAATCGGAATAGCCCAGCATGATCTCCTGCAGATTGCCCGAGGCCTTGAGCAGGGCGGCATAGGTGCTGTTGTCCAGCAGCGCGGTGAGCACCGGCTCGATATGCATCAGGTCCTCGATGGTCTCGAACAGCGGCGCGACGCGCAGCTCACAGAACCACTGGCCTGCCTCGTCCCGTCCCGCCAGCCCCGCCTGCTGCGCCAGGAACAGCACCTCCAGCACATGGCTGGCGCTGTGGGTCATGGAAATCACGTAGCTGCCGAAGGCGTCAGGGCTGATCTCCTCGCGCATGGCCTTCATCACCTCGAATACCTCCAGGGTCTCGCGAGTGGCCTCGCTGAGGGCGGCCTTGTCCAGGGTCAGTGATGGGCGGCTGAGATGGTCGGCCAGCACCTCCAGGCGCTGCTGCTCGGTGAGCGCGGGGTAGTCCACCGCCAGCGGCAGGCCGGCCAATAGCTCCGTGACCGCCTCGCTGTGGCGGGTGGACTCCTGGCGCACGTCCAGGTGCACCAGAAAGAAGCCGCAGCTCTCCACCAGGCGGATCAGATCCTTGAGGCTGCCCGCGGCGACATTGGCGTCGCCATGGGAGGCCAGGGAGTCGCGGATCAGGTAGAGGTCCCCCAGGAAGGCCTCGACGCAGTCATAGGCCTCTGCCGGGGTGTGCCCCTGCTCGCCGGCGAGGCGCCGGCGGATGTCGGTGAGCATGTGCTGGAGGCGGTGGCGCATGATATAGAGCTTGCGCCGGTAGGGTTCGTTGCGGAAGCGGTCGACGTTGTCGGGGAAGGCGCCGGTGGCATAGCGTTCGTCCTGCGCCAGGCTGGCGAGGAAGCCCTCGCTGGGCTGGCACAACAGAATGGAATGGGTCAGTTCATGGCTGAGCTGGCTGATGCGCCGCAGGTATTCCTTGAGCACCATGGCATGGTGAAGACGTACCGCGGTGACCGTGGTCTGGGGCGTGACATTGGGATTGCCGTCGCGGTCGCCACCGATCCAGGAGCCGAAGCGCAGGAAACTGGGCAGGCGCAGGTTCTCCGCCTCGGCGCCGTAGACCTTGTGGATGGCCTTCTCGAATTCCCGGTACATGGCCGGCATGGCCTGAAACAGGCTGTCCTGGAAATAGAAGATGCCATGGCGGATTTCCCCCGTTACCTGGGGGCGCTGGGAGCGGACTTCATCGGTCTTCCACAGGGTCTGGATCCTGGTTTCCAGGTTGTCGATGACCTCCTCGCGTTCCTCGCGGGAGAGGCGGGTGTCGTCCAGCTGTTCACTGGTGACGAAGATGCGGCGCTGGGCCTCCATGATGGTGTGGCGCTTGGACTCGGTGGGATGGGCGGTGATCACAGGCATGTAGCTGAGGCGGTCCAGCAACTGCTGCAGCTGTCCCGCATCGATGCGCTCTTTGCGGAAGGCCTGCAGGGTCTCTTCGAAAGAGCCGGTCCAGAGGTTCCTGCCGCGGCGCCGCATGAGGCGCCGCTGCTGGTGATGAAAGGCCTCCTCGGCGATGTTCACCAGGCTGAAATAGGTGCTGAAGGCGCGCACCACATGGGTCAGGGTGGTGGGGTCCAGCTTCTTGATGATGCGCGAGAGCTGCTCGTGTTTCTCCGGCGACTCCTCCTTGCGCAGGCGGATATAGCCCTTGCGCAGGGCCTCCACCGCCACGAACACCCGTCCGCCGGCCTGGGAACGCAGCACCTGGCCCAGCAGATTGCCGAACAGCTTGACCCGGGCGCGCAGTTTCTTGTCACTGTCTGTCATGGATTGCATTCGAGAAATCAATCATAAAGTTGTCTTGTTTTTTTCTTAAGGCCGTCATGGCGCAGGGCGCATTATACCCGATTCCCCTGGGGGCTGCGCGGGGCGGGGCTGGAGCGCCGGGAATGAGAGGTGGTGGGCAGCGCCCATACGCGCGCCCCTTGGACAACGGGATTTTTTTACTCCGACAGGCTGCGTGCCCGCTGGTAGAGCGACAGGTACTGGCGCGCGCTGCGCCGCCAGCTGAAATCCTGCTGCATGGCGTTGAAGATGACCTTCTTCCACAGGCGGGGCTGGCGGTAGAGCGCCAGGGCGCGGTCGATGGCGGCGAGCAGGGCCTCGGGGGTGGCCTCGTCGAAGACGATGCCGGTGGCGGTGCGGTTGGCGATGTTCTTCTCGCTGGCATCGACCACGGTGTTGGCCAGGCCCCCGGTGCGGCGCACGATGGGCAGGGTGCCATAGCGCAGGCTGTAGATCTGGTTGAGGCCGCAGGGTTCGTAGCGCGACGGCATGAGGAACATGTCGGCGCCGCCCTCGATCTGGTGGGCCAGCGCTTCGTCGTAGCCGATGCGGGCGGCTACCTGGCGCGGGTAGTCGATGGTGGCGCGCTTGAGGCGCGCCTCCAGAGACTTGTCGCCGCTGCCCAGGATGACCAATTGCACCTGGCGCTGCAGCAGCTGGGGCAGGATGGCCAGCAGCAGGTCGAAGCCCTTTTGTTCCACGAGGCGGCCGACGAGGCCGATGAGCGGGGTGCGCGGCTCGCGGGGGAGCTTGAAGTAGGCCTGCAGGGCGGCCTTGTTGTCGGCCTTGTGCTCGATGGTGTAGGCGTTGTAGGTGCGTTTCAGATAGGGGTCCTTGGCAGGATTCCACTGGCTGTAGTCGGCGCCGTTGAGTATGCCCACCAAGCGTTCCGCGCGGGTCTTGAGCAGATCCTCCAGGCCGCAGCCGTATTCAGGGGTGGTGATCTCGCGCGCGTAGTTGGGGCTCACGGTGCTGATCATGTCGGCGAACACGATGCCGCCCTTGATGAAGGAAAACTTGCCGTAGAATTCCATGGCATGCATGGACCACAGGGTCTGGGGCAGGTGCAGGGTCTGGAACTCGTCCCAGGAGAACAGGCCCTGGTAGGCCAGGTTGTGGATGGTGAAGATGGTGGCCGGCCGCGGCCGGCGCGGGGCCAGCAGGGCCGGCACCAGGCCGCTCTGCCAGTCGTTGCAGTGCACGACGTCCGGCTGCCAGTCGAGGCCGGCCTCGTTGAGGGCGATCTTTTCCACCGCACGGGCGAAGACGGTGAAACGCTGGGCATTGTCGGGCCAGTCGCGGCCCGTCTCGTCATTATAGGGGCCGCCGGGGCGGTCGAAGTGGGGTGGCGAATCCACCAGCCATACCACCACCTTGCTGCCCGGCAGGCGGCCTTCCAGGATGGTGACCGGGATATCGAAGCCGTGGATGTTGAAGCGCGCCTTTTCGGTGAGGGCGCCGGCATTGGCGATGGCGCTGCGGTAGCCGGGCAGGATGATGCGCACATCGCGGCGCAGCGACCGCAGGGCGACGGGCAGGCTGCCCGAGACGTCGGCCAGGCCACCGGTCTTGATCAGCGGATGAACTTCGCTGGTGACAAACAGAATGTCGTGAATGCTCATGGGCTTGAGAGGGCGTCCCTGTTCAGTGTCGGCCAGGGGCGCAGTCACCATGCGCCGTGTCACTGGCGCAGGACCTGCCGGCCTGGCGGGATGTCTGTGCCGCTGTTAACAAAACAGCGCTAGATGTCGATAACGGTTTCAAATGTATTGTTTTTTGTTGGCTTTATTCGCAGTACTATACTAACGTTGCAGGGACGGAGGAAATTAGCGCCAGACGCCGCGTCAACGGAAGGCACATTATACTAAGACGATTGATAACAAAGCCACAATCAGCGCCTTGTTATCAATCGTCTTAGTTGGGATATCCATCGGCATTGTATAAGCACTGACTGTTTGCAAAGGGGAAACGCTTGATATGAGACTGGCAATGATAGGCCTGGGCAAGATGGGCGGCAACATGGTACGGCGCCTGCGCCGTGCGGACATCGAAGTGGTCGGTTATGCCCCCGACGCCGAAGTTAGGAAATCCCTTGCCAATGAGGTGGGAATGATCGCGGCGCCCACCATCGCCGGCGCCCTCAAGAAACTCACTGACCCGAAGATCGTCTGGGTCATGGTGCCCAGCGGCAAGCCCACGGAAAAGGTGATCAAGGAACTGGAGCGGCGCCTGTCGGCCGGCGACATCGTGATCGACGGGGGCAATTCCAATTATCACGACAGCCAGCGTCACAATGCCATCCTGGCCCAGTCTGGCATCGGTTTCATCGACGCCGGCACCTCCGGCGGTGTATGGGGGCTGGAGAAGGGTTACTGCATCATGCTCGGTGGCGAGAAGCGCCATGTCGAGACCATCCAGCCCATCATCGAGGCGCTGGCGCCGGCGCCGGATCGCGGCTGGGGGCACGTGGGCCCGTCGGGGGCGGGGCATTTCACCAAGATGATCCACAACGGCATCGAATACGGCATGATGCAGGCGCTGGCGGAAGGTTTCGCCCTGTTGCACGACAAGGAGGCCATGCCCCTGGATCTGGCCCAGATTGCCGAGTTGTGGCGCCACGGCTCGGTGATCAGCAGCTGGCTGCTGGATCTCACCGCCGGCGCCCTGCAGCAGGATCAGACCCTGCACGACGTGGCACCCTACGTGGCCGATTCCGGCGAGGGCCGCTGGACGGTGCTGGAATCCGTGGAGCGGGGCATCGCCGCACCGGTGATCAGCCTGGCACTGCAGATGCGCTTCGCCAGCCAGGACGATGAGGGCTACACCAACCGTGTGCTGGCCATGATGCGCAACGCCTTCGGCGGCCATGAAGTGAAGCCGGCCGGAGAAGAAACCTAATGGAACCCTGCACCCTGGTCATTTTCGGCGCCACGGGCAACCTGTCGCGCATCAAGCTCATGCCGGCCCTCTATTCCCTGGAGCGGGAAGGGCGCCTGCCGGATGGCATGGCCATCCTGGCCTTCGGGCGGCGCCCCTGGGATCGCGAAAAATGGGTCGAGGAAGTCTCCGGCATGCTGGCGGAGAAATATGGCGACGCCATCGACGAGACCGCCTACCAGCGTTTCTGCCAGCGCCTCTATTACTTCCAAGGCGACCTGGATGACCCGCAGGCCTTCGTGCGCCTGCAGCAGGAACTGGAGGGTAACGACGCCTATCCAAAGAACATCGTCTTCTACATGGCCATCCGCCCTGCCGAATTCGGCCCGGTGGTGGAACGCCTGGGTGCGGTGGATCTGCTCAAGGAGTCCAACGGCTGGCGGCGCACCGTGATCGAGAAGCCCTTCGGTTACGACCTGCTCAGCGCCCAGGCCCTGCAGCAGGGCTTCCTCAAGTATCTGGCCGAGCACCAGATCTACCGCATCGATCATTACCTGGGCAAGGGCACGGTGCAGAACATCCTGGTGTTCCGCTTCGCCAACCTGTTGCTGGAGCCGCTCTGGAACCGCAACTATGTGGACCACGTGCAGATCACCCATTCCGAGATCCGCGGCATCGAGGGGCGCGCCGACTACTACGACGGCGCCGGCGCCCTGCGCGACATGCTGCAGAGCCATCTCATGCAACTCCTCACCCTGGTGGCCATGGAGCCGCCGGCGGGCATGGACGCCGAGTCGCTGCGCGACGAGAAGGTCAAGGTGCTGAAGTCCATCCGCCCCATCACCCAGAATGCGGTGCATGCCCATGCCTTCCGCGGCCAGTACGCGCGCGGCACCATCGGCGGCAAGCCGGTGCCCGGTTACCTGGAGGAAGAGGGGGTGCCTGAGAACAGCATCACCGAGACCTATGCGGCCCTCAAGTTTTACATCGACAACTGGCGCTGGCGCGGTGTGCCCTTCTATCTGCGCACCGGCAAGCGCATGGCCGAGGCCAGTTCCGCCATCGCCATCCGCTTCAAGGAGCCGCCCCATCACCTGTTCCGCAACACCCAGCTGGAGCGCTTCATGCCCAACTGGCTGCTCATCGGCATCCAGCCCAACGAGTGCCTGAAGATGGAGATCCAGGTAAAGGTGCCCGGCCTGGAGATGAAGACCCGGCCCATCAGCCTCGACGCCAGCTACCGCACCGGCGACGAGCAGGAGTCGGATGCCTACGAGGAACTGCTGCTGGACGTGATGAAGGGCGACCATTCCCTGTTCCTGCGCTACGACGAGGTGGAGTGGGCTTGGCGGGTGGTGGACCCGGTGCTCAAGGTGTGGTCCATGGAGCGCGACTTCATCAACACCTATCCGGCGGGCAGCTGGGGGCCGCGCGGCACCTACCGCCTGTTCGATCGCGAGGACCAGTTCTGGCGCCACTCCCTGTGCCTGGACGGTATCGACGTCAGTTCGGAGGCCTTTTAGGTGCTGCCGCGCCTCACGGCATCCTCTGCCTGGCAGGCGCTGGCGGCCCATCACCGGGAGATGAACGGGCGCCACATGCGCGAGTTGTTCGCCGCCGATCCCGATCGTTTCCGGCGCTTCTCATTGCAGCACGACGACCTGCTGCTGGACTATTCCAAGAACCGCATCGACCAACAGACTCTGGCGCTGCTCCTGGATCTGGCGCGCGCGGCCGACCTGCCGGGCTGGATCGAGAAGATGTTCCGCGGCGAGAAGATCAACTTCACCGAAAACCGCGCCGTGCTCCACGTCGCCCTGCGCAACCGCAGCAACGCGCCCATCCTGGTGGACGGGGTGGATGTCATGCCCCAGGTCAACGCCGTGCTGGAGAAGATGGGGCGCTTCAGCACTGCGGTGCGCGACGGACAGTGGCGGGGACACAGCGGCAAGCCCATCAGCGACATCGTCAACATCGGCATCGGTGGTTCCGACCTGGGACCGGTGATGGTCACCGAGGCCCTGCGCCCCTACTGGCAGGCGGGGCTGCGCCCCCACTTCGTCTCCAACATCGACGGCACCCACCTGGCCGAGACCCTGCGCGGCCTGGACCCCGAGACCACCCTGTTCATCGTCGCCTCCAAGACCTTCACCACCCAGGAGACCCTGACCAACGCCCACAGCGCCCGCGACTGGCTGCTGGCGGCCCTGGGAGACGAGGCCGCGGTGGCGCGCCACTTCGTGGCCTTGTCCACCAACCGCGAGGCGGTGCAGGCCTTTGGCATCGACCCGGAAAACATGTTCGAGTTCTGGGACTGGGTGGGCGGGCGCTACTCCCTGTGGAGCGCCATCGGCCTGTCCATCGCCATCACCATCGGCATGGAGCGCTTCGAGGAACTGCTGGCCGGCGCCCACGATATGGACGAGCATTTCCGCAGCGCGCCGCTGGAAGCGAACATGCCGGTGATCCTGGGCCTGCTGGGCATCTGGTACAACAACTTCTTCGCTGCCCAGACCCATGCCATCCTGCCCTACGACCAGTACCTGCACCGCTTTCCCGCCTACTTCCAGCAGGGCGACATGGAGAGCAACGGCAAGCGGGTGGACCGCGACGGCCAGGTGGTGGACTACAGCACCGGCCCGGTGATCTGGGGCGAGCCCGGCACCAATGGCCAGCACGCCTTCTACCAGCTCATCCACCAGGGCACCAAGCTGGTGCCCGCGGACTTTCTGGCGCCCATGGAAAGCCACAATCCCATCGGCCGCCACCACGAAATCCTGCTCTCCAACTTCTTCGCCCAGACCGAGGCCCTGATGCGCGGCAAGAACGCCGACGAGGCGCGCGCCGAACTGGCAGCGGCGGGGCTTTCGGGCGAGGCCCTGGAACGCCTCCTGCCCCACAAGGTCTTCCCCGGCAACCGCCCCACCAACTCCCTGCTGTTCCGCAAGCTCACCCCCCACACCCTGGGACGGCTCATCGCGCTGTACGAGCACAAGATCTTCACCCAGGGCATTATCTGGCGCATCAACTCCTTCGACCAGTGGGGTGTGGAACTGGGCAAGCAGCTGGCCCAGGCCATCCTCCCCGAACTGCAGGGCGAAGCCCCCGTCACCGGCCACGACAGTTCCACCAACGGCCTCATCAACCACTACAAGCAGCAACGCAAAGCGTAGATGGGCGTTGCTGGTGATATCAATGACCTGGTGGGTTACGCCCACCCGAGATTGAAGTAGGGTGGGCGCCGCCCACCATGCCGTCGCAGCAGTTCAGCTGTTTCACCCGCCACAGCCAGTGCAGTATACTCGGGCAAGCCGTCCCGGGCAGGCGCAAGGCGGCGCACATCACAACAAGGACAAGACCATGAAGACTCGCATCCCCGCCATAAAGCACCTTTGCCTCTTCATCATCGCACTCCTGATCGCCGGCTGCGCGGGCCAGCAGACCCGGACCCGCAGCAGCGTCGTGGACTATCTCTATCCCCATGATTCGGACAAAGTGGTGCAAGCCTCCATTCCGGTGCTCAAGGTGCCGGTCAAGGTGGGGATCGCCTTCGTGCCCGAGCAGGCAAACCGCTCGCGCGGTTTCAACTATTGGACAGGCGTTAGGCGCGGCGCCACCCTCAGCGAGGCCGACAAGGCGGCCCTGCTGGAAAAGGTCGCCGACAATTTCCGCAAGTATGACTTCGTGGGCGAAATCGAGGTGATCCCCTCCGCCTATCTGACGCCGGCGGGCGGCTTCGCCAATCTCGATCAGATCAAAAACATGTATGGTATCGATGTCATCGCCCTGGTGTCCTACGATCAGGTTCAGTTCACCGACGAGGGCATGCTCTCCCTGACCTACTGGACCCTGGTGGGCGCCTATGTGGTGTCCGGCGAAAAGAACGATACCAGCACCATGCTGGACACCGCCGTCTATGACATCCAGAGCAGAAAAATGCTCTTCAGGGCGCCGGGCACCAGCCAAGTCAAAGGCAGGGCCACGCCGGTCAATCTCAGCGAGGAATTGCGCGCCGACAGCCTCAAGGGTTTTCAGGAAGCGACCGCGGCCATGATCGTCAACCTCGATCAACAGCTGGCGAGTTTCCGCGAGAAGATCAAGAAGAATCCCGAGCAGGTGAAGATCGTGCAGCGCAGCGGTTACTCGGGCGGCGGCGGGGCAGTGGGTATCTTCGAGTTGTTGATCCTGTTGGCCGTGGGTGTCGTCGCCTTCCTCGTCGGCCGCGCCAGCAGGGCACCGCGCCGCCTCGATTGAAGCCTGAGCCCACTCCTGTAAATCATTTGACTATTGGAGCGATCGGTCCTATATTGGCTCCATGAACGCTGGAAGACCCCTGGAATTCGATCCCGAACAGGCCCTGGAGTCGGCCATGGAGTTGTTCTGGCGCAAGGGCTACGAGGCCACCTCGCTGCAGGACCTGCTGGCGGCCATGGGACTGTCCAAGAGTTCCTTCTATCAGACCTTCAAGAGCAAGCGCGCCCTGTTCCAGGCCTGCATCCGCCACTACCGGCAGCTGCTGGGCCAGGATCTGGCGCGGCGGATGGAGCAGGCCGGGTCGGGCAAGGCCTTCCTGCAAAACCTCTTTTATGGCCTCGCAGCCGAGACCTGCGGCGCCGGGGCCAGAAAGGGCTGCCTGCTGATGAACACCGCCAGCGAGTTTGCACAAAGCGATCCCAAAATCGCCGCGGCGGTGGCCCAGGGCATCGAAAGCCTGAGGGGCATTTTCGAGGCGGCCATCCACCAGTCACAGCAGCACGGCGAGATAGCCGCAGATAAGGAGGCGCGCGCCCTGGCGGTCTATCTGGTCAGCAGCATGAGCGGCATCAAGAACATGATCAAGGCCGGCGCAGACGGTGAAACTGTCAGGGGGATTGCCGATCTGACGCTGTGCATACTGGATTGATATTTTTTTGCTGGAATATGGACCGGATAGTCCATATCAAATGACCCAGAGGAGAACGCACCATGAGATTCACACTGTATACAACAGAAAACGCACCCCAGGCGAGCCGTCCGCTGCTGGAACAGTCCCAGCAGGCCTTCGGCATGATACCCAACCTGCACGCCGTGATGGCGGCAGCGCCCGCGCTGCTGGAGGCCTACCAGCGCTTGAACCAGCTGTTCCAGCAGACCTCCTTCAATGCTGCAGAACTGACCGTGGTGTGGCAGACCATCAACGTGGAACATGGATGCCACTACTGCGTGCCGGCCCATAGCGCCATCGCCCAGATGATGCAGGTCGACCCGGCCATCACCAATGCCCTCCGCGAGGAGCGGCCCATGCCCGATGAAAAGCTGCAGGCACTGCACCTGACCACCCTGGCCCTGGTGCGCAAGCGCGGGCGCCTCAATGAAGATGAACTGCAGCGCTTTCAGGCGGCCGGCTACGGCCAGCGACAGCTGCTGGAAATCATCCTCGGCATCTCCCAGAAGGTCATGAGTAACTACATCAACCACTTGGCAGAGACGCCGGTGGATGACGCCTTCAAAGACTTCGCGTGGACACCCTGATCGACCAGGCAACCCTGCGCTCAGGTATTCGAAATTGACGCGGACCACGCCCCTTTCGCCTCCCGGGATCCGTGGTTTCTTAGATTGGTCCCCAGTAGGGTGGGCACCGCCCACCAAGCCCCCGCGGTCATTCAACGGCACCCTCACTTGGCGCCATAGCAGTGTTAACCGCCGTCGCAAAAATATCCGCCAACGGACTGCGCACCGCTTTGCCGCCACGCTGCAGCACATGGGTATAGATCTGCGTGGTCTTGAGATCCTTGTGGCCCAATTGCTCCTGCACCGTACGGATATCGGCGCCCCGCTCCAGCAGGTGCGTGGCAAAGGAATGGCGCAGGCTGTGACAACTGGCGGGTTTCTGGATGCCCGCCCTGCGTAGCGCCGACTTGACCGCCTTTTGCAAGGCGCTCT
Source organism: uncultured Gammaproteobacteria bacterium (assembly GCA_964425105.1). Lineage (GTDB taxonomy): Bacteria > Pseudomonadota > Gammaproteobacteria > SZUA-140 > SZUA-140 > S012-109. The sequence goes on along the minus strand of CAYRLE010000002.1, from coordinate 1,640 downwards.
CGTCATAGTGATGGCGCCGCTCAACGCCGCTGCGGGGATCGATGCTGCGCAGACGTGCCGGGAAGACATATTGCCAGGCCCACTCGCGGCCGGCGTTGGGATACTTGCGCGCCAGGGCATCGGGTAGATAAGCGGCCCCGAAACCCTCCGCCAGATCCTGGCCGTGAATCTGCTTGACCAGTTCCAACTGCCGGCACAAAAAGGGAATCAGCTCGTCACTAAGCGTCGTGATCCTGTCCTTGTTACCCTTGCCCGCCCGGACATACTAAGACAAACGATAACAAAGCCACATTCAGAGCGAACCCGGCGTTCTGGATCAAGGCGCGTTGCGCAGGGAATGGCGCGCCCTTGCCAAGCGACGCAACGCAGAGCCGGGACGCCGGGTTCGCTCCCTGTGGGCGGGCGTCTGGACGGCCATCCGCCGTGTTGCGCCAGCTTGACATAGAATGACTATGCCTGCGCTGACGCGCCTTGCGGCTGACCGCCCAGACACCCGCTGAATGTGGCTTTGTTATCGTTTGTCTTAGTAAATTACGCGCCTCTCAAAGTCCAGATCCTTGACCCGCAGCCGCAGGCATTCCAGCAGCCTCAATCCCGAACCATAGAGGAGGGTAGCCATCAGCCATTGCGCACCTTGCAGCTGAGACAAGAGCTGGATGACCTCCTCGCTGCTGAGCACAACTGGCAGCCGTCTAGCCCGCTTGGCGCGCACCAGACCCTCCAGATCACCAAGAGGCGTTTCAAGGACAGTCTTGTATAAAAACACCAGGGCGCAAAGGGCCTGATTCTGCGTGGATGCGGAAACATGGCGTTCACTGGCCAAGTGGTTCAGAAAGGCGGTGATCTCATGGGCGCCCATAGCCGCGGGGTGGCGCTTGCCGTGGAACAGGATAAAGCGCCTGACCCAGCCGAGATAGGCCTGTTCGGTGCGAATACTATAATGACGAACGCGCAAGGCAATGCGCAGCTGCTCCAGCAACGGTGATCGGGCCATGAGGTACCTCCTTGTCTGCAGAGAATCCACTTTCCTTGTGGATCACATCCATTGTAATCTTATTACGCGAGAGATGGCTATGGAGCAGCCGCCCATCACCCCTACAGTTGCACCCACAGGAGAAAACACATGGAAGTGACCAGAAAAATAAAGCCAGGTGAAAACGGCAGCAAGCGCTACCTGCGCGCCTATGGCGACCGCCTGGTCTGTGTCCGCTACCGCAACGACCGCGCAAACCGGAAAAACCTCGTCACCGTGGAACTCATCGTCGCCGAACACCCCCACCCATCCGGCAACCATGAATTGTTCAATACTATGTATCCCCACCCCAACCGCTGGGTCATGGTCAGAATCGGTTATGAAGAAAAGCAGCTCCAGCAGGCAATCAGGCAACGCGGAGGGAAATGGATAAAAAGCAAAAAGTTATGGGGCTTGCCCTACCGTCTCGTTCAGGAATTGAAGCTGGAAGACAGGATGGCTAGAGAAGCAAAACCGCATTTGGAAGAATGAGTGTAATATTGGACATTCATGTGCGTTAGTAGACATGAATTTACAGATCTGGAAATATGGAGCTATGAATAACGAACAGGGAATTGCTAGTAATCGACATATATCCAGATATGAAAACTCTATCCAGTAACTGTTA
>CAYRLE010000001.1:103043-132572 GCA_964425105.1 uncultured Gammaproteobacteria bacterium | reverse complement strand
AAAGCGTGGCCCCAGGGGGGAACCCAGCTTGAAGTCGCTCAGGGAAAGTCCAATGGCCAGCAGAAAAGGCAGGGCCACGAACAGCAGCAGTCCAACGATGGCCGGCGCCGTCATGACCATGGCCACCAGCGATTGCCTATCTGGCTGGTGGATAACCCCTGTTCTCCTCGATATCGCGGTCGATGACCTGCGCGGCCCGGTCCAGGGCGGCCTGCACATCGCCGCCGTTGCGGATATCCTCGAAGGCCTGCTGGAATGCCGAGGTAATGACGGGATAGGCCGGAGTCTGGGGCCGGGGAACGGCAATGGTATCGAGTTGCTCCACCAGCAGGTGCAGCGGACCGCCCGGGCGATAGAGCGGGGATTGGGCGATGGCGCTGCGGGTGCCGGGTACGGCTCCATTGGCGTTGGCCATGGCCAGGACCTCTTCGGTGCCCAGCAGGAATTCGAGAAAATGTATGGCCGCCTGAGCATCGCGACAGTTGCTGGTGATCCCCCAGGCCCAGGAGCCCTGGGCGGTGCGCGGCCCCTTGCCGAAATCGGGCAGGGGCACCAGGATCAGGTCATCTCCTGCGGCCTTGTGGTAACGGGGATATTCCCAGTGTCCGGCCCAGGAGAGCGCCACCCGCCCGGCGCTGAAGGCATTGTCGTCCAGATTCCCATCCACCCGGCCGCTGCTGATCCAGCGCTGGATGCGCCTCATGGCAGCCACCGAGGCGGGGCCGTTGAGGACGCCGCTGGCTCGGCGGTATCCGGGGCGCTCGATGAGGTCGCCACCGGCCGATTGCAGGGCCGGTGAAAAGGCATAGGTATACCACTCGCCGCGCTGGTTGAGTTGCAGATCCAGGACTGCACCATCGGCGTCGTCCTGCGCCAGGCGGTCCAGTAACTCATCGAATTCGTCCACTGTCCAGGCCTCATCCGGCGAGTGGGGAATGCGCGCCCCCACAGCTTCCAGTCTGCTGCGCCGGGCATACAGGGCGAGCCCGGAATCATAGCTGCCGATGGCGTATATTCTGCCCTTATACATTCCCTGATGGACAATGGAAGGCAGCAGGTCGTCGAGCGTGCCATCGGTAATCAGCTTGTCCAGAGGGATCAGCTTTTTCTGCCACACATAGTTGTAAAGGAAAGGGCCATCGAATTCCAGAATGTCTGGCAGGTCGTCTGCCAGCGCCGCAGCCTGGACCTGGGCATTGTAAGTGCCCTCAGGAAGGATCACGGCATTGACACGGATCTTCTGCTGGCTGTTGTTGAAGCGAGTGACCTGTTCCTGCAGGGTGCGCCGCTCCGCAGCCTGCCCTGAATGCACCCAGACCTCCAGTTCGGTATACAGGGAGCGGTTGGCGCCGCTATCATCGTCGCAGCCTGTCATGAAGCCGGCCAGAATGCCCAGCAAAAGCATTGCAGCCAGTCCGTTTTGCTTTATCATGAATCTATCTGCACAGTCCTGTGGTGGCTAATAGGGCAAGGTTCCTGGCTGATGGCAGGATGCCGCCAGTATTATGACCGATAAGGAGGGAAGGAGGAAATGACAGAGGCCGACTTTAACCCGGAAGATATCAAGAGGCGTCAGCAGGACGACTGGAATGCAGTCTCCGCCGGCTGGGAGAAATGGTGGGATACCCTGGAACAGGGTGCCTGCCATGTCAGCGAACGCCTCATCGAACTGGCGAAACTGGAGCCGGGACAGCGGGTGCTGGACATCGCCACCGGCATCGGCGAGCCGGCCCTGTCGGCGGCCCGCACTGTTGCCCCCTCAGGAGAGGTGGTGGCCACGGATCAGGCGGCGGACATGCTGGCCATCGCCGCTAAGCGGGCGCGCGCCGCCGGCCTGGACAACATCTCCTTTCAGCAGGTGGATGGAGAACTGCTCTACGAGGTGGAGGGTCACTTCGATGCCGTGCTCTGCCGCTGGGGGCTGATGTTCTTTCCCATGCTGGATCTCGCGCTGCGCAACATCCAGCAACGCCTCGACAACGGCGGGCGCCTGGCGGCGGCCGTGTGGTCCACCCCCGACAAGGTGCCCTCCATCAGCCTGTCCATGAACGTGGTGCGGGAACTGCTGGATATCGCCCCCCCTCCACCCGGCACCCCAAACCCCTTTGCCCTGGCGGACAGGGAGGCCCTGCAGCAGGCCTTTCTGGCGGCGGGCTTCAGCAATGTGAAATGCGAGATTCTGCCCGTGCGTTTCACCATGCCCTCAGCCGAGGCCTACACCGCTTTCACCCGCGATATCAGCGCGCCCATTGCCACCCTCTGCGCCGGGCTGAGCGAACAACGCCGCGACGAAGTCTGGGCGGCAATTACCGAAGCGGCCCGGGCCTATGCCACTGACAGCGGCGAAATCGTCATGGAAAACGAGGCCATCTGCATTGTCGGCGAACGCTAAAACGGCGAGGCGGCAGGCTGTTTAAAACGGCGAAGCGGCAAGCTGCCTGTCGAGCAGTTGCACGATATCCGCGTAGCCGTTGTCCCGGGCAATGTCCAGCGCCGTCCTGCCGTCGGCATTGCGCACCATGGGATCGGCCCCCTGCTCCAGCAGCAGGCCCACGATATCGGTATGGCCACCGCGCACGGCGTAGGCCAGGGCCGTCATGCCGCTACCCTCGTTCTCATGGGACTGTTCACTGTCTTCACGGATATTGACTGCGGCCTGGTGCGCCAGCAGCGCTGAAACCACCCGCTGCAGACCGCTCTTGGCTGCAGTCATCAGGGGCGTCATGCCCTGGTCGTTCTTGATATCGGGGCTTGCCCCGTGCTCCAGCAACACATTCACGGTAGCCGCGAATCCCTGGGAGGCCGCCCAGAACAGGGCCGTCCTGCCCTCCTCGTCTTGGACATCGGGGTCGGCGCCCGACTCCAGCAACACCGCAGTCGTCTCGGCATGGCCATTGCCGGCCGCCTCGATGAGCAGGGCGCGCAGCTTCTCTTTTTTGACGATACTGGAGACAAAATAGTCCAGCAGCTGGTCGGACTGCGCCAAATCGGGATCCAGCCCCCTAGTCAGCAGCGCCCGCATGACCGCGCTATTGCCTTTGCGGGCGGCGAACAGGCCCGGGGTTTCAGCGCGGCGGTTGGGCAACAAGGCATCGGCACCCTTCTCCAGCAGCAGCTGTGCCACTGCATCATGTTCCTCGCGGATGGCCGTGATCAAGGCGCTGTCACCGCGCGCCGCGGCACGCATCAGGTCCCGTTCCTGGACCGGTACGCTGGAGGCGCTGATGCGTTCCTCGCGCAGGCCCCAGGGGACGTTGTCGATCTCGGCATCGTGCTCGATGAGCGCCCTGACCACTGCTGTATTGCCATAATAGGCTGCCGCCAGTAACGGGGTGATGCCGGTCAGGGTGTCGCGGTAGTTGGGATCGGCCGCAGTCTCCAACAATTCCCGCACCTTGCCGACATCGTTCAACTTGATGGCCTTGAGCAAGGCGTCTTCTGCGCTGAGGGAGGCATAGGGGCTTTCATCGCGCGCCCCCGCCTGTTGCAGCAGGCGGGCAATGGCCCGATAGCCATTGCGACTGGCCATGGTGAGGGCCGTATCGCCGTTGTCGCGCACCAGTTTGGGATCGGCACCATGGGCCAGCAGGCTGCGCACTATGCCAGGGGCGGCGTCCCGGGGTACGCCGTATTGCGCGGCATACATGAGCGGCGTCAGCCCGCTGTGGTCCTTGAGTTCATCCTGGGAATAGAGGTTGGGGTCCGCCCCCTGTGCCAGCAGATAATCCAGCACTGCCGTCTGGCCGAACTTGATGGCATAGACCAGGGCCGTTTCTCCCTTGCGATTCCTGCGTTCCAGGTCGGCGCCGGCGCGCAGCAGCAGTTTGACATGCTTCAGATGGCCGCTGGCAGCGGCATTCATCAGGGCCGTGGTGCCGTCATTGGTGGTGAGGTGAACGTCGGCGCCCCGTTTCAGCAGCAGCTTCAGGATGGCTGTATGGGGTTCCGCGGCGACGGCGATCAGGGCGCTGTTGCCCAGTTCGTCCTGGCGGTCGATAGCGGCGCCCCGGTCCAGTAGGATGCGCACTACGTTTTCGTGGCCATAGCGGGCCGCCAGGATCAGGTCCAGCCCTTCGCTGTCGCTATCGACCCTGTTCTCCTGGGCCGCCACGGCCGCTGTGGCCGTGACCTGTGCGGGCTTGGCGGACACCCCGAGGAACGTGTTATCAGCCGCCTCCCCGGCATCGGCATCGCGCTCAGGCGCGCTGGTGGCACAGCCATGAACGACAATGACGACCACGAGGATGATCCAGGCCCTCCCGAGAAGCAGTAATGAATGATGCTTCACCATATTCCTCCTTGGCTGACAGGGATTGGAACCCCAGGGTGCAGGCGGCCAGCCATGGCGCAGGCGCACCGGGGCAGGCGTGATGGATGCGCTGTTTTTGTTATTTTTCAGCATCCCATCATATAAAAATTGCCCCCCTATATAAAGGCCATTCTTGAGCAGCCCTCTCCGCTATCACGACAGCGCCATTATCCGCGCCAGAAGAAGGGTTATTGGCTGGGTTGATCGGGAAGCCAGGAGGTGTGGGCCATATGGAAAGTGATCTCCCCGGTGTGCCATTTGCAGTGCCAGAATGTCAGCCCCGCAGGCGCCAGCCTTTCTTCAGCAGGCTCAGGGTCAGCATGGACAGCAAGACCAGGAACGACAGCACGGTAGCCATGCTGAACCAGGGATTGATGTCGGAAATGCCGAAAAAGCCATAGCGGAAACCATCGATCATATAGAAGAAAGGATTGAGATGGGACATGCCCTGCCAGAAAGCCGGCAGGGAATGGATGGAATAGAACACGCCGCTGAGAAAGGTCAGGGGCATAATGATGAAATTCTGAAATCCCGCCAGCTGATCGAATTTTTCGGCCCAGATACCGGCGATGACGCCCAGGGTGGCCAGCAAGGCGCTGCCCAGGATGGCGAACACCACCACCACCGCGGCGTTGTGCAAGGGCACGGATACGAAGAACATCGCCACCAGATAGACGCCGATGCCGACGCTCAGGCCGCGCACCACCGCCGCCAGGACAAAGGCCAGATAGAATTCGACATGGCTCAGGGGCGCCAGCAGCACGAAGACGATGTTGCCGGTGACCTTGGACTGGATCAGGCTGGAGGAACTGTTGGCAAAGGCGTTCTGGATGATGGTCATCATCACCAGGCCAGGGATGAGAAAGACGTCATAACCGATACGCTCGTAGACCACCACATGCTCACCCAGGGCATGGGCGAACACCAACAGATAGAGCAAGGTGGTCAGCACCGGGGCCAGCAGGGTCTGCAGCGCCACTTTATAGAAGCGCAGGATCTCCTTGTAGAACAACGTATAGAACCCACGGTATCTCATCGCCTGCTCACCTCCCCCCTCACTCCTTGCCCCTCTCTCGCCTGCCATAGGTCAGTTCCATGAATACATCCTCCAGGTCGGCGCGCTCGGTATGGAGGTCGATGATGTCCATGCCGGCATCGCGCAGTGCCTCCAGCACCTCGACAATGGAGTCACGGCCCTTCTCCAGGGCCAGTTCCAGGGTGTTGTCTTCGCAGTGGCGCACCTTGGCCTGCAAATGGGCGGGAATATCGGCAACGGGTGCGGCGCTGGTGATCTTGATATACAGGGTGCGACTCAGACTGCTGGCCAGCAGTTCCTCCTTGCTGTCCAGGGCCACGATGCGTCCGCGGTCGAGAATGGCGATGCGCCCGCACATGGACTCCGCCTCCTCCAGATAGTGAGTGGTCAGGACGATGGTGTGGCCTTCGCGGTGCAGGCGGCGGATAAAGTTCCACAGCAGGTTGCGGATTTCCACGTCCACGCCTGCGGTGGGTTCGTCCAGCACCACCACGTCGGGTCGGTGCACCAGGGCCTGGGCGATGAGGACGCGGCGTTTCATACCGCCCGACAGGGCGCGCATGTTGGTGTCCGCCTTGTCGGTCAGGCGCAGTTCATGGAGCAGTTCCTCGATCCAGGCGTCGTTTTCCCGTCCCAGGCCGAAATAGCCGGACTGGATCCTGAGCACTTCGCGCACCGAGAAGAAAGGATCGAACACCAGTTCCTGGGGCACCACACCGATACAACGCCGCGCGGCGCGGTAGTCACAGTCCACATCGTGACCCATGATCCGCACCTGTCCGCGGTCGCTGCGGGTCAGACCGGCGAGAATGTTGATGAGGGTGGACTTGCCGGCCCCGTTGGGTCCCAGCAGGCCGAAGAATTCCCCCCGCCCGATCTCCAGGTCGATACCATCCAGGGCGTGCACCCCGCCATAGTATTTGTAGATACCCTCGATGTGGACCGCAGGTCCCATGGATCGGATCACCTCTCGCCAGTGACAAAGAGGCGTATTCTAGCGCAGTGCGTTGCCGCTGTCCCACGGATTGCCGGTGATGAGTAATGCGTAAAGAGTAAGAGAGAGGGCGTCGATGATGCTCCCCTCACATCACTCATCACCGGCGCCACCCAGATCGTGGCCACACTGCCAGCAACTCAGGAAATGCCCCGGATTCTCCTCCCCGCAGTGGGGACATGAACGGGGGGCACGGGCGGGAACGGGACGTTCGAATTCCCTGATGATCTCCCGGGCACGCTCTGTGTCGCCCGCCTCGGCCAGCCAGATCTCGGGATAGGCATGGGTAAAGGGGATCTCGCCCACGCCGCCCTGCAGGTTTTCATTGAATATATGGCAGCCGATGCCCGCCTCCCGCAGTATATGGGCAAGGATATGGGCATCCTGGAGGTTGGCGGCGGTATAGATTCGCTTCATGACAGGAAAATTTCCACTCCCGGCTTGCTTGAATATTGTACAATGGGTGCCATTTTCCCGGTAAGACATCGGGCAGAAGGATAGAAACGCCGGCCGGTCGAGGCATGACGGCCCCCTATCTCTGTCTCGCGCCTCGTGTTTCGCCCCAGCAGCATACAGGAACCCCAAATAGTGATCGAACAAGTCAGAAACATCGCCATCATCGCCCATGTAGACCATGGCAAAACCACCCTCGTGGACCGGCTGCTGCAGCAGTCCGGCTCTCTGGGCAAGCAGGATGCCGCCCAGGAGCGCGTCATGGACAGCAATGATCTGGAAAAGGAGCGCGGCATCACCATCCTCTCCAAGAACACAGCCATCACCTGGGACGATTATCGCATCAATATCGTGGATACCCCCGGTCACGCCGACTTCGGCGGCGAGGTGGAACGCGTGCTATCCATGGTGGACTCCGTGCTGCTGCTGGTGGACGCGGTGGAGGGTCCCATGCCCCAAACCCGCTTCGTGACCCAGAAGGCCTTCGATCAGGGACTGCGTCCCATCGTGGTCATCAACAAGATCGACCGCCCCGGGGCGCGCCCCGACTGGGTGCTGGACCAGACCTTCGACCTCTTCGACCGCCTGGGCGCCAGCGATGAACAGCTGGATTTCCCCGTGGTCTACTGTTCCGCCCTGCAGGGTTACGCTGGACGCGAGCAGGAGGTGCGCGACGGCGACATGACGGCGCTGTTCGAAACCATCATCGCCGAGGTGCCGCCGCCGGCAGTAGACATGGAGGGCCCCCTGCAACTCCAGGTCTCCTCCCTGGACTACAACAGCTATGTGGGCGTGATCGGCATCGGCCGCATCAGCCGCGGCCGTGTCAAGACCAACACGCCGGTGACCGTGGTCAGCCGCGACGGCAGCCGCCGTAACGGCCGCATTCTCCAGGTGCTGGGCTTCATGGGCCTGCAGCGTCAGGAGGTGGCGGAGGCCTGTGCCGGCGACATCATCGCCTTCACCGGCATCGACGGCCTGCAGATCTCCGACACCCTGTGCGACCCGGCGGCGGTGGAGGCCCGGCCGCCCCTGACCGTGGACGAACCCACGGTGAGCATGACCTTTCAGGTCAACGACTCTCCTTACGCCGGACGCGACGGCAAGTACATCACTTCACGGCAGCTGCGGGAACGCCTGGAGCGCGAACTGATCCACAATGTGGCGCTGCGGGTGGAGGATACCGAGGATCCCGACAAACTGCGCGTCTCGGGGCGCGGCGAACTGCATCTCTCGGTGCTGATCGAGAACATGCGCCGCGAAGGCTATGAACTGGGTGTTTCCCGCCCCGAGGTGATCATCAAAGAGGTCGACGGCATACGCCAGGAACCCTACGAGCAACTCACCGTGGACGTGGAGGAAACCCACCAGGGCGCCGTGATGCAGAAACTGGGGGAACGGGGTGCCGAACTCAAGGATATGGTGCCGGATGGCAAGGGCCGCATCCGCCTCGACTACATCATCCCCTCGCGCGGCCTGATCGGATTCCGCACCGAGTTTCTCACCGCCACCCAGGGCACCGGCCTGCTGTACAGCGTGTTCGACCACTACGGGCCTTGCAAGGGCGGCGACCTGGGACAGCGCCACAACGGCGTGCTGATCGCCAACGGCAGCGGCAAGGCCCTGGGCTATGCCCTGTTCAACCTCCAGGAACGGGGACGCATGTTCGTGGCGCCGGGTGAAGAGGTCTACGAAGGCATGATCATCGGCATCCATTCGCGGGGCAACGATCTGGTGGTCAACCCCCTCAAGGCCAAGCAACTCACCAATATCCGCGCCGCCGGCACGGATGAAAACATTCTGCTCACCCCGGCCATCACCCTGACGCTGGAACAGGCCCTGGAATTCATCGACGACGACGAGTTGGTGGAGGTCACCCCGCACCATCTGCGTCTGCGCAAGAAGCGCCTCAAGGAGCATGAACGCAAGCGTGCGGCGCGCAAGAGCGCCTGATGTATGGATGGGTGATGAGTAATGCGTAATGAGTGATGGGATCGAGTGAATGCGCTGTCGCCCATCACTCATCACGCATTACTCATCACCTCTCTCCCTGAACCGCATCCCTACCGAGCCCTGGAGACGACGGCGTATGAAGTGCCTGCAGCGCGATACTCAGCCGCCGAAGCGTTGAAACACCAGCGAGGCATTGGTGCCGCCGAAACCGAAACTGTTGGACATGACACGCTGCAGTTTGACGCCGTCCATGCGTTCCCGGACGATGGGCATGCCTTCCGCTTCGGGATCCAGTTCCTCGATGTTGGCGGAGGCGGCGATAAAATCGTGCTCCATCATCAGCAGGGAATAGATAGCCTCGTTGACACCCGCGGCGCCCAGGGCATGGCCGGTGAGGGACTTGGTGGAGGCCAGGTAAGGGATTTCGTCACCGAAGGTCTCGCGGATGGCGCGCAGTTCAACGACATCGCCCACCGGCGTGCTGGTGCCGTGGGTATTGATGTAGTCCAGCGGGCCCTCGGTGGTATCCAGGGCCAGACGCATGCAGCGCACCGCCCCCTCCCCTGAGGGGGCGACCATGTCATAACCATCGGAGGTGGCACCATAGCCGACGATCTCGGCGTAGATCTTCTCGGCGCCCCGCGCCAGGGCGTGTTCCAGGGATTCCACCACCACCAGGCCGCCGCCACCGGAAATGACGAAGCCGTCTCGCTTGACGTCGTAGGTGCGCGAGGCCTTTTCCGGTGTGTCGTTAAATTTGGAAGACAGCGCATTCATGCCATCGAACAGCATGGTCATGGTCCAGTCCACTTCCTCACCACCACCGGCAAACACCATGTCCTGCTTGCCCATCTGAATCAGTTCATAGGCATTGCCGATACAGTGGGCGCTGGTGGAACAGGCGGAACTGATGGAATAGTTGACACCCTTGATCTTGAAGGCGGTGGAGAGATTGGCAGAGGTGGTGCTACCCATGGTGCGCGGCACCATGTAGGGCCCGACCCGCTTGGCGCCCTTCTGGCGCAAGGTGTCGGCCGCCTGGAGAAAATTGCGGTTGGAGGCGCCGCCTGACCCCACCACCAGTCCCACGCGGGGATCGGAGATCTGCTCTTCGGCCAACCCGGCATCAGCCAGGGCCTCGCGCATGGCGATGTAGTTGAAGGCCGCCGCATCGCCCATGAAACGCAGCAGCTTGCGCTCGATATGATCCGCCGGATTCAGGTGGATCGGACCATGGACATGGGAGCGCAGCCCCAGTTCGGCATATTGCGGCGAGAACTCGATGCCGGACCTGCCGGCGCGCAGCGCCTCCACCACCTCCTGCTTGTTGTTACCGATACTCGAGACGATTCCAAGACCTGTAATGACAACCCGTTTCACTGCCTACCCTTCTAGAAATCTGCTGTTGATGTAAACAAACCGACCCGCAGATCCTTTGCGGTATAAATCTCCCTGCTATCCACTATCATCACTGCATCGGCAATCCCCATGACCAATTTGCGCATGATCACCCGTTTGAGGTTCACCTGATAGGTGATGAGGCTGTTGGCCGGTGTCACCTGCCCGGAGAACTTCACATCGCCAGCACCCAAGGCCCGCCCCCGGCCTGGGCCGCCCATCCAGCCCAGGTAGAATCCCACCAGCTGCCACATGGCGTCCAGTCCCAGGCAGCCCGGCATCACGGGATCGCCCTGGAAATGACAAGCGAAGAACCACAGTTCGGGAGTGATGTCCAACTCGGCCACCACTTCGCCTTTGCCATAACGTCCACGCCCTTCAGCAATGGAAGTAATGCGGTCGAACATCAGCATGGGGGGCAGGGGCAACTGGGCATTGCCTGCGCCAAAGAGCCTGCCCTCGCCGCAGGCAATCAGGTCCTCATAAGAGTATTGTGCCTTTCTGTCTGATCTATCGATGATTGCTGACATAGATTTTCACGTCTGTGCTAAAGGGTATTTGTCTGCGGACAAAGCTTGTTGTTGGTTCAAAAAGGCAATATGGCGACACCACTGCCCGCATCATAATATCATACGATTATAACACTGTTTAAGAGGAATACCCGGGCATTTTTTATGGCCATGGAGTGTCCCTGCATTTTACCAGTGGAGCCGAGTCAATGACAGCAACAGGCCAAAACTCGCCAGTCTGCACTGGCACAGCGGAGGTACAATGCATCTCGGGAGTATTGAGGACAGAGCCTGGAAAAGCCAATCGCGAATTTCCAGGCTGGCTGCCCCCCAGGGCAGGCAGGGTCAGGAGCCCCACAACGAAGCGCAGAAGACTCTCAGAAATCGCGGTCCTTGACAGTTTTGCGCCTGTCGTTACGGGCGTTCTCGATAGCCTGATCACACAATTCACGGATGCGGTCGGACAATACTGCCATCACGTTGGCGGCTGTATTCATGTCTGATTTGCTGCGGATATAGTTTTTGACTTTCGATGCCACCACCAGAATTTCTTTTTCTTCACTCATCGGGGTTGCCCCTCCTTTTCTCAAATATTGTTGTAAAAAATATAAACATGCGGCTTCATCTCAGATGACGATGGCGCAATGCAGGCAGCATCATTGCAGATAAGATCCCATGCTGTCAAAACCCCCCTGTCGGCAGGAGCAACGAACAAGCGGTGCGCCGTCACCAAGCTGCGCAGCGACAACATCGATCCCCGTGAATAGCGCAGCAATGGCAGCGACGGCAGCTGGCGCGTCATCAACGACCTGGATCATCTAGAAAGGATCTGCGCGCTCTAAGGAGCGCAGCCGCGGTCAGTTCTCCCGGTCCATCTGTGCCGCCAGCGCCTGGAGTTCGGCGGAGACCTCCACACGGATGCCGGCCCCACCCTCCAGGCGGCGCAGTTCGGCGGGCAGCCGCGCCATTTCCGCCGCGGCATGGCGGCGGATCTCCTCCAGCCCGGGTTGTGGCGTGCAGCGTTGGCCATCGCGCATCACCGGCTGCAGGAGCGGTACGCCGCCCGCGGCAGGCTGGCCCTGCAGCGCCAGCACATCCCTGTCGATATGCCCCTGGCTGTCGTAATGGCGATAGACCTGCTTGCGCCCGGGCCAGGTGGCCTTGCCCTCGGAACGCTTGCGGCGCGGCCGGCCGTCATATTCCTGCAGCTTGTAGGCACAGTCCAGATAGGGCACGTCCGCCGAGGTATCGAGAACAGTGCCCACGCCAAAGCCGTCGATGGGTGCGCCATCCGCCAGCAGATCCTGGATGCGGTATTCATCCAGATTGCCGCTGACGAAGATGTGCACCGCTTGCAGGCCGCCCTGGTCCAGGATCTGGCGCACCTGCTTGGCATGCTGCGCCAGATCGCCGCTGTCCAGACGCACGGCCTTGATGGCGATGCCCTGCTCCTGGAGGCGCGGCGCCAGCTCCACCACCCGGCGCGCGGCGCGCTCGGTGTCGTAGGTGTCGATGAGGAGCACCACATTGTCGGGCTGGGCCTGGGCGAAGTGTTCGAAGGCCTGGACCTCGTCGTCGTGGCTCTGGATGAAGGAATGGGCCATGGTGCCATAGACCGGGATGCCGAACAGCGGCGCAGCCATGGTGGTGGCGCTGCCGGCGAAGCCAGCCAGATAACTGGCCCGTGCGGCGAAGATGCCCGCCTCGCCGCCATGGGCGCGGCGCAGGCCGAAGTCAACCAGCAGGCGCTGCGGCGCCGCCAGCACCACGCGGCTGGCCTTGGAGGCGATCAGGCTCTGATAATGCAGGATGTTGATGAGACGACTTTCCACCAGCTGGGCCTGGGGCAGCGGCGCCACCACCTGGAGAATGGGCTCGTCGGGAAAGAACACCGTGCCCTCGGGCATGGCGTTGATAGTGCCCCGGAAACGCAGTTCCGACAGATAAGCGATGAAGGCGTCGCTGAAACGTCCCGATGCCGCCAGCCACTCCAGTTCCTGCGGCGTGAAATGCAGACTCTCCAGATAGTCCAGCGCCTGCGCCAGGCCGGCAGCCATGAAAAAACGACGCTGTTCGGGCAGCCTGCGGACGAAGAATTCGAACACCGCCGTCTCCTCCATGCCCTGTTCGAAATAGCCCTGCAGCATGGAAAGCTGATAGAGATCGGTGAGCAGCGCCTGATTGCAGAGTGGCATGATCATGCCAGGCGCTCCCGGCTCACGGGCAACGCCCCTGCCGCCGTCATGGTGGCCAGCGCCCGTTCTCCGTCGCCGGGATTGACGTCCACGGCGCGGATGGCGTCCTCCAGGAGGCAGACTGCATAATCCAGCTGCAGGGCGTCCAGCACGGTGGCGCGGACACAATAGTCGGTCGCCAGACCGCCGATGAACAGCCGCCGCACGTCCAACTGCTGCAGCCGTTCGTGGAGATCGGTATCCTGAAAACCTGAATAGGCGTCGCGGTCCTGACGACAACCCTTGGAGATGATGATGGTCTCGGGCGGCAGAGCCAGTGTCGCGGGGAAGTCTGCGCCCTGCGTCGACCTGACACAGTGCACCGGCCAGGGGCCACCCTGAGCTTGAAAGGAACAGTGATCGGGGGGATGCCAGTCGCGGGTGGCTATCACCGGCAGGCGCCTGTTCCTGAAGAGGGCAATATAGTCATTCAGTATGGGGATGATGCGGTCACCGTCTGGAACAGCCAGACTGCCGCCGGGCAGGAAATCATTCTGGACATCGACGATGAGCAGGCCGTCATGATCGGCCAGGCTTGGCTGGGGCTGTGGGGTTCCCATCTGTGTGCTCCTCGGGAATTGCACTGATGTTCATCATATCCGACCCATTGAAAAATTTCATGGGGGTGGGCTGTTGTCAGGGCCGGTCTACTGCGGCACAACGCTGGAAGACCTGGATCGAGTAATGATAGGGGGACTGCTCCCAAAGGTAGGCCTCCAACAAAGTGATCAGGAGGGGAATGGAATAGGCGTTCTGCCCCGCGGATCCGGCGCCGGGAATTTCCGCAAGCTTCAATACCGCCTCCGCCGGCACGCCCAAGCGGGCGTTGATCACCGCATCGCTGCCGATCATGGCATAGGCGTAACAGGGGTGGCTGCTCCAATTAACGAACAGGATGTCGGAAGTCAGGGCGAAACAACACACGGCTGTCAACAGCATGAGTTGCAGACTTCTTTCGAAGGTACGCAACATGTGCACCATTGTTCTTTCCTCGGCCAGACGCCTGCCTCATCACACCCCGCCCGTCTGCACCTGTATTATCGATTTGATAATGCTGACCTTTTCAGGAGAGACCGAAGAAACTTGGCAGTTCTTCGGAAAAGTGACCATATCTCTGTTGAATTGGTCGCATTGATCACCGCAGATGATACACAATTCTTCCCACTATCCAGTCCCTTTTCCTGATAAGATCGGTGCAGACACCAGCGATACTGTTGGAGGGGACTATGGATGACAAGCGAAGAGCCCCGCGCCTCGGCGCCAACCTCGAGATCTTCTACTTCTCGGAGCAGCAGGGGGGAGAGGAAGTCAGCCGGGTGTATTATCCAGGCACCATCATCAATACCAGCAAACACGGCATCGGGCTGATAGCGAGCTATCCTCATCGTCCCAGCGAACAGCTCTGGTTTGAAGCTCTGGACAGCAGCGGGAGCCCGGTGGCGGGCTGTATCCGTTGGGTGGAAAGTAGGCAGGACAGGTATTGCATCGGAGTGGAACTGCTCGCCTCCTCATCCTGATTCAGAGCCGCCCGCCAACCCCGTGGCTCCCTCCCGATACGATCAGCGTGTGAATTTCATAATGCCGGAGATGACACCATCCAGAGCGCGGTCAAACAAGGCCACGTCTTCGATGAGCGATGCCCTCCCCTGACGGAATTCTTCTGCCAGCACATAGAGAGGACGCTCTGCCACCACCTTATACTGGCGGTTCATGAAAGAATAGTTGGTGAATTCATCACCCTTCCAGGCCAACTTGACACGGATCCTGTTGCCACCCTCCTCCAATTCCAGCCACGTACCCAGGGCCAGATCCCTCACCAGCCCCGTATATTGATCATCGATCCTCGGTCCGCTATCTGTTTCCTGCTGGAAACCCATCTCTGCCATGATCTTTGCGAAGCTGCCCTGTCCCCCCTCTGCTAATGGTCCCTTGAGATCAGCCGTGATATCGAGATCTTCGCTGCCCAGTTCCGGCAGTTCCTCGATATCTGCATTCATGTTCCTGATCAGCTGATCGATGTCGTCATCACTGCTGTCCGCTTTGCCATCGCTGTCCATCTGTGTCGTTGCCGGCATGTCATGGTGATCTGCCTTGATGATCCTGAGATGATGCTGTCCCAACATATCCATGACCGTATCGATATCCTGCTCCTGGTAACCGATGGCCTGCAGGCCATCGCGCAGGGCTTCCAGCATGAGGGGCAGAATCAGGATCAGTTTGCGGCGCTCCTCCCCCCCTGCATGGGGCGAGAGACTCCATATCAGGTCATCCATCACCTGGAGGGCCTTCTGGCCTTCGGGGCTGTCCAAGCCATCCCTGAGGCTGATCTCTGTAATCACCTGGCGCCAGCTTGTCATCAGGAATTCCCTGACATCTGAGGGTATTGACCTGTCCTGCAATCTGGTCGCCAGCAGTGCTGCAATCTGTTTGTTGCACTGTTCGCGCTGAAAGGTCTGTTGCCGCACCTCTTCCTGGGCGGCAATGAAATTCTTTTTCTCCTCTTCGACAAAGGAACGGAACTCCGTCAGTAGCTCATCAAAGATTGTAATATCGCTGTCGAATTCATGCAGCACCCGCAACACGATGGCTTCCATTTTCTCATAGAGCCTATCCTTGGCTGCTTCACTTTCATCCAGCCAGCCCACCCCGGCATAGGCCAGATCATTCAGCAGCTGGCGTGCAGGGTGGGACTTGCGGCTGAAGAATGCGCGGTCGATGATGGCAACCTTGAGGACAGGGATCTGGAGGCGCGCAATCAGGGCCTTGATGAAATCGGGCAGCGACCTGTCATCCAGGATATAGTCGAATATCATGCTGATGACATCGATGGTCTCATCGTCAATCTGATTGAGACGTGCCGGCTGCCCGCCTCCCCCCTGATGGCCGATGCGTTGCGCCAGCTGCTCTTTGAGGTTGAGGGTGCCGGCATGGTTCTCATCTGGAGGTGACTGAGCCGACAGGTTGTGTTGCAGATCCGAGAGAGTATCCACCAGCAATGGCGTGGCGGGAAGAGCCGCAATGGGGGTGCCGGCGTCGCCTATATCTTCACTAGCCGCAGATGAATTGAATTGAACATTCAGGAGGTACTGCAAGGCCTGGAACATCTGTGCCTGGATGGGCAATGCAACCTGTGCTCCCCCGCTAGTAATACCTTTGCCAGCTGATACAGGGCTCTCCTGCCGTGCCTCTTCGCGATCCTTGCCATTGCTGTTCTTCTTGACCCTGATTTTTAATTTGGGCAGGATGCCCCGGCCGATCAGGAGTTGATTGACGGCGTGGTAGAATGGCCCCAGCGCCTCCATGAGGACCCGATCAAACACCTTGTAGAGGTAGAGTTTGACCCCGATGTCCAGCCCCAGGTGCCGATGCGCATCCTGAAAGGCATAACAGAGACTCTCCGGCCCCAGAGGGATGGTGTCGCTGGCGACTAACGCTTGGGGCAAGAGGTAAGAAAAACGCTGCTCGAGAGCGAACAGATCATCGTGGAAGCAATCATGAACCTTGGCAATGAGATGATCGACTGCCAGTGATTCTTCCAGCTCCTGCTCATTGACCAAGCACAGTTCGTCTCCCGTGCTGCCTTCTTCCTGTTCTCTACTCAGCACCCTGGCATTGGGCCGTGAGGATTGCTGGAAGCGCCGGGCAAATGCTTCTTGGAACTTCGCAGTGACGACATCCTTTTCGAGATGAATGCTGCGCATACCTTCCAGAAAAAGACTGCCCTGCCCATTATCATTGCATTCATCGGATAGTTCGCCAAGGGCTTGGAGCACGCGCTGCTGAAGCTTTGTGAGATGCTCGCTGGCAATATCCTGGCAGGCACCCAGGAGGGCGTCAAGCTCGGACGCCTGAGGATCGGGATGCGCCGCCATTCCCTCGCCCGGCGAGTCAGTATCCCCCTCCTTCATACTCGAACCTCAACATTTCACGAAAAAAAACCACAGATAAGGATGTGCGACCGTCAGGGTCATCTCTGGTTATCGGTTGAGGCAATAAATCCTTTATCAGGCTAGAGCATGCGCTCCTGACAAATAACGTTGCATTATGATTATAAAATTTTGATTATAATAATATTTATTGCCTATCTTCCTCCCCCACCCTCTTCAGTCCAATGTTGTAGTGCGGCGATGATTTTTTGTGCCTGCTCCTTGCTGGAAATATTGAATTTGGACTTTTGCATGTATTGACCATTGCGCTTCTGGTATCGGCGGATGGTATAACGGTCGGGACCATAGGCCTCCTTGCTGCGGTTCCAGTCCTGATAGCGGAAAATCACTGTGGCCCAGGCTCCTTTCGACAAGACTATCTTGTCCAGTTCCTTGACCAGTTCTACACCATCTTCACTGTAACTGATGGTCAGTTCATCGACATCGCTTGCCATCTGGGTTGCTCCTTTATGTGTGTTTGACTTGTTGTCGGCAGATTAACTGCCAGCCCCCACGCGTTGTGGTCTGATCAAGACTGTGATTGGCGCTTTTCACCGCCCAGGCAGGGCGGCGAAACCCTGGCGGCCTGCTGCCTGTCACGCCATTCTTGAGGCGTATAGGGATGGATGGACAAGGCATGCACCGTCCCTGCCAGTTCCTCGGCCAGGAGATCGTTGATCACACGATGCCTGCTCAGCAAGGTCATACCGGCAAAGCGCTGGGCAACCAGAATCAGCTTGAAATGAGATTCAGAGCCGGGAGGGACATTATGGCGGTCACTTTCATTGATCACCTCCAGATATTGAAGGTCCAGAGCCTGTGCCAGCTTTTCTTTGATACGGGATTGCACTTTCATTTTCCGTTACTCCATAATACCGGACGGAGCACCCTCGCGAAGGTAGCAGGTGCTGCCGGCATTATATCCAAAAATTGAAGGATTCACTTAAGGTTTGATACCAAACATGGAAACAGCCGACCAGTCAGCATTGCAGGCGATACAGCGGCTGCACAAGATCCAGAATACCATTGGCACCACTCTGGCCATTACCATGGGAACGCTGATGGTAATCTATTTCTTCACCTTTGCCCTGCTGATCGACAAAGGGTACCACGCGGCGTTGCTGGTAGAGTTCATCACCACTATCTTGTTCATTATTGCTTTTTTCTTCCTCAATCATCTGTCGTTTCGTGTCATCCGCCTGATCTACAGACGCCACCAGCCCTATGCCGACCTGCTGCGCCATCTTAGCCCCCGCGATGCGGGCCTGCCCCCGCAACAGGTGTTGGAGCGCATCAAGGCCTCTGCCGGCAGAGGCTGATCCTCCGTCCTTGAAAACGCGACAGGCGGTACTTATATCAGCAGACAGGCCGTGCTATATCGATTGCCTTAACTGCAGTAACCACGAATTGAGCATGACAGGAGGATCCCAATGAGCCTACTCCACTCTGACCCCTGGAGTCTGCTGGAACAGATGCGTAATGAGATCAACAGACTGGCGGAATCCCGCGAAGGCGGTGATGAAGACGGCAATATCATCGCCACCAGCGACTGGGCGCCGCCAGTGGATATTATCGAGCGTGACAACGCCTTCGTGATCCAGGCGGATATCCCCGGCGTCGATCCCGCAGACATTGAAATCAACATGGAAAATGGCGTACTTTCTATCAAGGGACAGCGCCTCAGCAAGGAAGAACGCAAGGCCTACAAGCGCGTGGAACGGGCGCAAGGCACTTTCTACCGCCGTTTCAGCATGCCGGACACAGCGGATCCAGAAAGGATTACAGCACGCAGCAAGTTTGGGGTGCTGGAAATCACCATCCCCAAGCAGGAACAGGTTCAGCCACGCAGAATCAGCGTGCAAGGCGAATAATAGCAAGCGACCCAGCGGCGGTATGAAACACAGTGGAATTCAAAGACTACTATAAAATCATGAATGTTCCCGCCGACGCTTCCCAGGCGGAGATCAAGCGCGCCTATCGCAAGCTGGCAAGAAAATACCATCCGGATGTCAGCAAGGAGCCGGATGCTGAAGAGCACTTCAAGGAGGTCAACGAGGCCTATGAAGTACTCAAGGACCCGGAGAAACGGGCTGCCTACGACGAATTGCGCAGCAGCTGGCAGGCCGGGCAGGAGTTCACGCCGCCCCCGGGGTGGAATGCCGGCTTCGAATTCCGGGGGGGTGGCTTTACCGAGGCCGACGCTTCCCAATTCAGCGATTTCTTCGAATCCCTGTTCGGTTCCGAGTCACCCTTTGTTCACCAGCGTGGCCACTATCGCGGGCGCGGCTTCAATATCCGCGGGGAGGACCACTATGCCCAGATCCTCATCTCTCTGGAGGACAGCTACCATGGCGCAACACGCACCATCAGGCTGCAGGTGCCCGAATATGATGCACGCGGCAAACTGGTCAAGCACACCCGCAGCCTGAAGGTAAAGATCCCCCGGGGCATTACCGAGGGCCAGCATATCCGGCTGGCCGGACAGGGCGCGCCGGGTATAGGCGAGGCCCCGCGCGGGGACCTTTATCTGGAGATCAAATTCAAGCCTCACCCCATCTTCAAGGTCGACCAGAGAGACATCTACATGAACTTGCCCATCACGCCCTGGGAGGCAGCATTGGGTGCCCAGGTCAAGGTCCCTACCCTGGGTGGCTTGGTTGACATGAAAGTGCCACCCGGCACCCAGAGCGGCACAAAACTGCGCCTCAAGGGACGGGGGCTGCCCGGATCCCCCCCTGGTGACCAATATGTCATCATGCAGATCGTCACACCTGAGGCAAAGAGCGAACAGGCCCGGCGCCTGTATGAGCAAATGGCCAGGGAACTGGCCTATAATCCCAGGGAACAGTGGGAGCATGTCGCATGAACCAGAATCGCGGAACCAACAGCGCCGTTGCCGAGGAGAGACTGCAACTCACCCTTGGCGAACTGTCCCGCCAAGCGGGTATCGAGGCGGAGCAGATTCTCGCTATGGTCGAGGAAGGCATCATTGAACCACTGCGGGGCACCCAGGGCGCCTGGTCTTTTTCCACAGACACCCTGTACCGTGTTGGTACAGTGGTGCGCCTCCAGCGCGATCTCAAGATCAACCTGGCCGGAGCAGCCTTGGCGCTGCAGCTGCTGGATGAGCTTACCAGCCTGCGCAGCCGCGTCCAGGCCCTGGAACAGCTACTGTTCGAGGAAAGAGATTGAGTATGAGCACCTTGTCAAAATTGGAGGATAGATTTTCCTCCAGCCGGGAGGATTTTGCCGATCGAATAATGAAGGCTTTCCTGATGTTGCTCATCATGGCTGTCGTCACATTGGCTACAGCCTGTACGACTGTACAGCTGGGCAAGGAATTCGACCTGCAGCGCTTCCAAAGCAGTGTCCAAAGGACAGTGACCACCCGCGCCGAGGTGCGCGCCTGGCTTGGAGAACCTGCTGCTACAGGTGTCTCTGTGGACGGCAATGGCCGACACTATGAAGAATGGATCTATTACTATGGTGGCGGCACCCTGCCGGCAATGCGCAATGCCAGCCTGAAAATGCTGCAGATCAAGTTTGATGAACAAGGCACCGTCAGGGCCTACAACTGGTCACAGAATCATTAACTCGCCTGCTCCGGAGTGACGCCGGGCAACACTCAGACACTCCCCCTTATCATGGAACAAAAAACCCAGTGGATGATCATCGCCTTACTGATCGGGCTCAGTATCGTGATGAGCATCGCCGGGACCTGGGCCTTGCAATCCTCTCCAACGCTGTTTTTCGATGGTGAACTGATCACCCTGCGAGAGGGGATCGAGATTACCCATATCGATGAAATCAAGGTCAAGCCCAGTGACCTCTGGAAATTGCCGACCTTCACATCGCCGCGCGAAGAGAAGGAATGGTGGGATGCCCAGTATCGCTTCAATCGTCTGCTGCGGGAACAGGAGCATGCCATCCTTGAATTCAAGGACCGCTTGCAAACCAGCTGGCAGATCATCGCCGATATCAGCCGCATGTCCTATGGCGAGGCCCTGTCGCGTCTCGGCCTGGTCTATATCGTCTGTATCATTTATATCACGTCTGCGATAACGGTATTTCGCCGCCATCCCAATATAGCCGGCTTCTTGTGCGCCTTCTTTCTGGCTACCACTGCACTCTATATGACCAGTGTGGCACCGGTGATTCATCGCCCACTATTTCTCGACCCCTTCTGGCTCAACTTGCTCATCAAGGTGTTCTTTGTAGCCAGTACCGGGCAGATCTCCATCGTTCACTTTGCCATGATCTTTCCCAAAAAGAAGACTTTCATTGTCGAAAATGGCTGGGTGATCGGGGCCTTCTATGGCTATGCCTTGCTGATCTCCATCCTCTACCTCTATGGCATGATCTCCCTGGCCACCACCTTGCCATTCCTGTTCATCTGGATAATCGCCATGCTCGCCGGCGTCGCCCATTCTATGCTCCAGGACCCCGATGAATTCATGCGCAAGCAGATGCGCATGACCTTTTTTGCATTGCTCCTGGTCTCGGTATTCTTCATCATCTCCATCGTCTACCCGTGGTCCATGGAGAGTAGCCTGATCGACAATGTGGCGTTGTTTTCCCTGATTCTTCCCTTTTCACTGATACTCTCCCTGGACAACCAGCGCCTCTATCTTGACCGTATCGCCGTCGAGATCAATTCCCGCAAGGAAAAGGAACGGATTCACCGTGAACTCCATGACACGGTACTCAATGACTTGGCGAGCATATCCATCGTCACCGAGGGAGCACAACGCTTCCTGGACAATGATACCGGCATGGTCCGCCAGCGCTTGCGACAGATCAAGGATTATACGGCGGACTCCTCACGCCAGCTGCGCAACTTTCTATGGGTGATCGACGACCGCCAGAACACCTGGGATGACGTCATCGATTCGTTGCGCCGCCTGGGCTATGATTTGCTCAGCCACAAGGATATTGCCTTTGAGATCGAGACCCATGGCGACCGTAGCGTGGTGCCGGACCCTTCACCTGCGGTCAAGCACGCGGCCTACCAGATCTTCCGTGAAGCACTGATCAATGTGACCAAGCATGCCAATGCCTCCCAAGTACTGGCCACCATCACCTTCGGCAATGCCTGTGCAGTCATCGTAATCAGAGACAATGGCCAGGGGTTCAATAGCGCCAATATCGGGGATACCAGTTACGGCCTGAAAAACATCCGGCAGCGCATTGCAGAAGTCAATGGCGAACTTGTCATCAAGTCTCAGCCGGGGAAAGGAAGTCAGATCATCGTCCAGTTCCCTCTTTAGCCGGCCAACCGACGGATTAACCCAATTGTGGTATTTACCTGAAGACCATGCTCAATTAGGGTAGCAGCATGGATTGCTAGAACACCCAAATCGCAGTCAATCTGCATAGCATGGGCAATGGCGGATGCTTATGGCACCGAATATACCGTGCATTTCCACTTCAAACTAAAGCACAATCATCACTGTGACAACTGTCTTCCCTACAACTCAATCAACTACTGCAGAACGGAACATTATGGATGATGTAAAGCGCACCATTGATATTGCGATCGTAGAAGACAACAAAAGATATCTCAATGAACTCGCCCTCCTGCTCTCCAACTCTCCCAACATCAATATCATCAGCTGTCATGAAGAAGGCAAGGAGGCAATCGAGGCGGTCGTCAAGAACAATCCCGATGTCGTATTGATCGACATCGATCTGCCAGATATTTCCGGCGTGGAAGTGATCGAGCAGGTGTCCTCACATGGTTGTCCCACTGAATTTCTGGTCCTCACCGTCTATGATGATGACAAACACCTGTTTGCCGCATTGCAGGCCGGTGCCGTTGGCTACATTGTCAAGGGTTCCACCTCTCTTGAAGAGATCGAATCGGCCATCATCGATGTCATCGATGGTGGCGCCCCCATGTCGCGGGTCATTGCAAAACGGGTGATAGAGACCTTTCGCGGCAGCACGAAACCCCAGAAGGCCAAGACCAAGTTTGATGGACTGACCAAGCGCGAATTGCAGATTCTCGAATATATCTCTCATGGTTACAGCAACAGACGGATAGCCGATGAATTGCATATCAGCTATGAGACTGTACGCACCCACCTGAAAAACATCTACAACAAGCTCCATGTGCATACGCTGGTGGAGGCTATGATGCTGTATAGAAACCGTTAATCACGGCACTTACCTCTATCATCCATATGCGACGCCGGGGCTTGGCCTTCTGCACAACCTGCAACGCCAATAGCCAGGCCTGCAATTTCCCACACATAAGCAAAATGTATGTCAGCTATAAGTTACTTTAAAAATACCCCAATTGTGGAATTTACTGGTATGGCCTGAGGCAGTAACTTTACAGTCAGCAAATGAAAATAGATATGGCGATGAAAAGCAGAAACAAAGAATACTCAGAGGCTCTGAACAACTTTTAATCAAGGCGCGCAAAGGGACGGAAGTAGATCACGGAGCGGAAGGAATGACATCATTATTGTTTGGATAAGACAATAATTTCTATTGGAATGAACAGGAGAGAAGCATGCTGATTCTCACACGCAAGGTAGGCGAAACACTGATCATCGGAGATGATATTACGGTAACGATCTGCGCTGTCAAAAACTCGCAGGTCAGAGTGGGCATCAAAGCTCCCAAAGATGTCGATATCCATAGGGAAGAAATCTACGAAAGGATTCAGAAGGAAAAGGAAGAAATGAACAGAGTGTCTGAAGACAAAAGCATGGTGTCCAACAGTTGAGGGGGACTCGTCATGATTACAGCAGAAAGTGTGAAGGTCGGAGGCTGGTATCAGCTTGCTGACGGCCGCTACTTCAAAATCGTCTCACTGGATGGTATTGATGAAACCGTAGAGATACAGTACGGCGATGGCGACCTGGAAGAACTGGAGTTGGAATACTGGTACGAGTTGGAGCCGATGCCCATAGAAAATCCGGATTGCGGCAACGGCCCCTTCGATGTTCTGTATGACTCTGAGCAGAGGGTAACCGACAGGCACACCCTCACTGAACTGCTGGGACAGATTGATTACAATTGAGGGGCGCGCGCCTCGCGCGCCTTGTAAGTATCTCCCCGTGACGGCGTGTCCAGCGCCTGACAGGTGTATCTGAATCAAGAAGGCTGCCAAACGTGGCAGCAGAAAGACTGAAACGTGGTGCGGGCTTTCCCGTCAGAGTTTTCCACCAGAAACGATGCTGAGCTTTGGCAGATCAGGTGCCTGCATAGGTGGTGCCTGGGGACAGGCCAGCCAGCGCGCCAGTGGTAACCACTGCTCTCGTTCAAGCAGGGCTTCATCGTCTGCCAATTCATAAATGCCCATACCTGCTTCTGCGGCCCGGATATAGTTGTCGGTATCCGTCAAAGAGGTAATAAAAGGAATCTTGAGGCTGCTGAGAAAGCGCTGCAGGGGTTCATAAAGCGGGGTATTGCGCCGCACCCGGTTGGCTACCACACCGACATGTACCCCCAGACTGCGTACTTTTCCCACCAGCAGCAAGTCTTTGATGAAATCGGAAGTGGCGTGGATATCGATGGGTGACGGCGCCACCGGCACCACGATGACATCGGTGCGGCGCAGCATTTCCTGCAGCATCAGACCACCCACCCCTGCCGGGGCATCGATGATCAGCCGTTCCGTGTCAGAGGGAACAGCCAGTTGCCAACTGCGGGTCTGGCCAGTGCGGGTCCTGGTGGCATCGATGAGGTGAATGGGAGGCAGTTTCTCAGAGCGTAGCCTGTGCCACTGCAGACTGGAGCCCTGAGGATCGTAGTCCATCAATACAGTCTTGAGCCCACCCGCGGTATAAAGGCTGGAAAGGTTGGTGGCAAGTGTGGTTTTGCCACAACCGCCTTTGGAATTGAGAACCAGGATCGTTTGCATGATTATCACAGCCCGACTGTTGCCAGCCTCGTTGAAAAGCACTCCGTCGACATCAATTATCCATCAATATCAGTATGTTACGAATTGTTCTTAGACCAGATTACAACACATAAACCCTTCCGGCCGTAATTGTTTTCACATTACTAGAAGTATCGGCATTTGTAAATTGATATTCAAGGAACTTGCACGCACTACCTACAGAATGACAAGTTTACTTGGCGTTCTCAGCCTTCTGAAAGATTTCCTTGAAGAAATCCAGCATTTCGCGCCATGAAGTCAGGTCAGCCTTGCGGTCATATGCCAGGGGCAGATTGAACCTATCCGCCAGCATATTGGCCTCCGGATTGGTGAAGCTGTGCCTTACCCCCGGATAGTTGATAAAACGATAATTGACGCCGGCTTGTTCCATTTCCTGCTTGAAGCGGCTGATCTGATCTGCCGTGACAAAAGGGTCTGCAGCCCCGTTGAATACCAGAATACGCGCCTTTATCCGCCCCCGTTCCGCAGGATGCTCAGTAGCCAGGCTGCCATGAAAGCTGACTACCGCAGCCAGATCCACCCCTTCCCTGGCCATCTCCAACACGACACCACCGCCGAAACAATAGCCAATGGCAGCGGTGCGGGTGGCATCCGTCACCGGCTGCTGCTGCAAGACTTCCAGCGCGGCGAGAAAACGCGCCTTCGCGAGCTCCCGGTTGTTGCTGACCTGGGCGGCAAACTTGCCCGCCTCAGCAGGATGCGCTGCCTGTCTGCCGTCACCATACATATCCACGGCCAAAGCGACATAACCTGCCTGGGCGAGCATCTCCGCCCGTTTGCGGGCATAGCGATTGTGGCCCCACCATTCGTGCACTACGAGCACCCCGGGTCGCCGCCCAGAAAAGCTGTCGTCATAGACCAGATAGCCCTTGAGTGCTGTATCGCCTGCCCGATAGTCGACCTCCTGCGCCTGTAGTCCCGCCCATGCTGTAGATGACAGCAGTGACAAACAAACCAGCAACCCCCTCGTGATTCGCCGTTTCATGGCATCCCTCCTGCCCTTTGGTATGCCTATCCTACGCCGCGCCCCTGCCCCTCACAAGACGGTGGATTGCTACCATTCGGCTGCCTGGATACAGACTGGGCGCGCAACTTTAGCAAATGCATTGAGGCTTTTTTTGGGGGGGAGATGAAGGGGCATCTCCACGTCTCACGCATACCTCGTTCAATGCCGCTGGTAGCTTGTGAAACAGGTCAGCCGTGGCAGAAGGTTCCAGCGAAATCCGTCAGGAGGACTGTTGCTCACTGGCATCTCCGAGATCTGCACCAGCTGGTGCCAGAGTGAGATGAGCGCTGGCAGCAACGTCCGGCGCAGGCTGGATCGCCGCACCCTCGCAGAGCCATGCCCCGACTTCGGCAAGACTGAACTGCCCCACGGATGGTGGAGGCACCTCCTCCACAGAGGGCACCACCAGAATTTCGCCAGCCGGCGCCATGGAGATAGCGCTGACATCCATAGCAGGCGTCCGGGGTTGGGGGTAGTCGTCCAACACGTCCATCCCCACTTCCAACATAGCCAGGGCGCTGATATCGATGGCGGGAGGGTGGGGTGCTTGCTGCTCGGCCAGTATCGTTCCAGGCGGTGCAATGGTGATGGCCGCCGCATCACGCCGCTCGACAATCTCGCAAACGGCACCGGCCTTCTCCAGCGCCGCCTTGTATTGGCCAGCCGTCGGGCCATCGAGGTTTTTTTTGATGGTATAGCGCCGCCCTGAGAACAGGCTCGCCACAGTACTGCGATCCATCTTGAACAAGATGGCCAGTCGCTCCTGTACAGCCACCAGACCAGCGCCTTCCACGGTTTGCCCTGAGAAGACGATATCGAAACGCCTGTCATGCACTGCCATACTGTTTGATTGAGGGTTTTCCATAGCTATTATTACGACAAATCACGCCCGTTCTTTAGGCAGTCGACGTAACTCCATGACCTGTACCCCTTCCTTATCGACCCGCCATTTGACATCAAGGTCAAATATTTTCATAGCAAATACCTGCTCGTTCAACGCAGAACTCTTGTATGCCGGCCGTGGATCATAGGCCAGCAATTGCCTGATGAGCGCCTGCAGATCCAGCCCCAGGCGCTGCCCATGATGACGACAGGCCTGCAGGGCTTGTGTACCGAAACTCACATTGTAGCGAACGCTGGGAGGGGTGGCGGCATAGCCGCCACGGGCATGGGCGATACAGTCGGCATAGGGTAGATAAGGTTTGATATCCAGAACCGGCGTCTGGTCCAGAAAGTCGCCCCCCTCCAACTCGAGCAGCAAGCGGCCATTGTCCCGCCGTATACCAGTCAATGCCACGGCAGAAAGGCCCAGAGGATTGGGACGGAAGGGTGAGCGGCTGGCAAACACCCCAATCTGGCGGTTTCCACCCAGCCTCGGCGGCCGCACAGTAGGCTTCCACGCCTTGCCTAGATTGCCGTGAAAGACAAAGGTCACCCAGATATGGGAGAAACTCTCCAGGCCGCGTAAGGCCTCCTCACGATCATAGGGCGGCAGGATCTCAAGGGAGGCTGGGGCTCCGCTCACCAGGCCTGCCTGGCGGGGGATGCCAAACTTTTCCTTGAAGCAGGAATGAATGATGCCGATGGGCGAAAAAACGAATTCCGTTGCCACTGAAGTGATGCACCTCTCCTGCCGATGATTCTATCAATTAAAGGAAACAGTTATGACCAGCCATCTCGCCATTATCATGGACGCCATCACACCAAACAAGGGCGTCACCACGGCTACCCCTGTCAGGTCGGATGCCGAAGTCATTCGCAGCTGGCAGCCCGGGCAGCTGCTGCAGGCACAGGCAGAGACCGGCAGCGATGGCGCGGGACGTCTGCTGTTGAAAATCGGCAGCCTGACCCTGGCCGCTTTCACCCCCTTTCCCGTCAAACAGGGCCAGCGTTTTCAGCTGCAAGTCCTCTCCCTGGATCAGCTTGTCCAGCTGAAGATCCTAAGCCAGGCAGTGACGCCATCCAAACCTGATCTCAGCCCCTATCTGCGCCGCACCCTGCCGCGCCAAGGCGACCCTGCCCCACTTCTAGAGCGGCTCATCTCGCTGGTAAAATCCACCCCCCCTTTGGCACCACGGCTCTTGGCAAGCATTCGCTCCCTCATGGACAGTCTCCCTGAAGCAACGCAAATCCGAGCCCCCGGCCAGCTGAAAGTCGCCTTGCAGGCCAGCGGCCAGTTCCTGGAGAGGACATTGACGACAGCCCGTGACGGCACGATATCACCGACGGCGGATTTCAAGGCCCGCCTCTTGCGACTGGACAACGAAATCCAAAGACAGCTGGCAACGTCCAAGCTGCCTGCGCAAACGGCAAGGGACACCGGCCCCCGCCCGCTGACAGTGCCCGCAAGCGCCGCGAATGCCCAGCCGTTACAGGAACTGCTGGGCCTTTTCAAGGAAAACCGCCTGAGCCTGCCTCAGCTGGCGGGGGCACTGATGCGCTATCTGACACCCGAACAGCTTGGCCAATTGCAGAAGGCCCTGGCCGATTACCGGGGGAGCTCCCGTCAAACCACAGCCCTTACGGAACTGGTGCAGCAGGTGATACAGGCCATCAGCCAGAAGACAGCGCCCTCCCGCAGCGCCGCAGCCTTGCTCCAGTTGCTGCACACCCTTCCTCTGCTGCAGGATCTGCAGCAACAGACAGATGGCGCGCTGGCTCGACTGCAGAGCAACCAACTGCTGACCGCAAACCGTGAAAGTGGCGCTTTCTTCCTGCTGCTGGATCTGCCGCTGCGCCATCGCGACGAGGTGAACACGGTGCAGATGCAGTTTGAACGTGAGAAAGAGGCCGATCCCGATCAGGAGGAAGCATGGCGGGTTTCCCTGAACTTCAATCTGCCGGCACTGGGGCCGCTGCAGGTGAAGGTGCGGCTGCAGGGACAGCGGTTGAGCACCCATTTCCAAACCGGGAATCCCGCCACGGAAAGAGACATCCTCCAGCAGTTGCCGCGCCTCCAAAAGGCCCTCGGCGCCCTGGGCTTGCTTGTCGAAACACCTGCCGTGAAGCTGGAATTGGAACCGATTCAGCTGCCAGTGCCGCAGCCACTCAACACCCGGCAGGGTATTCTGGATGAAATGGCGTGATAGGAGACGCCACACCCATCGCGGTTGCCCTGCACTATGACGGCGACAATGCCCCCCAGGTGAGCGCCAAGGGCGCAGGCGGCCTGGCGGAACAAATCATGTCGCTTGCCCGCGAACACGAAATCCCCCTTCACGAAGACGAGCAACTGGTGGAGGTCCTGGCCCAACTCGAACTGGGGGATGAAATCCCGGAAACCCTCTACCGCGTAGTGGCGGAGATCATCGCCTTTGTCTATGTGCTCCAGGGACGCTTCCCCGAGGCTTACCGCGTTACCCCAGAGAAAAGCTGAAACTCAGTTGCACGGCCGCCAGCCACCAGAGAAATCCTGTAGGTCCTTCTCGTACAGGCGCCCATGGTCATAGAGTCCTGCTACGAGTTCAGGGGTGATCTCCCGGCGCCCGCCCCCCATCTCCAGATATTCCCATCGCTGCGCCATGGCCAGTTCGAACAGGGTGGCCATGATGTCGTCGAAGCGGATGGCATATTGATTGGCCAAGCGGCGGAAATCCGTAGTGGTGAGCAGCCGCCCCCGCTGCTGGAACTCCTCCTTTACCAAAGCCTCTAAGGCAACATCCCACTTTGGGATCTCCTCATTGAACTCAGTTGAAATTTCAATCACTTTCGGCTCCTATCTATTGCAGGTTGTTATATCAAGCAGGGTCGAATGAAACTATCACTCAGGTCCTTCAAAATAAATAGCGACCAAAATTCA
>CAYRLE010000001.1:60790-102943 GCA_964425105.1 uncultured Gammaproteobacteria bacterium | reverse complement strand
GGCTTCCATTGCTCCAGGTCGGCCTCCACCAGGGAGGGGGCCAACTCGAAGACGCCCAGCCCCCGTTCGGCGGCGCGGATATAATTCTGGGTATCGCGCAGGGATGTCAGGAAAGGGATCTGCAGCTGCCTCAGAAAACGCTCCAGGTGGTGATAGATCAGGGTGTTCTCTCTAACCCGGTTGGCGACTACGGCAATCTTGCTCTGCCGCCGCGAGATTTTGCCCACCAGCAGCAGGTCATGGATGAAGCGGCTGGCGGCGCGGATATCGATGGGTGATGGCAATACCGGCAGGATGACGCTTTGGGCACGGCGCACGAGAGCGGTAATCTCCTTGCTATCCACCGCAGCCGGCGCATCCATGATCAGGAATTCGCACTGGCGTGGAACTCGCAAGGCCTCCTCCCAGGCGGCAATGCCACGAATTGGCTGCAGTTTTTCCGGGCGGGCAGCCAGCCACTCCATGCTGGAGCCCTGGGGATCGAAATCCGCCAGCACCACATTATGGCCGCGCCGCGCATAAAAACTGGCGATATTGGTGGCCAGCGTCGTCTTGCCACAGCCACCTTTGGGGTTCAGGAGCAGAATCGTGCGCATGAATCCAACCTGTTTATTGTTGTTCTGGCAGTCCCCGACTACCATACGGGATAATGGGCGGCGAGTAAATCAAGCGAGTCGCTGCAGCAGGATGGCGCGGATTTCCTGGTCGCTGAGCACGATGGGATTGGTTTTCATGCTGCTGCCCCGGGCATGGGCCACCAGCCGGCCCAGATTATTCTCGTCCAGGCCGTAGCGGCGGAGAGGCGGCAGTTCCAAGCGCCGGGTCCAATCCTCCAGCAGTCGCACCAGCGCCTCCCAGGCCGCCTCGCGGCTGGGGAAATGGCGGCCATGGAGCAGTTCCGCGGCGTGGGCATATTTTTCCAAAGCCGGGCTGTCGGGTTCCCGGCTGCGCAAGGCCTCGATGTTCACTGCCGTGGCTGTGGCCACCAGAGTGCCGCAGGCCACACCGTGGGGAATGGGATGGAAGGCACCCAGGGGCGAAGCCAGGCCGTGCACCGATCCCAGGCCGCACTGGGCCAGGGTGATGCCGGAAGCCAGGGCGGCCCAGGCCATCTGCTCGTGGGCCTCCCTTGCCTCTGCCCCCTCCTCATACCAGCGCAGCAGGCTGCCACGCACCGCACGCAGCCCGTCACGGGCCAGAGCGTCGGTGAAGGGGCTCGCCTTGAGCGAGACATAGGACTCCAGCAGCTGGGTCAGGGCGTCCATGCCGTTGGCGGCAATCACCGACGGCGGGCAGCCGCCCAGCAGGTCCGGATCCACCAGGGCGTACCGGGCCACCAACTGCTCGTCACGGAAGGATTTCTTGAATCCCTCATTGCCCTGCAAGCTGAGTACCGCGTTCTTGGTGGCCTCGCTGCCGGTGCCGGCGGTGGTGGGGACGGCGATGAAGGGTGTTGCCGGTCCCTGGTATGCCAACTCGGCCCCCACCCCTTCCAGATAATCCATGACACTGCGGCCCACCCTGAGCAGGCCGGCAATGGCCTTGGCCGCATCCAGGGCGCTGCCGCCGCCGATACCCACCACCACGTCCACAGCATCGCTGCCATAGCGTCGCACGGCCTCGTCCACCAGCACCGGGGACGGCTCACCCTTCACCCGCAGCAATCGCCACCCCAGCCCCTGACTGTGCAGCCCCTGCTGCAGTCCCTCCCAGCCTGGCGATGCCGTAAAGGATTCCGCCCCTGTGACGATGAGCGCCTTACGGCCATAGCCGGCTATGATCTCCGGCACGCGGGCCAGCACGCCGCGGCCGAATTCTATTCGCGGCAGACGGGCAACGGCAAAGTTGCGCATCATGAGAGGCTGGGAAACAGCCCCTGGTAGGGAATGCCCTGGCGCGGTTCGGCCATCCAGTCGGCCACCGTTTCACGCCACTTCAGGTAATGGGCAGTCTCCTTGTGACGGGCCGCGTCTTCTGCCGTCCGATAGGCTTCATAGAGCACGAAGCGGGTGCTATCGTCGGCTGACTGGAGGATATCGAAGCGGACATTGCCTGCCTCTTTTATGGAAGCCTCGTGATTGAGGCGCGTGGCTTCGATGAAATCGTCCACATATTCGGGTTTGACATGGACCTGAACCAGCGTCACCTGCATCGTTTTCCCTCCCTCTATCGTTACCTCGTTATTGCAGAATAGAATTCTATCATGGGCGCCGCCCATGAAAAGCTGTCCGCTCTCCCTGAAGGAGATGCCGCGCCTGGATTCATTCTCCGCCTGCAGACTCCAGGCTCTCGCGCCACTGCACCAGCCGGGCTTCGATCCCCGGCGAACTGGAGAACTGCGGCAGGGAAGGCTTGAAGTGCTCTTTTTTCTCCCAGGCAGTCACCAGTTTGCGCGCCATTTCAAAGGCGTCCCGGAAACTGTCAGTGCGGGGCAGGGCCTGCTGGAAAAAGGCGCGGCCGAAATAGGTCATTTCGGCATCGTCGCTGCAGCCAAATGAGGTGCGACGGGCATGGGCCGAGGTGATCACCATTGTCTGATCATCCTTAAGATAATCAATAAAACCGCCTGAATAACAAGAAGAGATTATGACCACCTTCCACTTGATGCCCGCCTCCCTGAGGAGTGTGGCCAGCAGTGGCGGCGACAGGTCCACCAGTGGCAGATTCTCCAGCTGCACGGTAATCTCGTGATCCCTGGAACCATGGCCGGTGAAATAAAGCAGGAGAATGTCCTCCTCCACATCCATGCGCTGCGCGATAACCTTAAGGGCTTGCCTCAGATTGCTGGCACTGGCCAACGGTATCACATTGAGGGCCTTGCGGTTATTTGCCAGCAACAGGCTGCGTCCTGCAGTGCCGTAGCGATCCCGGAAGAGCCGATGGACATAAGCGGCCTCTTTCGTGAAGACGTCCTGATAGCCGTCCGCGCCAAAGGCGATGACATAGAGGTCGGGCACCCCCGGCCGTGAGGGGGCAATGCTCTGCAGACGCCGGGCCAGCAGCGGGTACTGCTGAAAGAGCACCAGTTCCGGCACCAGCGCCAGTTCCCCGGCATCATTGGTTTTCGCCGGCCGCTCAGAGACGAACTCACCAGCCCTCCACCTGCCTTCCAGCTTTCTCCTGCGTACCCCTGCCTTGCCCCCTGCGGGGAAGTAATAGGTCCCTCGCCCATGCATCAAGCCATTCTGGAATTCGCCTTCATAGCGCTCGCCATTGGGCCAACTCAGCGTACCCCGGCCATGCATCAGACCATCCCTGAACGTCCCCTCATAGATGGCGCCATCCGCCAGCAGCGCCCTGCCCTGGGTTCCCTGCTCCTGCGCCATGGGGACGATGGTTTGCTGGCGGGCACAGGCAGTGCAAGCCAGGAACAACAATATGATGAGAAATCGTTTCAACATGAGCACGTCTCAGAACAGGGACAACCACCCCTTAGCTCGTGGACAGAACAGGCTGCCCTCCTGTGCCGTGGCGCCCTCCCTGTATGCCACATTCTGCCCATCTTTGGATTCAGCACAGCCAATTTCAACGAGGGGCATCCAGTCGCCGTTGCAGCTTTGCAAAATAGTGATCCTGCACGGCTGGAGACAGTTCCCTGCCATGGCGGCTGCCGAGTTGAGTAAGAAGGAAATTGAGACGCCGTAAACAGGCGGCCCGTTCTACGTCACTGATGACAGTATCCACGAGTTGCTGCAGATGGGCGATCTCACGCCGCATCTCCATTTCAGGAGGTACGAAACCGGCATTTTTTAGGATGCGGTAGGCAACGCGCAGCTCCTCCGGCACCAGGAGATCATCATCCAGATCCAGGGGGCGGCCCGCCCCCGGCAGTTTGTCGAAATCACCCCGTTCCTGGGCCTCGGCAATGCGGGCCTCGGCGAGTTGGTCGATGAGCCACATGGTTCGTTTGATAGCTTGTGATACTTGATAGATAGAGAATGGATTGCGCCGCCCTTATCCCACTTCCCGCCGGAATCAGGGTTCCATGGTCAATACGGCCTTGCCGGTCATGTGGCCGGTTTCCAGGAGGGCATGGGCGGCCCCCGCCTGCTCCAGGGGAAAGGTCATACCGATGTGGATCTTGAGCCGTCCTTCATCGAACCAGTGGCCACACTGTTCCAGGATGATCACCTGATGACGGCGCGCCTCAGGAAAGTCTTGCAGCATGGGGGTGAGCATGAGCTCGAAACCAATGCGCAAATTGCGGTTGCGCGCCTCCTGCCAGGATACCTCGCTGCCGGGATCCAGCAGGGTCACCAGATCGCCGTAGTGGGCAACGGCGGCCATGGTCCTGTGGAATACCTTGCCGCCCACCGTGTCCAGGGCCACATTCACACCCTGCCCCCCGCTCCATTCGTCGACTGCCTCGACGAAATCCTGCTCCGTATAGAGGATGGTCTCCATGGCGCCCAGGGAGCGGGCCAGTTCAGCCTTCTCTGTAGTGCCCACAGTGGTGCAGACCCGGGCACCGGCCAGACAGGCCAGCTGAATGGCGACATGGCCGACGCCGCCGGTCCCGCCATGAATCAGCGCGCTTTTGTTGGGCTTGAGCCGGGCCCGGTCATAGAGCGCCTCCCAGGCGGTGATCAGCACCAGGGGGGCGGCCGCCGCCTCCACGAAGCTCAGTGAGTCGGGTTTGGGCGCCGCCACCGCCTCATGGAGCACGGTGTATTCGGCATAGGTACCCGGCTCTCCGCCCAAACCGCCGTTGCAGAACCAGACGGCATCCCCAGCTTTGAAACGGGTCACCGCATCCCCCACCTCAGATACCACGCCGGCGCCGTCACAGCCCAGGATGGCCGGCAGGGCATTCTCGTAGAAAACACCGCGGCTGCGCAGCTTGGTGTCGAGGGGATTGACGCCGGCGGCCTTGAGGCGCACCTTGATCTGGCGCTCACTGGTAATCTCGGGTTCCGGGATATCCTGCAGTTGCAGCACATCGCTGCCCCCCGGTGCCGTCATCAGCACAGCTTTCATTCATGGGCCTCCATCATTTAGGGCCTGTTAACAGGCTCTAGCGAACACACCTGCACGGTTGACAATAGGCGGCAGTTTTCTGATATTGAAATCAACGGTGGGGAGAAAGATCTAAAGATGCCATCGATGATGCCGTATTATCAGTTCGAGAGCACAGCCAAAAGGTGATCCTATGCATGTCTACGATGAAAAAAACAACATCTGGATTCCGCTGCGGAAAACCCGCGCCTACCGGCTGAAGCGCAAGCGGGCACGCGATCACTGGATCATTGCCGGCATGTTCATGATGTTCCTGCCGCCGGGCGCCATCATCTCCCTGGCCCTTTTCATGACCTTCCTGACCCTGACTTTTCTCGACGAATCCGCCTATCATTTCGAACGGGATGGATTCTGAATGCGGCTTACTGACTGATCCCCCCTTGATGACTTGCTGAGTATTGTAGGATAAAAACCGCCTGTCAAGGCGGCCGATGGCGGCCATCCCAGGGGCTACGCACCGATTTGCGGCGATCCTGCCGCATCTGGCGGCGATCACTCTTGTCCAATTCCCAGCGAATACTCTCCCGCCGCTCGTTGCGCAGGCGACGCTCGCGCTTGCTGCCGCGCCGGTCCGGAACGAGAAGGTGATCGGGCACGGTCTCGGTTTTCTTCATTGCTGATGGCCTCCGGAATTCTGACAGGATATTTATCGGCACTTGGGGCGGTTTTCGTGACCTCAGGAAAAAACCTGCGCCGGCATCTCGATACTTCACGAAGAATAAACCTTATCCCATTGTTTTAGCAATTAACTTTTTAAGGTTTCTCAATGGCCGGGTGTTGACGATATGGCGCTCCTCCAGCCAGCCGCGGCGCGCCTGGAGGATGCCATAGCGGAGATTGGCAAACTGCCCGCTACTGTGACCGTCGCTGTTGACGGCCAGCAGCACCCCCTCATCGCGGGCCATCTGGCAATAGACGTCGTTCAGATCCAGGCGCCGGGGCTGGGCATTGATCTCCAGAAAGCAGTCGCGTTGGGCCGCCTGGCGGATCACCTGCTCCAGATCCACCTCATAGGCATCTCTTTCCAGCAGCAGGCGACCGCTGGGATGCGCCAAAATGGTGAAATAGCGGTGCTCCATGGCGCGCAGGATGCGCCGCGTCTGTTTGCGCCGCGACAGGCCGAAGTGACTGTGCACCGCCGCCACCACCAGATCCAGTTGCGCCAGGATACGATCCGGCATGTCCAGGCTGCCGTCTTCCAGGATGTCCACCTCGATGCCCTTGAGGATGGTGATACCCTTGAGTTGGCCATTGAGCCGCTCGATGAGCGCCAGCTGTTCATGAAGGCGCTTCTCGTCCAGGCCCTTGGCCACTGTCAGGCGGCTGGAATGCTCGGTGTTGGCGATGTAGCTTAGCCCTGCCTGGCGGGCCGCCAGCGCCATGGCCTCCAGGGTGTCATGGCCATCGCTGGCGGTGGAATGGGTATGCAGGTCGCCTTGCAGGTCCGCCAGTTCCAGCAACCGCGGCAGACGCCGTTTACGGGCGGCCTCGATCTCGCCCCGCCCCTCCCGCAGTTCCGGAGGAATCCAGGGCAGACCCACCGCCCGGTATACCGAGGCCTCGGTCTTGCCGGCCACCCGCTTATCTCCGCGGAACACCCCATATTCATTGATCTTAAGGCGCCGCTGCTGGGCCAGGCGCCGCACCTCGATGTTGTGAGCCTTGCTGCCGGTGAAATACTGTAGGGCCGCACCTAAGGAGGCGCTCTCCACCACCCGCAGATCCACCTGCAGGCCGCAGCGCAGAATCACGGTGGCGCGGGTGGTGCCGCGGGACACCACTGCGCTGACTTCATCATAGGCGGTGAAATGCTCCATCACGACCTCCGGCTCCTCCGTGGTCACCAGGATGTCCAGATCGCCCACTGTCTCCCGGCCGCGGCGATAACTGCCGGCCACCTCGATGTCGTCCACCACCCCGGACGCCTGCAGCCAGCTCACCAGCGGTTCGGCATACTGGCGTGCGACGCTGAGCAGAAAGCGCCGCTCGCTGGTGCGCTGAGCGGCAATGACTTCCAGAATATGACGCTGGGTCTTGGGGCCGAAGCCGGGCAACTCATCCAGCCGTCCCTGGCGGGCGGCCTGCTCCAGCTGTTCCAGGGTGCGGATGCCCAGTTCGCGATAGAGCACCTTGACCCGTTTGGGACCCAGGCCGGGGATGGCCAGCAGGGCTTCCAGGCTGGGCGGCACCCGTTTGTAGAGCTTCTCCAGAGTTGAGCAGCGGCCGCTGCGGAGGATTTCCTCGATCTTGCCGGCAAGATCCTTGCCTATGGCCGGCAGGCGGGTCAGATCGTCGCCGCGCGCCACCATCTCCCCCACCTCGCGGCCCAGGCCGCGGATGGTGCGGGCAGCATTGCGGTAGGCGCGCACCCGGAAGGGATTGGCGTCGTCGATCTCCAGCAGATCCGCCAGTT
This sequence comes from uncultured Gammaproteobacteria bacterium, assembly GCA_964425105.1. Taxonomy (GTDB): domain Bacteria; phylum Pseudomonadota; class Gammaproteobacteria; order SZUA-140; family SZUA-140; genus S012-109. The sequence goes on along the minus strand of CAYRLE010000001.1, from coordinate 95,514 downwards.
CGTCAAAGATCCGGGCGATGTCTTCGTTATGGACCGGCATGTCCGATGCTGATTAGAAAGGCGTCGGGCGCCTGCTGTTGACAGCTGACGGAGATCTCCATGAACTTCCCTAACACCTCCATATTGGTGAGTGTGTGCCGGCTGGGGCGCAAGGTCAAGTAGCTGCCGCCGCCAGCCAGCGCCACTGGCAGCAGCAGCTGATCGGCCAGGTGCACGCCCACCGGCACGCCAGCCTCGAGATAGCGCTGCGCCGCAGCCGCCACCCCCTCGGCCACCTCCTCCGCCCTCACCCCGCGCATGCCGAAACCGGTGAAGACTTCCGTCACCTGCTGGCAGGCGACCGTCACCACCGCCACATTGCCGGGACCACTGACCTCCCGCTCCCGGTAGGCGACAATGCGGCTCCTGCTGAGCGGCAGGCGGTCTGCAAGCACCGCCAACTCGCGCCTTGCGATGTGCCGCGGCAGGCGGGCAAGCAGCACCTCGGCCTGGATCGCCTGCACAGCACCACGCTGCTTCAGCCGCAGGGGGCGCCAGGCGGCCTGCGGCTCGATGACGGCTTCGATGCAGCCACCACCGGCAGGGTAGAAGCCAGGGCGCAGGAGACGCAGTGACACCTGAGCCCCCATCCTGTGCAGCAGCGGCAGGAAAGCATTAGCCAGAAAGTCATAGGGAGGCGCCAGTGGATTATGGGTCCCCCCCTCCAACACCACCCGTGATATCTGGCACCCCTGAAGCAACGCCGGCAAAATGGTCTGCAGCACCAGGGTGGTGCTGCCAGCGGAACCGATGTCGAAGCGATAATCGCCGGCATGGATTGCGGTGGGCTCGAAAACCAGGCGCCGGGAACCCAGCGCAGCGCCATTCACATGCGCCCGGCCCACTGCCGCGGCGGCCTTGACCGCCGCCAGATGCTGGCGCATCAGCCCCGGCCTCTCTCTGGCCTGGCGGATGTTGATCATGACAAAGGGGCGCTTCAGACAAAGGGACAGGGCCAACGCAGTGCGCAGGATCTGGCCACCGCCCTCGCCCATGGCCCCATTGATGGTCAACATGGCGGTCCCCTCCTCGTTGGCTGACCTCACCTGTCACTCATAACAACAACAACGAACTGCATACACCTTGTTGACAGATGTCCCGAACACAAGATCTCGCAAGTTGCCAAGGGCGAATCTGAGAGTCCAGTCACAGATCCGGAGGCTCAGCTCATGGTATTTGTGATGCTGCCAATAACGGTAGTGTAAGCGCATATGACGGGTGGTTGAAATGGCTGACAAAATGATACCGAAAGTTGTACCCATCAAGAGTTTCATGAAACCCAGCAAGGCTGTCAAACTGCTGCAGGAGTGCAGTGGGCTGGCGGCAGAGGGGCTGTCCAAATCATTGGCGACAATGATGGGACAGGTGGATGACGCCCTTTTCGAACTTGCTGAAAAGGCAGAAAGCAATGTGGTGCAGACCCTCTATTTCGATGCTATGCGAGAAGTGCGCTTGAAGCGCAAGGATATGGAGGCAATATTCAGTGACCGTTTTCAGAAAGATTGCATCGGCATCATAGAAAACGATGCCGCCGCAGCAGACACAGTGCAGGGAGATCTGCCCCTGGAGGGCGAACTGATGCTGGTGGAGGACAATCACCTGGAAACCTCGCTGGCCATCACCAACATGGTGAGCAAGGTCCATCACCTGTGCAAGGAGGAGTTGTTCGCCCTCGACACCCGGGTTGGCCTGCTGCTCAACAAGCCTGAACTGGCCGAAGAAGCCAACCCTTTCAACCCAATGCTCATCTGCAATGCCTTCAAGGAAGCCTGCAACGAACTAGAAACGGATATCAAGGTCAAGCTGATCATTCTCAAATTGTTCGAGAAATTTGTCGTGCCGGACCTGCGCCACGTCTACCAGCAACTCAATGAACACTTGGCCCAGAACAATATCCTGCCGCGCATCGACTACGCCATTCAACGTACACCAGGAGCGCCAGGCGCGCACCACTATGAAGGGTTTGTCGCCACTGAGATGAAGGGCGACACAGAAGACATGGATCACTTCGCCACCATCCAGCAACTGCTGACCCAAAGACAATCCATGAACCCCGGCGCCGTGTATGGCAGCAGTGGCGGCACAGCGCCGTTGCCGGCCACCCGCCTGCTCAACAACCTGACCCAACTGCAGCACGGCGATATGGAATTGCTCGCCAGTGCGGGTGCCGATGTTTCGCTGCTTGGCAGCGGCACCACCAATATGCTGCGTCAGCTGAAAGACCACCAGGTCTTGGGTGTGCTGGCACAGGAGCAGGACCAGACCATCGACATTGTCGCCATGCTCTTCGACTACATCCTCGAGGACAAGAATATTCCGGACCGCATGCAGGCCGTCATCGGCAGGCTGCAGATCCCTATCCTCAAGGTGGTGATGCTGGATAAGAGCTTCTTCTCCCGAAAGAATCATCCGGCACGCAAGTTCCTCGACACCCTCTCCCAGGCGGCCATCGGCTTCAGTGAAGACAAAGATGCAGAGGATCTGTACCTCACGGCCGACAGCCTGGTGCAGCGGGTCATCAGTGAGTTCGAGGATGATGTGGACATCTTTGCAGAAGTGCTGGCAGAATTGGAAGCCCACCTGGAAGAACTGGAACAGCGGGCCAGCGAAGACCTGGAACGTCTGCAGCAGGAAGCGGCGGAACAGGAACAATTGGAACGCGCCCGCCTCAAGGCGGCCGAGGAAGTCAGAGCGCGTCTCGAGCAGAGCGATCTCAACGAGATCGTGCAGGAATTTCTCTCTGAACACTGGAAGACCCTGTTGATGATGACCTTTCTCATGGAAGGTGACGAAAGCGATGCCTGGATCAGCGGTGTCGAGACCATGGACAACCTCATCTGGAGTATTGCCCCCAAAAAAACGCAAGAAGAACGCAAACAGCTGGTGGCCGCACTTCCCTCGCTGCTGGAAAGCCTGCAGCAAGGCATGAACCTCGTTGAAATGCCGCTCGAAGAGAAGGAGCGTTTCTTCTCGAGACTGGCGCGCTGCCACAGTGAGGCGGTCAGTTCACGCAACAACCGGATATCTGCTGCGGAAGGCGAAGAATACCAGGATGACATTGATGTTGGTCAGGCTCCGGTACAAGCTGCTGCGCCACAGACCGATACTGATGAAGCACAGGAATGTCCGCCTGAGCAATGTGCAGACGAGACGGTCTCCTCCAGCCTGGAGAACCCCGGAGATGACATGGCATACGCCGGCAGGGGGCGGGTGCAGGAACCGGGCGAAGGCACAGCGCTGGCAGCCATGAAGAAGATGGCAGGGTTGCGCGCCGCGGAGATTCTGGCCCAGATCGAGCAAGGCACACTGGAAGTGGAGGAAATCACCCTCAGCAACACCCAGGGCGGCGGCATGGTGAATGAGATCGAAGACGAATACACCCGTATGGCCCAGGAGATGGAAAATGGCACCTGGATCGCCTTTGCCCAAGGAAATGGCAGTATCTCACAGGAAAAACTCACCTGGATCAATACCACCACCGGCATCTATATGTTCACCAACCGCAACGGCAAAAACACCAGAAACCTGACCTTCTATCAATTTGCCGAGGAACTGCGCAAGGGCAAAGCGGAAGTGGTGGCGGACACCCCCCTGGTGGATCGGGCCATGAACAGTCTCATCGATGGCCTCAGCAACTGCCATTGACCAGAAGAGAGGAGCTCCTGCCAAGCAATGACAGCCTCATACCCTTTATTTCACAGGAAAAAACCCGCCAATCCTTTGCCGAATTGGCGGGTTTTTCACTGATTGAACTGCTATTGGGTTATGCACTCATGGTATGAGCATTCCTTTTTGCATTTGCAAAGGCAAGTCCCAGAAGACCCAGGCCAAACAACAGCAGCGTGGCAGGCTCGGGCACCGTGCCGCCCCCGCCGCCGCCGCCACCTTGGGTGATTTCACCGAACACAGCAACACCGAACAGACGCCTGCTTCCGGTACCAGTATCGAAGGTATTCAGCAGCGCGCCACTTGCGATATTGAACTGGAAGAGCTTGCCAGTGCCAAAGTCACCGCTCCAGAAAGTGGCATTATCCGGATCCAGGTTCAGCGAGAACCAGCTATCCTGGCCGGTGACATCATAGGTCTGGGTGACGGCCCCCGTACTGTCCAGCCGCTTGATGTTGCTTTTGTCCGCTACCAGCAGGCCACCATCCCCCAGCAAGCGCAAGGCAAAGGCGTTTCCTGATCCTGACAGGGTGGCAAAGTCGGCAAGCTGGGTATCGGCCGCAACGTCATAGCGCATGATCCTGCGCCCCTCCGAGGTGTAATACATAGTTTTCTGGTCCGCGGCCAGGTCGATCCAATCTGATCCAACACTCTCAGTGGCGACATCATAGCGCGCGATGAAGGTTCCGTCCGCGGCGCGCTTGATGATGTCCTTCGTTCCACTCGCTTGGCCAATATAGGCATTTCCTGAGGCATCGAACAAGATGGATTCATTGGAAGAAAAGCTATCGTTGCTCGCCCAGGTGCCGAGGAAATTGCCGTTGTTGTCGAATTTGCTGATGTTGCTGTTGCTAAAGTTGGTCATGTAAAGATTGCCCGTGGAGTCGAAGGCCATGCCGGTGGTGAACCCGCCCTGACCATCGCTGTAAGTGGCCAGCAGACCGCTGCCGGCGCGCCAGTGCTGCACTTGCCCATTAGCCACAGCAGCAAATACGTCCCCCGTCTGAAATGGAACGGCCTGCGCGGTCCCCGCCAGTGCCAGCAACACCATGGAGGCCAGTCCGGCCAACAGCGAGCCTGTGAATAATCCTCGTTTTGTTTTCATTGTTCAGTGCCCCTTCCGTTATATAAGTTAGTAATTCAAATGAATATTTCTTACACAAATATCCTCTCCACCTCGTAACTTAGTGCAAGATATACACCGCACACATCAAAGAACACTATAACTTCTTGATATTGTAGTTAAATTTAACACGATCAGGGGTAGCCCCGGGGCGTAATGAGGAGCAAATTCAGTGTAGTGTAAGAAATCCTGACAATAAAAGTCAGGCGTAAAGCCATGCGCCCCCCATAGACATGAGATAAATCTATATATGTTCCAGGGGGATATCTATATATTGCGGAGGACCAGCATGTGCCTTCTGAAGGTACTCTGGTCGTAAAGAATTCTGACATGACCGCCTCGCGCCCACCACCAGGCTGGCGAGCGATGAGGCCTATTCATGATGAATTTTTTCGGGGCTGGGCGGGCTGCCTCAGCCTAAGATGGTCAACAAGGCATGGTTTAAGGGTTGTCGGGATCGCAGCTTCCAGCCTGAACCCACACGCCTCTCTCGCAACGCAGCAGTTCCCCGCTGCCGCTGCAGACATAGGTACCGTTCTGGTAGCTGACATTGTTGAAATAGCACACCGGATAGTTCTCCAGTTCCGGCATGATCTCATCGGCGGCCTCATCGCTGGCCTCTACGATGGGAGAGGTCTTCAACTCCGGATCTGGTGAACCCACATATGGTGGCTTGTGTGCAATGGTCATCAGGAACCTCCCTCTCTGTGTATGCCTGCTGTCATGATAGCGCAAGTCAAGCTGAAAATGGACATTGCCCCGTTCTGCTTTGGCAACAATTGGATGCCATGTCACTCCAAGTCCAGCAGGCGCCCCAGTTCCTGGGTACTCACCGGCTTGCTGAACAGATAGCCCTGCATGGCATCGCACTGCTTCGCTCTCAGAAAATCCAGCTGTTCCCGGGTCTCCACGCCTTCGGCAATAACCTCCAGCTTGAGGCTGTGGGCCATCACGATAATGGCCGACACAATGGCGGCATCATCGGGGTCGATGGTGAGATCACGAATAAAAGAGCGATCGATTTTCAGGGTATCGATAGGAAAGCGCTTCAAATAACTGAGTGAGGAGTAGCCGGTACCAAAGTCATCGATGGACAGGCGCAGCCCCAGTTCCTGCAAGGCACCGAGGTTCTCACGCGTGGCCCGGTCGTTCTGCATGAGCACGGTTTCCGTGATCTCCAGCTCCAGGACATGTGGTTCCAAACCTGACTTCCTCAACAACAGGTCCAACTGCATTTTCAGGCCGGGATCGAAAAACTGCCGCCCCGAGAGATTGATGGACAGGCGCGGCAGGACACCATGCACTTCATGCCAGGACTTCAACTGCTCGCAGGCTGTTTCCAGAATCCACTCGCCAACCGGCACGATCAGGCCGGTTTCCTCCAGCAGGGGAATGAACTTCAGGGGCTGGACCAGTCCCAGTTCGGGATGCTGCCAGCGGATCAGGGATTCCACACCGATAATCCTGCCGCTCTGGATATCGATCTGGGGCTGATAATGCAACAGGAATTCACCACGATCCAGGGCATGGCGCAGGCTGGTTTCCAGGGAAAGGCGCTCGAAGGCCTTGGTGCCCATCTCCCGGGAATAGAACTGATAGGTGTTACGGCCCGTGTCCTTGGCCCGGTACATGGCCGTATCGGCGTTCTTCAAGAGAATATTGGCATTGTCTGCATCATCGGGAAAGAAGCTGATGCCGATGCTGGCGGTGGCGAACAGTTCATGGCCCTCCACTTCGATGGGCTTCTCGATCACCTCGATAAACTTTCTCGCCACCTGGCCGACCGCATCGCTGCTTGCCACATCCTCCAGCAGGATGGCGAACTCGTCCCCGCCAAAGCGCGCCACGGTGTCGCCTTCACGCACACACTGCATAATACGTAAGGCAATGGTCTGCAGCAGGCGGTCCCCCACATCATGCCCCAGGGTGTCGTTGATATTTTTGAAGCGGTCCAGATCCAGAAACAACAAGGCCAGGCGCTGGGTCCCGCCGCGCCGCCGCGACATGGCATGCTCGATGCGGTCCATGAACAGGGCGCGGTTGGGGAGATTGGTCAGCATATCGTGATAGGCCAGGTGATGGAGACGTTCTTCGGCCTCCATGCGGCGCGTGATGTCCTTGCCAGTGGAAACGAAATGGCTGATGCCCCCCGCACTGTCCTTGAGGGGGGTGATGGTTTTCTCTTCGTAATAGAGGGCGCCGTCTTTTTTACGGTTGATGAACATGTCGCGGTAGATCTCACCGCGCAGGATGGTGCGCCACAGCTGCTGATAGAATTCGGGCCCATGGCGCCCCGACTTCACCAGGCTGGGCTTATTGCCGATGGCCTCCTCGCGGCTATAGCCGGTGGTGGCCTCGAAGGCCGGATTGACATACTCGATCACCCCCTGTCGGTTGGTGATGATCACCGAGTCGGCGATTTGTTCCAGAGCGCTGGACAGCTTGACCATTTGCGCCTGGGCCTGGCGGCGCTCGCTGATATCTCGGCCATAGACATTGACATGGTAGTTCTCGATGTTGGGCGCCAGCAGCAGAGAGTATTCATGCTCGCCAAAGGCCAGATCAAGCTCCAGGGGGCAGTTCTCCGCCAAGCAGGAGATACACTTGCGCAGAAAAGCCACCGGCACCGTCTGCCCTTTCTGACATCCCCAGTGTTCCAGCAATGGCCGGCTGCCCTGATTGGCGTAGAGGATGACACCGTCCCCCCTGATGCGCAGCACCGGGCCGGGGTTTTCCGCGGGAAAGGTCTCCAGTCCCCGGATCTTCTCCAGCGTCTTCTTGTGCTGCAACTCGGCGGCAATGCGCGCCGCAAAGATGCGCAGGATGGACTCTGTGGGCTGGCGGTCCTTCATGGGAGCACATTTCATGACCACCACCAGGCCCAGCACATGGCCCTCCATATCGAGCAACGGCGCCCCGAGATAGCTCTCGACGTTCATTTCCATGAGCAGATAGTCATCGGGAAACAAGTCGCGAATGTTCTCCGGATAAAAACACACACCCTGTTCGGCCACCTTGCGACAGGGTGTTGCGCTCAGCGAGTAACTGAAATTTTCCACGATCTCGCCATCGACACAGGCCGCCACCGTCTCGACCCGCTCAAACGCCTCGCCACACACCTCGCCGATCAAGGCAATATCGGCATCCAGAACGCGGGTCAGCTGGCGCACCAGCATACGGAAGAATTCCGTGCCGGTGCTGGATGAAACGGCTGCGGCCACCTCCTGCAGGGCGCGCTCGATGCGGTTGCGCTGGGTGATTTCATGATGGAGCGCGTTCTCAACTTCCTTCCTCTCGGTGATGTCCTGGATGGTGCCGATGGAGCGCAGAGGCCTGCCATCATCATCGTAGAAAGTCTGGCAACGCTCATTGACGTATTTCAGGGTGCCGTCTCTGAGCAACAGGCGATGCTCGATATCGTAGCTCGTCCTGTTGGCCACCGATTCCGTGTAGGCCTTGTTCACCCGTTCCCTGTCCTCGGGATGCACGGCCTCCAGAAAGGCTTCATAGGAAGCCGCAAACTCACCGGGCTGGTAACCGAAAATACGATAGACCTCATCGGACCAATGCAGTTCACCGCTCACCAGGTCCAACTCCCAGTTGCCCAGATGGGCCAGACGCTGGGCCTCGAACAGTTGACGCTGGCTGTTCAACAACAGGCGCCCCTTGCCGGCCTCGATGAGTATGGCGCAGGTATCCAGCAGCGGCCGCAGTTGCTCGCCGAGGTCCTCCTCATAGCCGCCCGGACGATTGGCCAGGGCGACCATGCCCACTAGGCGCTCCCCGCAGAAAAACGGCAAGCCGGCAAAGGCGTTGAGGGGCGGGTGGCCGGGCGGCAGCCCGCTGCGCCTGGGGTCCGCAAGAACATTGGAAAAGACAGCCTGGGCACTGCTCACAACCCGGCCATAGAGCGTATCCAGATTGCTGAATTCCAAACCCTGGTTGACCGAGCGGTCGAAGATCTTCCTGCTTTCCTCATTCCAACTGATGTCGGTGATGGCCCGGGTCTGCAGATAGGATTCACCCGTATCGCGCTGCAGGACCTCGGCAATAAAACCGAATTCACTACCGGTCAGGCGCAGGAAATGATCCAGGATTCCGGAAAAAAGGGAATGGGCATCTGCAGCGGTGGTAAACTGCGACTGAAAGTCGCTGATCAGGGCGATCAGCGTTTGGTCATTGAATTTCGCCATCTATCACGCATGCCGACAGTCGGACACCAGCTGCTTATTATTATAATTGTGCGGGACTCGGATCAACCGCCAGAGTGTTAAAACAAGGATCACTGCAATATATATCAAAATAGTCTTATATGACAGAGGAAATATCTGATCACTTTTGTTCTTGGCAAATCATTGAGTTAGGCCCGCCTCCTCACATACAGCAAGGCTGACCACTCCAGGCACAGCGGTCACAACACAATGCAATGACTGACCATACAAACCCAGGCAACTCACCCATTCTGCTCTCACTGCAGAGCCTCGACTACGAGTATCAGGAGGGAAAGCGCAGCCGTTGCGTGCTGGAGCAACTCGATCTGGAAGTGAAGCGCGGTCAGTGCGTGGCCATCATGGGCCGCAGCGGCTCAGGCAAATCCACCCTCCTCAATCTCATCAGCGGCATCGACCTGCCCACCAGCGGCCGGATCCTCATCCAGGGCATGGACCTGAGCGCCATGGACGAGCACCGGCGCACCCTGTTCCGGCGCCGCCACATCGGTTTCGTCTACCAGTTCTTCAATCTTCTGCCCACCTTGACGGTGCGTGAGAACATCCTCCTGTCCCTGGAACTCAACGGCTTGCCTGGCACACGGGCCGATGAGATGCTGCAGGCCGTGGCGCTGGAGGCGCGGGCCGGCAGCTTTCCCGACCGCCTCTCAGGCGGGGAGCAGCAGCGGGTGGCCATCGCCCGCGCCCTGGCCCACGAGCCACTCCTGGTGCTGGCCGACGAGCCCACCGGCAACCTGGATCAGGAGAGCGGTACAGAGGCGCTGGCACTGCTGGACCGGCTGGTGCGCCAGGCAGGACACACCCTCATCATGGCAACCCATTCGAGCGAGGCGGCCGCCATGGCAGATCGCATCCTGCTACTCCGCAACGGCCGCCTCCTGGAACAGCAGGAGACATGAGATCCGCCATTCTGCAGCGCGCGGGCCTGCGCTTCCTGCGCCACCATCCCTGGCAGCTGATGCTGGCATTGCTGGGCATCACCCTGGGAGTGGCCATGGTCACGGCGGTGGACCTTGCCAATGAAAGCGCCGCGCACGCCTTCCGCCTCTCCATGGCGACCGTCAACGGGGCGGCCAGCCATCAGATTGTCGCCACGCCGGGCGGACTGGAAGAGGGACTCTATCTCAAGCTGCGTCTGCAGCTGGGGCTGCGCGACAGCGCCCCCGTGGTGGAGGCCTATGGCCGCAGCAAGGGGGAAGTCCTGCATCTCCTGGGCATCGATCCACTGGCCCGCCCCGGCATGTATCCAGGCCTCGGGCTCCAGGGCAGGGAAACCCTCGTCAGGCTGCTGACCCGCAGCGACAGCGTCTTGCTGACGGCCTCCACGGCTGCGCGTCTCGGCATCACGCCCGGCGACCGCTTCGAGGTGCAAGTGGCGGGCCGCAAGCAGCAACTGGTGCTGGCGGGCCTGCTGACTGGCGAACCTCAGGCCGCTCTCGATGGCCTCATGGTGATGGACATCGCCACTGCCCAGGAAATCTCCGCCCAGCTTGGCGTCCTCTCCCGCATCGACCTGAAACTGCCGACGGGCGCCGCCGGGAAACGGCGCCTGGCAGAAATCCGTGCCCTGCTGCCGGATTCTGCGCGGCTAGTGACAGCAGCCTCCCGCGGCACGGTCCAGTTACAGATGAGCCAGGCCTTCCATACCAACCTGACTGCCATGAGTCTGCTGGCGCTGCTGGTGGGCATGTTCCTGATCTACAACACCATGAGCTTCCTGGTGCTGCAACGCCGCCGCCAGCTGGGCATCCTGCGCCTGCTGGGCGTTACCCGCCGGGAGTTGTTCCGGCTGCTGCTGGCCGAAGGCCTGCTGCTGGGCGCAGCGGCCACCCTGCTGGGGTTGGGACTCGGCATCCTGCTGGCTGAAGGGCTGGTGCAACTCATCAGCCGCACCATCAATGACCTCTACTTTCAAGTCACCGTGAATCAATTGCACCTGGGAGCCCTCACTCTGCTCAAGGCGGCCCTGCTGGGCCTGGGCGGCACCCTCCTGGCCACCCTGCCTGCCGCGCTGGAGGCCAGCGCCAGCCGCCCGCGCCAAGCCCTGCAGCGTTCGCAGCTTGAATCCGGCAGCCAGCGGCTTGCCGCCCGCCTGGCGATGGGCGGCTGCACTATGATAGCGGCAGGCGCAGCCCTGCTGGGCCTCGCCGGTCCCAGCCTGGCCGCCGGCTTTGCCGCCCTGTTCTCCATCATGGTGGGGCTCGCCCTGCTCGTCCCCTGGCTGACAGGGAAAAGTGCTGCCGCCCTTGCCCAACAGCGGCTTGTTCCTTTCACCAAGGTTCTCGACCGGCTCGCCATCCGCGGCGTGGATGCCGGCTTGAGCCGCACCGGCATAGCCGTAGCGGCATTGATGCTGGCCCTGGCGGCCACCGTGGGTGTCGGCACCATGATCGGCAGCTTTCGCAGCAGCGTGATCCAATGGCTGGAAGACACCCTCCATGCGGACATCTATGTCTCGGCACCCGCCCTCGGATCGGGCCGTGCCCATGGCGCCCTGAACCCCTCGCTCATGGCGGACATACTCTCCCTGCCGCAGCTGCGGGCCCATTCCAGAGGCCGCCGTGTGATGCTGGAGAGGGAAGGAGAGTTGACGCAGCTCTTCGCCCTCGGCCTGTCCCCCGGCCTGCAGCCCCGCTATGCCCTGAAGACGGCGCGGCCGGGCCTGTGGCAGGACTTCCTGGCCGGCGCCGGAGTTTTGATCTCCGAGCCCCTCTCCTTGCAACGTGGCCTCGGCCCCGGCGACGCCATGGTCCTGCCCACCGACCACGGTGAACAGTCGTTCTCCATCCTGGGTGTCTATTACGACTATGCCGCCCCCCAGGGACAGGTGCTCATGGAACGCGCGCTCTATGAGCAGCACTTCCGAGACCGCGGCACGGGGGGACTGGGGCTCTATCTCGAGGACCGTGCCGAGTTGACGACAGTCATGGAGGAAGTGAGAAAGCTGGCGGCAAGGCGCGGACAGGCAGTAACTGTCCGCTCCAACCGTGAAATCCGTGAACACTCCCTGTCCATTTTCGACCGCACCTTTGCCATCACCCGGATCTTGCGCCTGCTGGCCGTGGCGGTGGCCTTCCTGGCAGTACTCGGCGCCCTGCTGGCGCTGCAGCTGGAACGCCGCCGGGAGACCGCCGTTCTGCGCGCCGCTGGCGCCACGCCTGGGGAAATCATCAGGATGGTGCTGGTGCAGACGGGTTTCATGGGCTTGCTGGCGGGCCTGCTGTCTCTGCCCGCCGGCCTGCTGTTGTCCTGGCTGCTGATTCACGTCATCAACCGGCGCGCCTTCGGCTGGACCATGAGCAGCCAAGTCTCGGCAGAGACCCTGGCCGGCGCCCTGTTGCTGGCTCTACTCGCAGCCCTGCTGGCGGCCCTCTATCCGGCCTGGCGCCTGTCCCGCTTCCCACCGGCGCGGGATCTGCGGGAGGAATAGCCCATGGCGCGCTCCCTGCTGCCCGCCCTGCTCCTGCTGACAAGCTTGGCAGCCTGCGACGCCACGGATCCGCAACAGCAAGCTGGCCCGCAGCAGCAATCCCCACTGTTCACGGCACTGGGGGGAACAGTCGATCCGGCGTTTCCCAAAGTGCTCGCCCCCCGCCACTTTCACTTCCCGGCGGACCATGGCGCCCACCCCCGCTACCGCAGTGAATGGTGGTACTTCACCGGCAACCTGGGCGATGAACAAGGGCAGCGCTATGGCTATCAGCTGGTGATCTTCCGCATCGCCCTCAGCCCCCATGAGTTACAACGCCGCTCGGCCTGGGCCACCAATCAACTCTACATGGCGCACTTTGCCATCAGCGACGGACAGCAGCAGCGTTTTCACTTCTTCGAGCGCTTCGCCCGCGGCGCCGCAGGCCTGGCCGGGGCCCGGCTGCAACCCTTGCAGATCTGGCTGGAAGACTGGCGCATCACTGGCGACGACCAGGGCTGGACACTGCACGCGGCCGAGGGTGGATTCGCCATCGATCTGCGCCTTGTCCCGGCCAAGCCCATCGTCCTGCAAGGTGATCAGGGCTTGAGCCGCAAGAGCGCCCTCCCTGGCCATGCCTCCTATTATTATTCCCAGCCGCGCCTCACCACCAGCGGCACCCTCACCATCGCCGGCAACAGCCGGCAGGTGAGCGGCCTGAGTTGGCTGGACCGGGAATGGAGCAGCGCCGCCCTGGCCCCCGGCCAGGTGGGCTGGGACTGGTTCGCCCTGCAGCTGGACGATGGCCACGATCTCATGTTCTACCGCTTACGGAGAAAAGATGGCAGTGCCGATCCCGCCAGCAGCGGAACCCTCATCGACACGCACGGCGCCCCCCTGCACCTGAAGCAGGAGGATGTCACCCTCACCACCTTGGCTTACTGGCGCAGCCCACGCGGCGTCAGTTACCCGCTGCGTTGGCGTCTCACTGTTCCCCGGCGGAATCTGGAACTGGAAATCGCCCCCCTGCTGGAAAATCAGGAATTGGATACCAGGGTGCGTTACTGGGAAGGTGCGGTGACAATCCGGGGCAATCATGGCGGCAAAGTGGTGAAGGGGCGGGGTTATGTGGAGTTAACGGGCTATGGGAGCGACCACTGAGGCTCTGTCGCCAGAGGCAGTCTGCTACGTTCTTGCACTATCATCAGCGACGAGGTGGTCCATCCTTGTCCTCCTCCTTTTTATTGGACTGCTCCAGGAGCTGCCGCCATTGTCCCTTGTGCGGTAAAAACATCGGCACCCGCTGCTGATAGGCGCGATATTCCTCTGTGAATTGTTCAAGCATGCGCTTTTCCTCACTGCGCGCCAGCAAAACATAGGCCACTACGATGATGGGAAACAAGCCCACCGAGAACAGTGTAGGCCAATGCACGACCCCTTCGCCAAAGAGTCCGATGAACAGACCGGTATACTGAGGATGTCTCACCAGGCCGTACAAACCGCTTGTTGCAAGTTGCTTCTGCTGGCGTGCACGATAGAGTTCACGCCAGCCTTGGATGAACAAGCCGATGCCGACAAACAATAGCGCGTAGCCCAGCAGCATCGAGACAAACATCCCTGTCTCACCCATACCGATCAATGAGGACCAGAGATTGGCATTGAGATTGTAACGGTCCAGACCGGAAAAACGCGCGAGCAGATAAATGGTGAGTGGAAAACCATACATCTCTGCATACAAGGAAATAATGAATGCCTGCACCAGGCCAGCGCTTGCCCACTCGCGCCATGTTTTGGGGGCGAAGTAATGGTAGAACAGCCAGGAAGCCACCACGACCATGATTGCAACAAGCCCCCAAGCCCCGGAATGCGCGATATTCTCTCTCATCATGAAATACCTCAGTACTCGTGGATGTCGCAAGAGCCGGGGGTTTGCCGCCAGACACCGGTTCATGAATTGGTCAGAGGTTCCCTAGTGATAGCCCTCAACGGTACAGAAATATACTATGCCCATAACTCCAGTGAGTAATGCCGCATGACCGCACCCAGCACGTCGCTGCGGGTAATGATCCCTTGCAAGTCACCCTCTTTTGTGACCGGCAATGCCCCGACACGCTGTTCGACAAACAAACGGGCAATATAGCGTACATCGGTATCCACACTTGCCGCCAGCACCCGCGGCGTCATTAACTGATCGACACGTGAGTTGCTTGTTTGCGGGACCTGCCGCTGGTAGCTCTTGGTCAGACCGGCCAGGTATCGCAATATATCTCGATCAGAAACAATGCCCACCAGCCTGCCTGCTGATGAGACAACCGGGACATGTCGAAATGCGTTCAGCTGGAATTGCCTCAATGCTTCAGTGATACTCGCTTCAGGCGTCAAAGTCACTACCGGTGAAGACATTACCTGTTCAGCCAACAGAACCGCCGAACTGATGGGCAATTTCTGAATGGCCTGATAGGCCTCTTCTGCCAGGTGCTGCTGGTCGTGCTGCTTGGCTGCCCCTGCATGTCCCATGTCATCAATGGGGCGCTCGGCAATAATCGTGTCTATTTTTTCGACAAGAGGTTTTTCAAACACCTTCTCCAGTGGCATGAGCTCATGATTGGTCAAGCTATAGATTGTAAATGATGTCATTGCCGGCCCCTCTTTCTGCCTATAACGGTTACTGCTTACTCATGCACCTCCTCAAAGCTTCTTATCCTGCACCTTCTCCCGCGCCCAATCGAGTATGGGACGGAGGCGTTCATTGAGCAGCCGGCGCGCCGCCTGATAATCGAGCCAGCGGTATTCATCGTGTTCCGGGCGCCCCAGTTCAGGACTGACTGGCAGTTCCACCGCGCTCTGAGAAGTGCGGGCCAGATAATAACGGGCAATCTTGCCGCGCCCGTAAGGGGGTGTCTCGCGGTAATCCATGCCCCAGCTGAAATCCAGCTGGCGAATGGTGGTTTCCTCCTCGACCTCGCGGATCGCCGCCTGCAGAGGGTCCTCCCCCGCCTCCACCAGGCCCTTGGGGAAATCCCAGTGCTGGTAGGCCCGCAGCAGTAGATAACGAGGCTCCCCCTGCTCCAGGTTGACGATGATAACGCCTGCAGACAACAGTGGTTGCTTCATGAGGCGCCCGCGGCAAGGACATCCTCGCCCAGCAACTCAGCCAGGCGCTGCCGGCATGAGGCCTCGTCCAGGAAGCGAAAGGCCACCATGCCGGCTTCGCAGGCCCGCGCCACATTGGCGCCAT
The DNA here is from genome assembly GCA_964425105.1 of uncultured Gammaproteobacteria bacterium. Classification (GTDB taxonomy): domain Bacteria; phylum Pseudomonadota; class Gammaproteobacteria; order SZUA-140; family SZUA-140; genus S012-109. Next base: position 79,810 of record CAYRLE010000001.1, on the reverse strand, counting down.
CATCATCGATGAAGAGCACCTGCCGTCCCGGCACAGAGAGATCTTTCAATACTTCGCGGAACAGGGCGGGATCACGCTTGCCCATGCGCAGGCGACAGCTGATGTAGAGCCGGTCGAAGAGGCGGTAGAAATGGTCACGCCGGTCGAGGCGGTCCAGCCACAGCGTCTGGTCACTGAGCAGGCCGGTCAGCAGGCCAGCAGCGCGCAGCTGCTCCACCAACCGCACCATGCCGGGCCGCAGCACGAAGCGCTGCAGAATCTCCGCACTCAGGGCCTGATCCGTACCCTGCAGGGGAAAGCGCAGGCGCATATCGCGCCAGAATTTTTCTTCCGTGCCGGTGCCGGTGACGAAACCGGATTCATAGACCACATCCTGGGCAACGCGGTAGAAAGGTTCCGGCTCCAGCCCGTTGTCCCTGGCAATGGCGTACAGGCCTTCACGAAACCCCTCGTCCGCAAGGACGCCGCCAAAGTCGAACAATACCACCTTGATCTGGGTCATTGCCTTCACTCCCACAGACTGAAACGCGCTGCTCGCTCGCCGAGCATTGCCATGATATCAGCTTGGATAGGCAGCGTCTCCCGTAAGACCTTACTTCAGCCCCGCCCTGCTTACAGCCATTCCATGCGCACCTCCAATAGCTGGATATCGCCCACCTCCTCCAGCAGACGGCTGATGGCGGAGTGGCCCTGTTCCAGGTGGCGGCGCTCATTACCGATCATGGTGACGCCGATTACGCTGCGCTGCCACTCCTCCAGGTAGGCGATCTCAGCCACCGAGGCATTGAAACGGTTGCGGATGCGGTCCTTGAGGCTCTTCACCACGCGCCGTTTGGACTTCAGGGAATCGGCCAGGGGTATGAGTAATTCGATGGTAGTAAAGGCGATATGGGCGGTCGGTTGCTTGTTCATGACAATCATGGCCTCTCTGCAGACGGGACCTGTCATCATCATACACTGCTGACTCCCCTCTGCGCAGCAGGTTATACTCGCACCATGTTCCCCGACAATGCCCAGTCCAGACCGCGTTGCGCCGTTCGCGCCCCATGAACAGAGCACGGCCCAACGCTGACAGCAGGGGCGCAGCCATCACGCGGCGCCTGCTGCAACTCTACCCGCGGCCCCGCATCGAACTGCATTTCTCTTCGCCGCTGGAACTGCTGGTGGCCCTGATTCTTGCCACCCAATGCACGGATGAACGGGTCAACGCAGTGACCCGCAGCCTGTTCAGGAAATACCGCAATGCCCGCGCCTATGCCGAGGCCAAGCTGGCCGAACTGGAGCAGGACATCCATTCCACCGGCTTCTACAAGCGCAAGGCCAAGACAATTATCGCCTGCTGCCGCACACTGCTGGAAGACTTCGGCGGCGAAGTGCCCCGCAAGCTGGAGGACCTGACCAGGCTGCCCGGCGTGGGGCGCAAGACCGCCAACCTGCTGCGCGCCTGCGCCTTCGGGGAACAGGCCATCGCCGTGGACACCCATGTCAAGCGGGTCAGCAGGCGCCTGGGGCTGGCCCTCAGTGACGACCCCAAGCGCATCGAAGAAGAACTGATGGCCAAGATCCCGCGGCGCCAGTGGCGCGCCTTCACCCTGGCCCTGGTGCTCCATGGACGGCGGATATGTACCGCGCGCCAGCCCAAATGCAGGGAGTGCGGCTTGTATGAATTGTGCAGCTGGGAAGGGAAGGAACCCGCGGACCGCGGTCGGTAGTCTGTAGAAGGGTGGGCAGCGCCCTACGGGAAAACACTATTGGTTTCCTCCTTTTATCTTTTCCCTTTTATCTTTATCCTCAATAAATCCATGAATGAAAATACATACATCGTAGAGGCCGACGCCGGGAATTTCCCCGCAGTGGTGCTGGCGCGTTCCAGGGAGGTGCCGGTGGTAGTGGATTTCTGGGCAGCCTGGTGCGCCCCATGCCAGATGCTGATGCCCATTCTCCACAGCCTGGCAGAGGAATATCAGGGCCAATTCATCCTCGCCACCGTGGATACCGACAAAGAGCCGCAACTCGCCCAGGAGTATGGTGTGCGCAGCCTGCCTACGGTAAAAATATTCCGCCATGGCCAAGTGGTGGATGAATTCATGGGCCTGCAGCCCGAGCCACTGATACGGGAGATCATCGAGCGCCACATCGAGAAGGCGTCAGACAAACTGCTCACCGCGGCACTGGTGGCGATGGACACCGGCAACAGGGAACAGGCCCGCACCCTGCTGGAACAGGCCCGGCAAATGGACCCGGGCAACCTGGAGGTGGCGCTGAACCTGGCCCGCCTCCTGATCCAGTGCGATGCCCCACAGCAGGCCATAGCCGTGCTGGACAGCCTATCCTTCGAGCAGCGCGAGGAACAGCAGGTCAAGGCGCTGCATGCCCTGGCACGCTTCGCCCAGACCGCCAAGGAAGCGCCGCAGATTCCGGTCCTGGAACAAACCGTGGCCGCCGACCCAGGCGATCTCCAGGCGCGCCACCAGTTGGGAGCGCGCAAGATACTCGCAGAGGACTATGAAGGCGCCATGGAGCAGTTTCTGGAAATCATGCGCCGCGACCGCGGCTTCGAGGACGACCTGGGGCGCAGATGCCTGCTGGACACCTTTGAGATCCTCGGCAACCAGGGCGAACTGGTCAACAGCTACCGGCGTAAGATGGCCAGTCTCTTGTTCTGATCCCCCTCAGCCCCCAGCCTGCTGCAGGGCACGACGATAGGCGCGGCATACCTCCTCGCCAAGACATACCAGATAGACCTTTTCCGGCAGTTCGTGGCACTCAAGGAAACGCAGCACTGCTTGCACGGCGATACGTGCCGCCTCGTCCAGGGGATAGCCGTAGACACCACAGCTGATGGCGGGAAAGGCAATAGACCGCACCCCATGCTGCAGTGCCAGTTCCAGAGAGTTGCGGTAGCAGGAGGCCAGCAACTCGGGCTCCCCCTCGGTGCCGCCATGCCAGACGGGACCGACGGTATGGATGACATATTTCGCCGGCAGGCGGTAAGCACCCGTGATCCTTGCCTCACCGGTGGGACAACCACCAAGGGTGCGGCATTCCGCCAGCAGTTCCGGACCCGCTGCGCGGTGGATGGCGCCATCCACCCCGCCACCGCCCAGCAGACCAAGATTGGCGGCATTGACGATGGCATCCACCTTGAGGCGGGTGATGTCCCCCGCCACCACTTCCAGGCGCGGCTCGTCTTCCAGTTCGAATTCATCGGGTGAAGGCATGAGATCTTTCCTGGCAATGGCGACCTTCAGGCACGGCCCACGTTGGAATCATTCTGGGTATGGAAATAATCGCTCTCTTCTGCAAACTGCTGGGTGAGGCGCAGCAGTTCAGCGAGCCGCTGCCCTGCAGTGCTATGAGAGGCGCAGTCCTCACAGCGTGGGTCGCCGCAAGGCTCCCGGGAATAGAGCCAGTACTGCACGGCACCTGCCAGCAGTCCATCGGCGATATCCCATACATCAGCGGCATCATCCTCCGATGCCAGCTGGTTGCCTAGCTCGACGGCTCGCCATGACGCCGTATTGAACACATCCGATGCCTGTTCTTCGTCCACCTTGATGACCTCTCGCAGATGATTTTCCAAACCAGTGAAATAGAGCAGGCACTGCGGCACAAACAGCCGGTGCAATTCAGTCCCAGCCCTCCGCTCTTGTGGCTCAGGCAATTATAGGGGATTGCGCGGGGTCTTGTCCCGGTCCTTTCAAGAGGACACGAAATAACCCAATCTTTCGCTAGCATCCTGTTTCCGCAGCAGATATTATCCTGATAGCGGATTTTTAGCCGCCTCCGCCACACCCTGACGTTTGATTCCCCCTCACTGGAATGGTATATAAATTCAGATAAAACTGATATTCAGACTCAAGTAAAACCGATCTATAATCTCAACAACAACAAACAGGGGGAATATCGTGTTTGGTTCCAGACTGACTCATCTCTTTTCAGCTTTACTCCTCTCGGCACTGGCTTTCCTGCCCTTTACAGTGTCCGCTGCCACCGTCAACATCAATGCCCCTGAATGGCTGGGCGGCCTCAAGCTCGACAAGGCGCAGCTGGCAAACATCAAAAAGGCGGTCATCGAATCCCTGGAGGCACCCATCGATCAGGAGATCCAGTGCGCCAAGGTACGCGGTGACTGTGTGGTGAGAGCGGCCCGGGAATGGACCTATCAGGGCGACCGTTTCCGCGAGATCGTGATCTATCTGCACACCAAGGGACATGCCTCCAAGACCATCGCCCAAACCAATGGCCGCTGGCCCACCATCATTACCGGATTCGAGGAGAAAAAGAAGAAAAAGAAGTCCAAGAAAAAGAGCAAGAAAAAGCGCACCAAGAAATAAACAATCTGGCATGGAGGCAGCCCTCGGGCTGCCTCCATGCCAGTCCTTGCCTCATCACCACCCATCACCTATCATCTTCGACATCCAGCTGCAGTGCTTTGCGCCTCTTTCTCCACAGCGAGGACGCAGGCAACATCCAACTCGCCGACAGGCGCCAAGCCGAAAGGCAACAGCTATGAAAATTGACAAGCCGCCGGGCACACCGGCTTTTACATCTGCGCTGCCTTGCGGTGGCGAGTATCAACAACGCTGAAGGGGGTAGGCGTGTTTCCCCGTTTCATCCTGGTCATTGCAGCGTTGGTCCTGCTGTTCCTTTTCCTGCGCTGGTTCAACAGCACTCCCTCCCGCGAGGTGGCGGCGCGCATAAAAGGCGCCGCCTTGTGGCTGGCAGTGGCCGCGCTTGTCTTGCTCGCCGTCAGCGGCCGCCTGCCCTGGCTGTTGGGCCTGCTGGCCTCCCTGGTGCTGTTTGCGAAACGCCTCTTGCCCCTGCTGCGCTATGTACCATTGCTTGCTCAATTTCTGGGCCGCAGTCGCAATGCCCGCAGCGCCAATTCATCCGCGGACAACAGCAGGACAACCCGCAACAGCAGTTCCATGAGCCGTGCCGAGGCCTATGAAATCCTTGGCCTGGAAAATGACGCCACGCGCGATGACATCATCGCAGCCCACCGCCGCCTGATACAGAAACTCCACCCGGACCGCAGCGGCTCCACTTACCTGGCCGCCCAGATCAACCGGGCCAAGGAGGTGTTGCTGGGCGCTGACTGAGGACTTCAAGATTGTCCGCGGCGCTCCACACGAATCCAACTAATGCTTCCCCCTTTGGCAAAGGGGGAAGCGTTCGTCTCTAGCATGATCTCTTTACCCTGCTTCACTCACCCACATGCAACAGCAGGTCCCGTTTGCGGGCCACCTGGAAGGCATGTAGGAAGACGGCCATGCCCAGGGCCATGTACAGCAGGTTGAGGAGCAGCGCATTGCGCAACAGGTCCAGGGGGAAGGTATGCTCCACCAGCACCGCCCGCATCCCCTCGAAGACATGGCTGGAAGGCAGCGCATAGGCCACCGGGTGCAGCCATTCGGGCAATACCGAAATGGGATAATAGACGCCGCTGATGGGTGTGACGGCAAAGATCACCACCCAGGCCAGGCTTTCCGCGCCCAGGCCGTAGCGCAGCACCAGGGCCACCACCAGCAGGCCGATGGCCCAGCCCATCACCAGCAGATTGACAAAGAAGGCCAGCAGATACAAGCCCATGTCGAAAATCGAATAGTGGTAGAAGACAATGGCCAGCAGCGCCGCGGCGCCAACGCCGATGAGGGTGCGCAGCAGGCTGATGCTCAACAGGGCCAGCACCAGCTCATGGGGGCGCAGTGGACTGACGAACAGGTGCCCCAGGTTGCGGGAATACATCTCTTCGAAGAACACCAGCGACACCCCCAGCTGGGCTCGGAATAACACATCCCAAAGCAGTACCGCGGCAATGAACAGGCCCGCCGCCTGGGCCAACCAGGGACTCTGCCCCACCAGGAACTGGTTGATGAAACCCCACAGCACCATCTGCACCGTAGGCCAGTAGATCAACTCCAGCAGCCGTGGCCAGGAACTGCGTAACAGATAGGTATAGCGCAGCACCATGGCGCCAATGCGGTTGAGGGAGGCGGCCAGGCTCAGCACGACACGTCTTCATCCTGACGGGCAATGTCCAGGAAGACATCCTCCAGGGTGCTCCGTCCGTACTGCTGCAACAAAGCGGCCGGGCTGCCGCAGGCGGCGATGACGCCGCGCCTCATCATCAACACCTGATCACAGAGGCGCTCTACCTCCTGCATGTTGTGTGATGCCAGCAGGATGGTGGCACCGCTGCTGTGCTGGTAGTCGCGCAGACAGGTGCGAATGCGGTCCGCGGAGTCGGGATCCAGGGAGGCGGTCGGTTCGTCCATGAGCAGTACCTGCGGCCGGTTGAGCAGGGACTTCGCCAGGCTGACACGGGTCCGCTGGCCGGCCGACAGGGAACCGTAGGGGCGCTTCAGAAAAGCGCCGATCTCCAGGGTTGCCGCCAGTTCCTCAAGCCGCTGGCGGGGGCGGCGCACGCCATAGAGGCGGGCATAGACCAGCAGGTTCTGGGCCACCGTCAGGCGCTGGGGCAGATCCACATAGGGCGAGGTGAAACCCATTTGCGGCAAGGCCCGATAGCGGTGCCGCAGCATATCGACGCCCAGCACACGGATGCTGCCGCTGCTGGGCAGCAACAAGCCCAGCAACATGGAAATGGTGGTGGTCTTGCCAGCACCGTTGCCCCCCAGCAGGGCGCAGGTGGCGCCCCTGGGCACGGTGAAGGAGATGTGATCCACCGCCAACACCCCGTTGTGGAAACGCTTGCAAAGGTCCACGACCTCGATGGCGTCCGGCGCTGGCGGGGATGAGAGACTATCCTGCTTCACTGGCGACAAGCTGCAACACCACCACCGTCTGGTCGTCACGCTGGGGCACGCCCTCCTGATGGGCGGACAGCGCTGTGCGCAGCTGTTCAAGAATCGTCTCGGGATTCTCAGGCGCAGTGGCGAGGATCTCCGTGAGCCGTGCGCAACCGAACGGCTCGCCCCCCCTGGAAACCGCCTCGCTTACGCCATCGGTATAGAGCAGCAGGATATCTCCCGCCTGCAATTCCAGTTCACTGTTGCGCCAGCTGTAGTCGCGGGTCACGCCCAGCGGAATCCCTGTCCCCTCCCCCGGCAGGCTGCACACCCCTTGCCCGCGACGCTTCAGCAAGGGCGACGGATGGCCGCCGTTGACATAGCGCAGGCGTTTTTGCTGGGGATCGTAATTGGCAGCAAAGGCGGTGATATAGGAGCCACGGATGAGGCGCGTGAAGAGGTGCCGGTTGGCATAGGTGAAGACATTGGCTGGGCCCGGCGCCAGCCCCTCGCGATAGGTACGCAGGATGGCATCGAACATGGCCACCTCCACTGCCGCCGCGGCACCATGACCAGCGGCATCGGCGATGATCACGCCCCAGTAGTCGTGGTCGCCATCGGCCAGCTGAGGATCGGCATACTGGCTCAGCCTGACGATGTCGTAATAGTCGCCGCCTGCCTCTTCGCAGGCCTTGAAATAGGCGGCCTTGCGCAGGCCGCAGATCTTGCCGTCCAGGGCCGGCAATAGCATCTGCTGCAGGTGGGCGATCTTGCATAGTTCCCCCTGCAGGCGATCATGGGTGGCGCGCAGACGGCGGATGTCGGAAATGCGCGCCATATAGGTGAAAGCAAGATTGGCCAACAATAACGCCTGCTCCTGGTCCATGTCCTCAGCGGCGTCGCCGATGAGCAGCCAGTAATGCACCTCCCCGTCGAGAAACAGGGGAATGGCCAGGATCATGTCGGGAGACCCCAAGACCTGCGCCACAGGGCCGCCGGTCGCCCCCGGAATAGAGTGCAGTTCTGTGCTGCTGCGCAAACGTCTGATCAAGGGATCCTGCTGCACGGGCGGCTCCACATCACCATCGAACAGACCGGCGACGGTAAACTGGGCATCGTCATGGGAACGGGAATGGGCCAGCAGGCGAAAGTGATCGTCCTCCAGGGCCCGGGTGCTAATGAAGGCCACGGGAGAGGAGCCGAAGCTCTGTTGCAGGCATTGAGCGAAACGCTGCAGCGCTTGGCCACTGTCCTGGTCGGAATCGCTCAGGCTGCGGATATGATCGTAGACCGAGTGACCATTCATAGTCATGCCGCCGCCTGCCGGCTCAGACCAGAAAGCGGCCGCCGCTGGCGGCGGCAATCACCAGCAGACCTATGGCCAGGTTGACCCCCACCAGCTTCCTGATGAGATTGAGTTGCCGGCCGCCTTCCTGCCAGGATGCTTCACGCACTGCCTTGTGCAGGCGCCGCGCGGGTGAGAAATACACATGGGCAAAGATCAGGATCATGATGCTGCCCAGCATCAGCATGACATGCACGTAGAGAGGGGCATGGGCAAAACTGCCGAACAACTGCAGCGCCAGGGCAGTGCCAGTCAGGGGCAGCAGCAGCACGGCGCCCCACACCCAGACGAAGAATTTCCCCAGCACCCTGCTCCAGAGACGCAGACGCTGTGGCGCCTCCAGTTCGGCCACAGCCGCAGGGCGCAATATAAGATAGGCAAAGAACATGCCTCCCACCCATACCACGGCGGCCAGGAGATGAACCGCTATGAAGAGAGCTATCATGGAATGTCTGCCAACTGTTGGAGATAAAAAATAATGATAATCCCTACCTGCCGCGGTGGTGCTGCGGCCACACGGCGATGACTGCCTAGAGGAATTTGCGAATACGATCGAAACCGTTTTTTATTTCCTCCGCCATGAGTTTGGCCGCCTCCAGGACATCCTCCGATGCCTCGCCGGCCTCCTTGCGCACCACATCCGCCTTGGCCTTCAGTTCCTCCAGTTTCTGCTCTAGATCCTCCCATTCATCGCGCGCCTCGGCCTTGGCCAGATGCATCTGCAGACGGATCTCATCAGCCTGTTGTTTGAAACTTTCCAGTAGCGCATCCAGGTTCAGTTGCTTACTCATGGTATCCCTCCAGTGATGTTATCGTTTGTCTTAAGTATACTACGTCGCCCCTCCGTGACGGAGCAAGAAATCCTCCAGGATCTGGTGCATCTCCCTGCGCCAGGCAAGGCTGAGATGCCCTGCGCCCCGCAGCAGATGGAATTCGAGCGCGGGCACCCTCCCGACGAGGCGCTCCGCCCCCGGGCGCAGATAGTCCCGTTCGCCGATGACAGCGCACAGGGGCGGTGCCAGTGCCCGCAAGGCCTCCTCCGTCAGGGTCAGTTCGTAAAGGCTGTCTACCAAGCTCCCCAGAGCGCGCTGATCCACGAAGCAAGCGGTGACCAACTTGGTCAGCCAGGTGTAGACAAGTCCCGGCCGCGCCTGCGCCGGCCCCAGGGGTGGGATGGCGTGCCCCGTGGACAGGGCCTGACCGCAACGCGCCAGGTTCTGGAACAAGGCTTCATCATCGGGACGCTCCCAGCCCGCCCCCAGCACCGCCACGCTGCGCAGACGCTCACCATGACAGTCCGCCGCCTTGAGGGCGATGAAGCCACCCAGAGAATAGCCCACCAGGTGGGCCCGGTTGATGCCCAGGTGGTCCAGCAGGCGCGGCACGTCATGCACTAGCTCCAGACCATAGGCGGCGCTGTCCCGTGGCTTGTCGCTCAGGCCATGGCCGCGCAGGTCCAGGGTGATGACCCGGAAATGACGCCGCAAACGCCGCAGCACACCAGTGTGGCGCCAGTTGAGATCGCTGTGCACGGCAAAGCCGTGGAGCAGCACTACAGCATCCCCCTCCCCTTCGTCTCGGTAATGGAGCCTGACATCGCCAGCCTGGAAAAAAGCACCCCGCCGGCGCCAGTAGACCGCCACCAGGGAGGCCAGCAGCAGGGTGGATATCAGACCCAGCACTGAAACAAGCAACCACTTCATGATGTGTACCCCCCCTCGCCCCCTTATGCAAAACGGGCAAGATTCGTAGAGTGGGCACTGCCCACCATGCTATGACCTCGTCCACCACCCGCGGCTATAGGCGGACTCTAAAGCAGAATCAGCGCCACTCCCAATACCATCAGAGTACCCGCCACGAAATGGCGTGTCACCTGACGCTCGCCGAACAGCAGGGCCCCGAACAGGATCCCGAACAGCAGGCTACTGCGTTTCACGGCAATCATATAGGCCACCTCCACCAGGGCAATAGCCAGGAAATGCGTCACCACCATGAGCGCCATGAGCCCCCCCACCGCCAGCAGCGGTGCGCTGCGGTGCTTGAAGAGCATCAGGCTGCGCGGCTGACGCAGCACTGTGATGCCGATCACCACCATGCCCAGCACGACGAAATAAAAGGGCCCGAAGCTGGCGGGCGTGGCGTATTGCATGACGGACTTGCTGAGCACCGAGGTCAGGCTGTAGATGGCGGCAGCCAACAGCATGAGGCGCGAGCCACGCTCGTGAAAAATGGCCCGCAAGGGCGCCAGCCATCCCTGCAGGGACAGGACATGGAAGCGGTCCAGGTTGAGCAGATAGGCGCCGCCCACCACCAGCAGGATGCCCAGAAAACCCTGCAGGCTCACCCACTCCCCCAGCACCAGATAGCCGGTAAGCACGTTGAACACCGGAGTAAAAGCCAGATAGGGCAAGGTGAGATAGAGCGGACAGTCGCGGATGGCCACCATATAGCACCACATGGCGATCAACTCCAGAGGCACCAGGATCACCATGCCGCCCCAGAATGCCATGGGCACTGCCGGAATGGGCTGTATAAAGAGCACCGGCAACAGCATCAGGCCCGGCACCCCGAAGCGCAGCAGCAGTAACTCCCAGCCCGAGCAGTCCTGGAAGTATTTTTTACTCAGGGCATCGGCAGCGGCCAAACTCACGGCGCTGATAATCGTCAGGACAAACCATTGCATGTACAGTCAATGCCACAACACGGCAGGCCTATAAGCGGCCGGAGCGGGAAATGCCGTGCAACAGGCGGAAGGTCACCCACAGCGCCAGGCCATAGCCGATCACGGCCACCAGCGGCATGCCGCCCAAAAGGGGTGGCATGGTGCTCTGGGCCAACAGCGAGGCGGCGATATAGAGCCCCAGGGCCACCAGCGCCAGTGCGATGCGGTTGCTGCTGCGATCTATGTGACGCTCGAAATCGCGCAGCCCGTGATGACGCAAGGGGATTTCCGGACCATGCTCCCGCATCCCCCGCAGAAAGCGGGCCACGGCGCCGGGCAATTCCTGTCCCAGCACCAGGGCTTCATATTTCATACGCGCGCTCACCGCCTCACCGCCACCTTCCTTGAGCGCTGTGCGCATCAGGGATTTCCCCCGGTCCTGGAGGTAGGCGATCACATTGAACTCCGGATCAAGGGTGCGCAGCGTCGAGTCGATGAGGAACAGGGCACGCATCAGGATCAGCAGATTATAGGGCAGACGCAGCTGATACCCCCAGCCCATGCGCACGGCCGCCAGCATGGCGGTGGCCAGCGACCATTCCTTCAGCGGCAGGGCTGCGTACTCCTGCATCAGCTCCTCCAGACCGCGCTGGACCTGGCGCTGGTCGATCTCGCCACTCAGCATACCCAGATCCAGGTAGGCATCCAGCAGCCATTCACCATCCTGATTGATCAAGGCAAGAAAATAAGCCGCCAGACTGCGCCGGGTGGCCATGTCGATATAGCCTACCAGACCGAAATCGTGAAAACAGATCTTGCCGTCATCCATGATGAAGAGATTGCCGGGATGGGGGTCGCCATGGATCAAGCCCATGACGAACAGCTGATGGAGATAGGCATCGAAGAAATTGATCGCCAGCTGCGGCCCCTGCTCACGCAAGGAGGGGTCGGTGATCAGGCGCCCGCCGCTGAGTTCCTGCACCAGCACCGTCTCGGTGCAGAGTTCGGGGACCGCTGCCGGAATATGAATCGTCTCCGAGCCCTGGAAGGCGGCTTGGAAACGCAGGATATTTCGCATCTCGCTACGGAAGTCCAGTTCCTTGAGCAGGTTGACGCCGCTTTCCCTGACGATTTCCAGCAGATCGTACTGCTGAAGACGGGGCGCCAGAAGGAGCACGACACGCAGCACCCAACTCAACAGGCGGATATCCTGCAACACCTCATCGCGCAGTCCCGGGCGCCGCACCTTGACGATCACCCGGCGCCCATCGGGCAACACGGCCTTGTGCACCTGGGCGATGGATGCCGCTGCCAGCGGTTCGCTGTCGAACTCCCGGAATAGCTTGTCGATGCTGCTCCCCAGGGCCGCCTCGACTTCACGCCGGGCAAGTTCGCTGGGAAAAGGCCGCACCTGATCCTGCAGGCTCTGCAGCGCCTCCACATAGTCGTCTGGCAGTATATCGCGGCGCAGGCTCAGCCCTTGCCCCAACTTGATGAAAGTGGTGCCCAGCCTCTCCAGTACCCGCGAAAGCCGCTGCGCGGGGCTCAAGCTGGGTTTCAGGACATGGAGCCATACCAGCCCCCACCACAGGAAATGCCCGCCCAAGGCCCAGGCAATCTGGAAAAAGCGTTTCAAGGTTTTCATGTTTGGCCCTTTGTTCCTTACAGCCAGCGCCGCGCCAGCCAGCCGATCATTTCCAGAAAATGATGCCCCAAGTGGCGTTGCGCCCATTTACCGGCGGTGATCTCCACAGACTCCTCCAGATCCTGGAGGAACTGCTGTTCCAGGCAGGCGCACAGTTCAAGGTCGCGGCTCACCAGGTTCAACTCATAATTCAGGAAAAAGCTGCGATAGTCCAGGTTGGCGGTGCCGAGAGTAGCCCAGCTGCCGTCGGCCACGGCGGTCTTGGCGTGCAGCACCCGGGGCTGATATTCGAAGATCCGTACCCCGCTCTGCAGCAGACCGGCATAGGCGGCCTGGGCTGCCCAGCGCGTGAGGGGCACGTCGCTCTTGGCCGGCACCAACAGGCGCACATCCACGCCGCGCTGCGCCGCCTCCATCAGGGCATGCTGGGTGCGGTGGTCGGGTACGAAATAGGGTGTGGTGAGATAGACCCGTTGCCGGGCGTGGTGGAAGAGCTCCATATAGAGGCAGTGCAGGGCATGGCGGCAGCGGCCGTTGTGATTGGGCAGCAGCACATTGACCCGCCGCTCGCGCTTCACCACCCAGCGCTTGCGCCCCTTCCAGAAGCGCTCGAACATGTGCTTGGCCACCGTGGCCAGTTCCCCTTCGAGCCGCACATGGGTGTCGCGCCAGCGCTGCTCGCCATAAACAGTGCGGGAGCTCTCGCGATGGATGTTGAAGCCGCCCAGATAGAGATGGTCGTCGTCTATGGTCAGCAACTTGCGGTGGTCGCGGCGGTTGTAGCGATAGGGGCGGCGCCAGTCCCAGCGGTGAAACCAGCGCACCCTGACCTGATGGGCGCGCAGATAGCGTGCCAGCTGGCGCGAATGCCAGAACAGGGAGCCGGCCGCATCCATGATCACCCGCACCCGCAGGCCTTCGTCGCCGCGCGCCGCCAGGGCCTCGGCAAAGCGCCAGCCGATCTCGTCGGGGGCGAAGATGTAGCTTTCCAGGCGAATGGCGTAGCGGGCGCCGGCGATGGAATGCAGCATGTCCTCGTAGAGTTCGTCTCCCTCCGTATAGAGGCGGAAGGGTTCGTGCCCCACCTGCAGTTCGGGCACGCACAGGTGGCGCCGCGGCCTGAAGTGCTCGACTCTGGACATCGCCTTCTCAGGACTCCCGCCGTTGGCCAGCACCCACGGTGCGCAGGGTAAAAAAGAAGACGCTGCCCTCTCCGGCGCGGCTGCTCACCTGTAGGGTGCTGCCGTGAAGTCCCAGGATGCGGCGGCTGATGGCCAGACCGAGCCCGCCATGGCCCCGTTTCTTCTTGCCCCCCTGCCCCTGATAGAAGCGCTCGAAGACGAAGGGCAAATCCTCGGGCAGGATACCCTTGCCGCTGTCGCGCACCTCCACGCGCACCCCGTCGTCCACGGCACTCAGGGCGATGGTGACCCGGCCGCCGGCTGCGGTATGTTCGATGGCATTGGCCAGCAGGTTTTCCAGCACCCGCTCCATGAGGGCCAGGTCCGCCATGACGAAGGGCAGGTCCGGGGCGCTGGTGAAATCCAGGGCGATGTCCTGTTCCCTGGCCTTGGGGGCGAACTTCATCACCAGATCCTGCACCAGCTCCGCCAGGGGAAAGGACTCCAGGCGCGGACTGTCCTCGCGCGCCTCCAGGTGGGACAGTTCGAACAGCCCGGCCATCTGCCGGCTGAGGCGCGCGCTGTTGAGCAGGGCGGCATCGAGGTAGCCGCGCCGCTGTTGCGCGCTCATTTCATCCCATTTCAGCTGCAGGGTTTCCAGATAGCCCTGCAACACCGCCAGGGGCGTGCGCAGGTCATGGGAGACATTGGCCACCAGCTGGCGGCGCAACTCGTCCTGGCGCCGCAAGGCATCCAGCTGGGCGCTGATGCGTCCGGCCATCTCCTTGAAAGTGGCGCCGAGGCGGTCGATCTCGTCGCCCCTGGCCACTGCCGGCCAGGGCTCCAGGGTGGTGAATTCACTGTCCCGGAACTTGTCCATGGCCAGGGCCAGGCGGTTGAGGCGGCGGGTCAGAAAGCGGAACAGCAGCAGCCCCGCCAACAGCCCGAACAGCAGGCTGGCCGCCAAGGCGCCGCCGGTAAGGCGCAGCAGGAAGGCCTCTTGGGCGGGCGCCGCCACCCGGTCGTAGGCCTCGCCGCGCAGCACCACGTAGAGATACCCCTGGGCAGCCGCGGGCGACGGCACCGGCGTCACCGAAAAGGGCTTGTAACGCTCGTGGCTGCGCGGATCGTCGCCTAGCAGGGGGTAGTCGTCATCGCCTGCCAGAAAGCGCCGGATGGGCTCCAGGGAGACCCGGCGCCGCTTGACCTTGCCGGGATCGGCCGAATAGGCAAGGATCCGGCCATCCAGGTCCAGCAGGTAGATCTCGATGCTGGGATTGATGTTCATATAGGCCTGGAAGGTCTCCTTCAGCGCGGCCTGGTCCAGGCGCCCTTCGCGCACCAGTCCGCGGTCGGCCACCAGCTTCTGCGCCAGGTCGCGGTTGAAGGCCTGATCCAGCTGCTGCTGATAATGGCGGGTGAGCTGCACGCTGAGCAGGCCGTAGACCAGCCCCACCACCACCAGCAGGATCACCAGGGCCAGGGCCAGCCTGCCGTAGAGGGTGCGTCCCATCAGGCGTCCCGGTCCCGGAATTTGTAGCCCACGCCCCATACGGTGAGGATATAACGAGGCTTCACCGGATCCTGCTCGATCTTGGCGCGCAGGCGGTTGATGTGGGAGTTGACGGTGTGCTCGTAGCCTTCGTAGCTGTAGCCCCACACCCTGTCCAGCAGCTGGGTGCGGCTGAAGACCCGCCCTGGATGGCGGGCGAAATACAGCAGCAGGTCGAATTCGCGCGCGGTGAGTTCCACCGCCCTGCCCGCCACGCTGACCCGCCGTTGCGCAGGCTCGATACGCAACTCGCCGCACACCAGGGGCGTGTCACTGTTCACCGATTCCTGGGCCACCACCGCCTGGCGCCGGAACTGGGCCCGCACCCGCGCCAGCAGTTCTGGGATGCTGAAGGGCTTGGTGAGATAGTCGTCGGCGCCCATCTCCAGTCCCAGCACCCGGTCCAGTTCCGCGGAACGGGCGGTGAGCATGATGATGGGCACATAGTGGGGCCTGGCGCGCAGCCGGCGGCATACTTCCAGGCCGTCCAGCACGGGCAGCATCAGGTCCAGGATCACCAAGTCATAACAGCGGGACCCGGACATGGCCAGGGCCTGCTCGCCGTCGCCGGCGACATCGCTGTCCACCTCCATGTCCCGGAGGTGGAGGGCGATGAGATCGGCGATCTCGGGATTGTCTTCGACGATGAGAATTCTGCGCTTCATGGATTACCCAGACTGCATCATACCTATCCCGGCGGCTTCATCACAATGGAACAGGGGGCATCATAGCGATGCCCCCTTCTTCCGTGGTGGATTACGGCGCTAGGCGCCTCGTCCACAACAAACCTGGCGCAACGCAATCCACCGACACCTCACGCTCAATCGACGCTGATGGTCACCCTGGCGACGGGATTCAACCAGCGGTGCACCCGGCTGTCCAGATCGCTGATGCCGCCCTCCTGCAGCATGTCGCCAATGATGCCGCGGTGCACATGGACCGTCTGATTGACTTCGCGGTCGATCACCCCGCTGGCGCCGCTGCCGCCATTGCCACCGGGATCGGCTGGAATGCCTGCCACCCCCGGCATGCCGCCGCCATTGATCACCTCGTCGTTGGCCTCGGTGCCGGCATCATAGGCGGTCAGATAATGCACCGTGGTGCCGTGGTGCCTGGGAATGCGCAGACCGTCCAGCCCCACGAAACCATCGTTGGTGGGCAGCATCATGGCCACCAGCGACAGGTGGCGCTGCTTGCGGTGCACATCCAGTTCCAGGGTGGTGCTGGCGCCCGGCGCCAGCAGTCCACCGGCCGGATTCTCCACCACCAGGGCATCCGTCCCCGCAAGCTGCGCCGCCAGTCCCGAGATGTCGCCACCCTCCGCCATGGCCTGCAACTCGGGCGAGGCCTTGCTCCCCGCCATGAACAGGTGCTGCCCCGGGCCGTGGGCGGCCACCAGCAGCGGCGTAAAATAAATGCCATGGGTCAGGTTGGTGATGGTGACGCGAACCTCCCGGGCCTGGGCTGGCAGCGCCACCATGGCACACACCAACAACAGCAGTACAATCAGTCTTTTCATGTCTTTTTCTCCTCGGTGCTTGTTGTCCAATCGTATCCGGCGGATACGCTTCTTATTGCACAGCGGAGAAGTCACGGCATGATGGCGCAATTCTCACAAAAGCGTCACGGCTCGTGGCAGGGAAATTCCTCGGCCCCCATGGACGCCAGCGGCGCGGCCCTCTAAAATGTCAGGCGAAAAGGGACGAAATGAAAACACTAGTTCATATATTTCAGATAGTTGTATAAACAATATACAAATAGTTTTAAGTCCAGGATGTGAGACAGGGGATGCAAAACCACAGATACCGCAGCTATCCAGCCGTCATCGGCTGGATTTTTTTCTGCTGGCTGGCCGGCGCCGCCGCAGCCGGTCCGCAAAAACCGGCCGACCATATCCACGGCGCGAAACCCTGCGCGGACTGCCATACGGCGGACATCGACTTCGGCAAGGTGCAGGGCGGAGGCAAGTGCAGGCAATGCCATGAAGGCGTGCCTGCGGCGGGCCGCCCGGCGTTGAAAGACAGCCCCTCCCCAGCCGAGTCGGAGCTCTCGGCTTTCGCCCCCGACACCCCTATTCCCGCCGACGCCGGGATGCGTTATCCCGCCTACAGCCAGGACTCGCGTCTCGGCGACGCCCCCAACGCGATGGCGCGAGTGCCTGCTGGCCCCTTCATCCGCGGCACCAACGAGCGCCTGCCCGACGAAGGCCCCGAGCACAGGGTGGAGTTGCCGGCCTTCGACATCGACATCTATGAAGTCACCAATCTTCAGTACAAGCGCTTCATCGACGAGACCGGGCGCCGCTCCCCCGACCACTTCCGCAACCGCACCTATCCCCCGGGCAAGGCAGACCACCCCGTCACCTTCGTCACCTGGGACGACGCCGACGCCTACTGCCGCTGGGCCGGCAAGCGCCTGCCCACGGACAAGGAATGGGAGAAAGCCGGGCGCGGCCCCCATGGGCGCATCTTCCCCTGGGGCAACGATTTCGACGTCACCCGCGCCAACACCCCGGTGCGCTGGCAGGCCATCGGCCAGGACGGCGATACCACCCCGGTGGGCGCCTTCGCCGCCGGCGCCAGCCCCTACGGGCTCTACGACATGACGGGCAACGTCTGGGAATGGACCGCCTCCTGGTACCAGCCCTACCCCGGCAACCACACCCCCTCGGAGAACTACGGCGAGCGCTACAAGACTCTCAAGGGCGGCTCCTGGTTCGACTGCTCCTTCTACAAATGCGGCCTCTCGGCGCCCCTCTACAACCGCGCCTTCTTCGCCCGCCGCACCAAGAACGACACCTTCGGCTTCCGCTGCGCGCGCGATGCCCAACAGCCCTGAATGGAAATACCCATGAAGCGATTATTGACCCTCTGCACCCTCACCCTGCCCCTGCTCGCCGCCTGCAGCAAGAACGCCGACGCTCCCGGCGCTGCTGCACCGCCCCCGACCGCAGCCGCAACCGCCATGACTGAAGACACCGCGCCTGTAGGACACCAGCCGGGCAACAGCCTGGAGATGCCCATGGTGCGGGTGCCCAAAGGCCCCTTCATCATGGGCAGCAACAAGGTGGACGAGGAAGGTCTGCAGTCCCGCTACGGCTTTGCCACCCCCATCTATCTCGATGAACATCCGCGCCAACAGGCCTGGCTGCCCGAGTTCTGGATCGACGCTTTTGAGGTCAGCAACAAGCAATTCAAGGCCTTCATCCTCGCCACCAAGCGCCTGCTGCCCTATGAATGGGGCCACAACGGCTACGGCCTGACCATGGAAGAAGCCGCCACCATGGACATGAAACGCCTGCGCACCATCGGCGCCGAACACTTCCGCCTCGACATGGACACCACCAAGATGAACCGCGAGGCCTTGATGGCCGCCATGGAGGCGGAACAGAAAAAACGCGACCCCTTCCCCGTCACCGGCATCTCCTGGCACTACGCCGACGCCTACTGCCGCTGGGCCGGCAAACGCCTGCCCACGGAAGCGGAATGGGAAAAAGCCGCGCGCGGCCCCAAAGGCCTGGAATTCCCCTGGGGCAACGAATGGGACACCACCATCACCAACACCGGCGACGACGCCGACTGGGAAGACGGCATCGCCCCCACCGGCTCCTACCCCAAGAACAAATCACCCTATGGCGCCTACGACATGGCCGGCAACGTCTGGGAATGGGTGGCCGACTGGTACCACCCCTACCCCGGCTCCGACTACCAGAGCGAATACTTCGGTGAAAAAATGAAAGTCATCCGCGGTGGCGGCGGCGGCATCGGCCACTACGCGCTGAGCTACTTCTTCCGCGGCGCCACCCGCCAGTTCGCCGAACCGGAGATGGCAGGGGAGGACGTGGGGTTCCGGTGTGCGAAGGACGGAAATGAATAAACTTCAGTAGGGTGGGCACCGCTTACCAGAACCTTCGCTTATTGGGGTGAGGGGTGAGGGGTGA
>CAYRLE010000001.1:0-60690 GCA_964425105.1 uncultured Gammaproteobacteria bacterium | reverse complement strand
GGGGTGAGGGGTGAGGGGTGATCGTGAGCTGATTCCGTGCCTCACCCCTCATACCTTACTCCTCACGATAAACAAGCTCTTGGTGGGCGGCGCCCACTCTACGGAGGTATTTGATCCCCGTCATACAATGCTTGCTGCCTAATACCAAAGGGAAATATACAGCTGCAGCACGTCGGCATTGAAACTGTAGAGTGACTCCTGCCCGGCGCTGCCGCCACTGGTGAGGTCGCGGAAGTCGTCGTAGTCGAAAAAGATGCGGTCATACGAAAGATTCACGCTGCCGCGATCGATGAAACTCCAGTCCTTGGGGCTGACTTCATAGCTCAGGGCGAAGCCCAGCGTGTGGCTGCTGAAGCGGCTCAACTCCTTGTCGCGGGCCAGGAAGTTCTGGGCTTGGCTGTAGGGAAAGAGGTCGCTGTAGAAGTCGGCGTGGCCCTGGGTGTAGTAGCGGTACTTGAGGTCGAACAGCCAGTGCTCGCGCCAGGCGTGGGTGTAACCCAGGCCGATGTTGTGGGCGCCGATGCCCCAGCTGTCGTTGTAGTAGCGGTATTCCCCCAGCAGCGATGCGCGGTAGGGCAGATAGTAGCGGCTGCGCAGGGCGATGGCGTTGCTGGTGCGGGTGCGGGGATAGACCTCGGGCTCGAAGCTGTAACCCAGGGCGCTGCCAGGGTCTCGGAAGCGCACCGAGCGGTACGGGTTGTTGAGGAAGCCCTCGTCGGTGACCGTCTCGAAGTTCAGGGCCACGATCAGGTTCTTGGTGAAGATCTGGCTGATGCCGATGCGGTAGCGCTGGCTGTCGGCGTCTTCCGAGAAGGCCGGGTCGCCGCGCTTGCCGATCTTGTCCCAGCCGCGCACATAGCCCAGGGTGACGGTGGTGAGGTCGCCGAACAGGTCCTGGCTGATGCTGAAGGCGGCGGACTTGGCATCGAAGTCGTTTTCCTCGCTGCTGGTGAAACCCAGGCTCATGATGGTCTTGTCGAACAGGAAATCGCCGCCGATGCTCTTCTCCACCCGCTGCTCCTCGTAAGGACTGGCGGCGGTCACCACGTCGATGGAGGCGCTGGTGATGGAATCGACATAGTAGTTGGCGGAAAAGGAACTGTACTTGCCCACTTGCTTGCGCAGCAAAATGGACGGACCGTTGACCTCCACCCCGCCGCCATCATAAGAATGATAGAGGGCGTCGGCGCGGTCCTCGGGGAGCACGGCCGCTAGCAGGGGCACCAGCAACCCCTGGGCCGCCAGCAGGCCCGCCAGCAGGTGTCTGCCCCTAATTGCAGCCACAACCCCCACCCTGGCTGCCTTCTGCGCCGCGCGCCCCTTCGCGGGCCTCGTAGACGTGGTTGCTATAGGCCGTGGACACCGGATCGCGGCTGAAACTCATGATGGGGTCCGCCAGCCGGTGACGCTCGTAGGGTTTCACCCAGGGCTTGATTCCGCAGCCTCCCAGTAGCAGCAACATCACAAGCAGGAATACGGGGCGCATGCTCACTCCCGGATCAGGGCCTTGATCTGGGCTTCGTATTCCCGTTCGTAGCCGGGGACATAGCCGAGGTGGACGAAACGCATGTTGCCGTCGCGGTCCACCATCACCGTGGTGGGCATGGCCACCAGTTCATAGGTCTCCGAAACCTTGTTGTCGCGATCGAAGAGAATGGGGAAGGTCACGGGGATTTCCTTCAACAGGCGCAATGCCTCTTCCGAATCCTCTTCCACGTTGACACCGAGAATGGTGAAGCCCAGGGGATGATAGCGCTGGTAGAGCTGATCCAGGAGGGGCATCTCCTTGCGGCAGGGACCGCACCAGGAGGCCCAGAAGTTGATCATCACCACCTCACCGCGGAATTCGCTGAGCTTGAGGTTCTCGCCGCCGCGGCTCTTGAGGGTGAAGTCAGGGGCCGGGCCCGAGACCTCCTTGGCTACGGCAGCGCCTGCCAGCAGCAGCATGGCCACAAGGAGCAGGATATAGCCTGCCAGTTTGTTCATTCGTAAATTCATGTGACACCTCATCTGTTGATACTCGCGCAGTAATGGGTAATGGGTGATGAGTGATGGATAATAGGAAGATCTTCATTCATCACTCATTACTCATCACCCATTATTCATCACTCAAAAAAAGACCGTCAGTCCGCCACTGATCTCAATATTGTGCGTAGTCTTGGTCTCACCCAGCAGGTCCGAATCGAACAAGTGGTCGCGGACATCCACATGGACCGCCAGCCAGTCCGTGGCCAGCAGCCGGTAGCCGGCGCCGTAGTTGACGGTAAAGCGCTGATCGCCGGCGAAGTCGGTGCTGCCGATACCTGCGATGACATAGAAATCGGAAGTGAAGGCGAGCCTGCGGGTGAGGAAGGTCTCTCCCGGCAGCAGATTGTAACCCAAAGAGAAGTTGTAATAACTCAACTGGCGCTCGCTGTCGGTGAGCAGTTTGGCGCCCCCGCTGAGTTTCTCGTAGCTGGTCTCATCGGTGTCGGTGCGCCCGTAGGCGGCCTCCACGAACAAGCCCGTGGTGACGTGATAGGCCGCGCGCGCGCCATAGACCGGGCTGGTGCCGAAGTCCTCCACGCTCATGACGCCGCCGAAGAGGCCGATCTCGAAATTCTCGCTGTCGATCTTCGGCACGTTGATGTCGCGGCGCTCCAACTGCGGTTCGATGACTTGCTCCTGCCCGGCCAGTGCCGGCGCCACCAACAGCAATAACGCCAGCCCCGCCCCAAATTCAGCGGCAAAGCGTTTCAGAAAAAGAATGCGAAGCCAGCGCGCCATTCGTCGATTTCCTTGTTGTCGTCTCTACTGGTGAAGATCACGTAATTCCTGTATTCGGCGCGGAAGATGAAGCGCCGCCCCAGATAGGCCCGCAGGCCTGCCCCCACGTGACTGACCTGGTCCGTGCTGTCCTGGGCCTCCACCACGGTCTTGCGGGCATTGGTGTCGATGACCCCCGTGCCCAGGGTGAAAAAGGGCGAGGCCCGCCAGCGGGGGAAGGGCTGGACCAGCACATTGACATTCGCCAGGATGCTGTCCGAAAAATCTCCCAGTATCTGTGCCACTGATAACTCCGCCGACAAATTGGCATTGAAGGCATAGCCGCCATACAGGGTGATGGAGTCGGCTCCTTCGAAATCGCCGCCCAGGACTCCCATCTCCCAGCGCCGGGCGCTGAATTCGCCACGCCCCGGCTCCGCGATGCGCAAGGGGACGCCGGCGGCCAGCAGTGTCTGCTCCATGTCGCTGCGCGCGGCCCAGCCCTCCTTGCCCTTGGCGCTGCGCACCTTGAACCAGCCAGTGCGGCGCTTGAGGATGCGCACCTTGCTGCCTCGCTCCACCACATAGAAAACCGGATAGGCCGCGCCCGGCCCGGTGTGCAGTTCCAGATAGGGGTCCGCCACTTCCGCTTCCACTGCTGGCTTGGCAGCCAAGGCGTTCGTCGCCAGGCACAATGCCATCATCAATAACAAGGCAGGGATTTGCATGTCCTCGGGGCCACTCCGCTTTCAGGCATATACGGCGGGTGGGGCCATTTCTTTAAGGAAACCTCCGGCATCCCAATGCATTGATGATCTTCCCATCTCAAGGCGGCGGCACGGCAAAGGGGTCATTGTAGTACTGGGCTCCGATGTCCAGCCACTCGGCGATGAGGCGCAATTCCGCCGGCTCCAGGCGCCCGGCATGGCTGGCGCCGGGAGCGAAGAGCTCGAAGAAACGGCTGCTGGCTAAAGCGCCAGCCGTGGACATCACCGGGCGCACGGTGACGGTCACCATCACTGGAATGGGATTGTCTGCGGCATCGAGGATGAGATCGCCGTTCTCGTCGGTCTCGAACAAGGGATTGCCGTTGCCGTCGGTGGCCTGCACCAGGCGGTCCTGCAGGGCGCCCATGACGATCTCCTGCTCATTGTCGTTGAACAGTAGTTCCCGATAAGAGGTGAAATGAGCGGGCTGGTCGCTGGAGGCGCCGTCACTGAGGTCTAGTTGCGCTGCCGGCACCTGCAGATTGTCCATGGCGTCGCGGCTGCCATGGCACAGGGTGCAGGTATCGGCGCCGCGGTCCCGGCCCCACAGTGGGTGGATGTGGGTCTCGTAATGGATCACGATGCGGCAGGCCGGGCTCCAGGCCGTCTGGCAGGCGGACGGCGCCGGCGCCGGGGTGGCCAGGTCGCCGTAGCGGTAGGCGAAAGGCGTGTCTTTGCCCCGCCCCGCTGCCGTCTCATCCGTCCAGACATCCTCATAGACCAGGTCGACGCTGGGCGTCAGCGCCGCGGCATCCAGCCGGGTGCGGGTCTCGGCCATGGTCTCACCCATGTCGGCGAACAGGGCGGGGTCGGTGTTGGGAAAGGGCAGGCCCGTGGTGGCGGCGCCGCTGTTGAGGGCCGCGGGTCCCCGCGGGGTGCCGTGGGGAATACCGCTGTTGTGGTCGTGGCAGCCGTTGCAGGTGACGGTCTCGCCAGGGCGCAGCTGGATCCAGTTCTGGTGGCGGTTGCTGATGCGCCGGCCATCCTTGTCCAGGACGCTGATGGCCAGCGGCACGTTGGCGGGCACCTTGATCTTCACCGAGCCGTCGGGCTCGATGGGTGCGTAGGCGACGATCTCCCGCATCAGCTGGCGGCTGCTGCGCCCGAAGGCCGTGCCCCGCAGCCGCACCAGATTGCGGTCGGGAATGGCCACCGCCTTCACCACCCGCAGAAAGCGCGCGGGACGCCCATCGGCCGGGGTGCGCGCCGGGTCCGCCAGTTCGGCGATATCGGCAGCCGCCGCGCCCAGGCCATTGAAGACACCGTCGAAATCATAGACGCTGCGGATGTCGAGCACCCCCGCACCCTCCTCCGCCAGATCGGCATCCAGGCTGCGATCGGCCAGGATGGCGGGCAGGCGGCGCTGCTGAGCAGCCACCACATCGGTGTAAATCACGCCCTCGCGGGGCACCAGCAGCGGCACCTGGGTGTCGTCATCCATATTGTAGAGATAGAGGCCATAGAGCGGGGGGGCCTCCTGGACATCGGGCTCGGCCAGACGTGCCGGTGTGCAGGGCAGGATGCGGCCATCCACCGCCTGCAGGCGGCAGGGCGTCCAACTCACCAAGGCGCGGACGGTACCGTCCCAGAGGGGAAAGGCGGCACTGAAGCGGCCGCCGGCCGATGGGCCGCTGCCGGTGCTTACCTTCAGGATAGTGGCCGGCTGTTGGGCGCTGTCGCCCGCTGACCCGTCGGCGGCAGGCTGGTCATTATCGACAAAATTGGCAATATCGATGGTGATCAGGTCGGCGCCGCCATAGGGGCTGCGAAAAGGTTTGAGCAGGGCCAGCAGGCGGCCATCGGGCATTTCCCGGGGACGCAGGAACTGCAACTGTCCGCTGTCGCCGGCATGGCTGTGGGCGCCGTAGACCACTTCCAGGCCGGTGCCGTCGGGCCGGATCTTGTAGAGGCTCGCTTGGTTGCGCCCTCCCATGTTGTCCCAACGGCTGAAGAGAATCTCACCACTGGCCAGCACCACCGGGTCCAGGTCATGGCTCTGATTGAAGGACAATTGGCGGATATCGCTGCCATCGGCCTCCATCACATGGAGCACGAAGGCCGGCTCCCGGCGCCGCTCGTCCAGGGCCGCGAACTGGGGCTTGCCTTCGTCCAGCAGGGTGGCCTTGGCCTGGCGCTGGCGCGTGGAACTGAAGACGATGCGCCCGTCGGGCAGGTATTGGGGGGAGCGGTCCTGGCCCGCCTCGGCGGTGATATCGGAGGCGATGATGCGCCGCAGGCGGTCTTCGCTGATATCGTATTCCCAGATGTTCCACGTGGGCTGGTCCTCAGGATCGGCGCCCTCGATCGAAGGCAGACGCAGGGCGAACAACAGCCTGCTGCCGTCATAGGAGACGCTCACGTCGCGCACGTCGCCCTGGCCGCCGGTCACGTCTGCGGTGATATTGCGCGCACGGGCTCCCGGCGAGGCCAGGTCGCGGTAATAGAGATCGCCACCGGCCTTGAAGTCCAACAACTCGCGGCTGTCGCTGTTGCCATCCTCGGGCAAGGGGCGCACCACGTAGGCGATGCCGAAATTCTCCACCACCGGGTCCACACCCTCGCCCCCGCCACAGGCAGCCAGCAGTAAAACAGTAAACGACAAAATCACGGCCATTGCCGCAGGTATCCTGTCGGATTTCTTCGTCATTGCAACCAATCCGCTGGCATCTCCGTCTTAGAATTCAAATGAGCAATAGAGACAAAATAAAACAAGATTATCTCTAACTTCGGCTTGTTTAACGTTGAGGAGGCGTGATTTTCTCCATAAGCGCCAGCCGCCATGCCGCTGCCATTCTATGACAGCGGCCGGGGGATTGCTTGGCTGGAGAGAACGGCATCACTGTTTGCATTATCCGCCAGCGGCGACGGGGCAAACTGCGCAGCCAATCACAAAAACTTCCCCGGCTTCCTGCATAATGCAGGAACTCCTCGGTCTTGCGTGAAAAGCGCAGCGGCCGTTACAAGAACACAGGGAAACCCATGGCGCACGTGGACCCAACATAGAGCACTACGACACATGAATTCATCGACACCAAGCAAACAGCCGGCCCTGACGCTTTATTTCCTGAGCGCCTTGCTGCTGATACTGGCTGCCTCCCCGGCCTGGTCCGGCAACCGCGAACAGGCCAAGCGTCTCCACGACCGCCTTGCCGGCGTGCCGCCTAGCGCGGCGGTACTGGATGCCATGGCCGCGGACATCGCCGCCGGCCGTCCCGAGGACGCCGCCTTCACGGCCATGGAGAACAGCGCCTTCTATAACGTCACGCTGAAGAATTTCGTCACCCCCTGGACCAATGAGGAACAGACCGTCTTCGCGCCTCTCAACGACTATACCGCCACAGTGATCGGCATGGTCCGCGACAACGTGCCCTTCAACACCCTGCTCTCCGCTGATCTGCTCTACGTGGGCGACCCGGCCCTGGGCCTGCCCCCCTATGCCGTGGACAACAACGACCACTACGCGGCCCTGGAAAACCAGGGCATCGACCTCAAGGCCATGCTGGTGCCCAGCAGCCAGTCGGCGCTCACCGGACTCCCCGCCGCGGCCACTGCGGGCGTCATGACCACCCGCGCCGCCGCCAAGGCCTTTTTCATCGATGGCACCAACCGCGCCATGTTCCGCTTCACCCTGCTCAACCATTTGTGCACCGACCTGGAACAGATCAAGGACAACACCCGGCCCTCGGACCGCATACGCCAGGACGTCTCGCGCAGCCCCGGCGGTGACAGCCGCATCTTTCTCAACAGCTGCGTGGGCTGCCACAGCGGCATGGACCCGCTGACCCAGGCCTATGCCTACTACGACTACGACGAGGACGCCGGGCGCCTCGTCTACACCCCCGGCGCAGTGCAGCCCAAATACCTGATCAACGCCGACAACTTCAAATACGGCTACATCACCCCCGACGACCGCTGGGACAACTATTGGCGCAGCGGCCCCAATGCCCTGCTGGGCTGGGACAGTGCCCTGACCGGCAGCGGCCAGGGCGCCAAGAGCATGGGCATGGAGTTGGAGAACAGCGCGGCCTTCGCCAGCTGCCAGGTAAAGAAGGTCTTCAAGGCCGTGTGCTTCCGCGAGCCAGGCAACAGTGCGGACCGCAGCAAGATCGCAGCCATCACCGCATCCTTCAAGGCCAGCAACTACAATCTGAAACAGGTCTTCGCCGAGGCCGCCGTCTACTGCATGGGTGATTGATGATGAACCGATCCCGTTTTGCCCTGAGCGCACGTCTGATGCTGCTGGCCGCAGCCCTGATCCTGGCGGGCTGTGGCGGCGGCGCCACCACCGAGCCCCTGCCCTCCCGCGACAGCAATACCCAAGGCGTGAGCTATAGTGGCCCGGCACCCGCCACCAGCGACGTGCAGAACTTCAAACTCAATATCTGGGACAATCTCAGCGCCGGCAACCGCTGCGGCGCCTGCCATGGCCAGGACGGTCCCGCCTCGCCGGCCTTCGTGCGCAGCGACGATATCAATCTCGCCTATGGCGCCGTCAATCCCCTGGTGAACCTGGACTCGCCCGCCGACTCGCGCCTGGTGAGCAAGGTGGCGGGCGGCCACAACTGCTGGCTGGCCGCCGACAGCGCCTGCGGCGCGGTGATCACCGCCTATATCGAGGCCTGGGCCAGCGGCGTGGGCGCCGGCGGCGGGCGCCAGATCGAACTCAAGGCGCCGGTGGACAAGGATCCCGGCGCCAGCAAGAGCTTCCCTGCCGCCTCAAGCGACTTCGCCACCACCGTCCATCCTCTGCTCACGGCCAACTGCGCTGGCTGCCACAGCGAATCCTC
Organism: uncultured Gammaproteobacteria bacterium; assembly: GCA_964425105.1. Taxonomy (GTDB): domain Bacteria; phylum Pseudomonadota; class Gammaproteobacteria; order SZUA-140; family SZUA-140; genus S012-109. The sequence continues at coordinate 52,391 of CAYRLE010000001.1, read as the reverse complement.
GGCCACCCCCCAGGCGCCCTTCTTCGCGGGCAGCGACGTGGACGCCGCCTACGAGGCCGCCAAGGCCAAGATGGACCTGGACAATCCCGCCAATTCGCGCCTCGTGGTACGCCTGCGCAATGAATTCCACAACTGCTGGAGCAGCGACTGCCAGAACGACGCCAACGACATGGAGGCCGCCATCCAGGCCTTCGCTGCCACGGTGCCTCTGACCCAGGTGGCCCCCCAACTGGTGATCAGCAAGGCGCTGCGCCTGACCGACGGCATCATTGCCAGCGGCGGCAGCCGCGTGGAAGACAATGTCATCGCCCTCTACGAATTCAAGACCGGCCAGGGCACCACCGCCTACGACACCAGCGGCGTGGAACCCGGCCTGCACCTGAGCTTAAGCGGCAACGTCAACTGGGTCGGCGGCTGGGGCATCGAGATCATCGATGGCAAGGCCCAGGGCAGCACCACGGCCAGCAAGAAACTCCACGACCTCATCACCGCCACCGGCGAATACTCCATCGAGGCCTGGGTGGTGCCCGCCAATGTCACCCAGGAAGGCCCGGCGCGTATCATCAGCTATTCCGCCGGCACCCAGGCGCGCAACTTCACTCTGGGCCAGACCCTCTACAACTACGACTTTCTGCACCGTTCCAGCACCACCGACGGCAACGGCGAGCCGGCCCTGTCCACCGCCGATGCCGCCGAAGTGCTGCAGGCCACCCAACAGCATGTGGTGGTCACCTACGACCCGGCCAACGGACGGCGCATCTATGTCAACGGCCAGTTCACCGGCGACCTGGACAATGTCGCCGGCGGCAACCTCAGCGACTGGGACGACAGTTTCGCCTTCGTGCTGGGCAACGAGGTCTCCGGCGACCGCCTGTGGCAGGGCAAGCTGCGCCTGGTGGCCATTCACAACCGCGCCCTGACACCTGAGCAGATCCTGCAGAATTTCAAAGTCGGCGTGGGCGAGAAGTTCTTCCTGCTGTTCGGCGTCAGCGACCTCATCGGCGTGCCCCAGAGCTACATCCTCTTCGAGGTCAGCCAGTTCGACAACTACAGCTATCTCTTCAACCAGCCCACCTTCATCAGCCTCGACCCCCAGGCCAGCCCCGCCAACATCCCCCTGCGCGCCATGCGCATTGGCATCAACGGCAAGGAGGCCGTGGTGGGCCAGGCCTACCGCAACCTGGACCTCACCCTGGGGGGCAGCGCCTACGACAGCGCCAAGGGCCAGCTCTTGTCGCGCCTCGGCACCGTGATCGCCCTGGAGAAGGGACCGGAGGCCGACGAGTTCTTCCTCACCTTCGAGACCCTGGGCGACAACAGCAACGTGATCACCGAGCCGGCGCCCCTGACGCCCCCTCCCCCGCCGGATGCCGCGCCCGTGCCCGACATCGGCCTGCGCACTTTCGAGGAGATCCACGCCACCATGGCAGCGGTCACCGATGTCAGCCCCAGCCAGGGCGACGTGCAGGTCGTCTTCACCACCGTCAAGCAACAGCTGCCCACGGTGGAGAACATCGAAGGCTTCCTCTCCGCCCACCAGATGGCGGTCTCCCAACTGGCCATCGAATACTGCAGTGCCCTGGTGGACGGCAAGGGCCAACAGCCCGCGGCCAGCTATTTCTCCGGCTTCGATTTCACGGCCGCGGCCGACACCGCCTTCGACACAGTGGCCAAGCGCGACTCGATTATCGATCCCCTGCTGAGCCGGAGTCTGGGCAACAATGTCGCCACCCAGCCCGATGCGCTGAGCGTGAAGAATGAACTGAACAATCTCATGGACCGCCTCACGGCCTGCGCCACCGGCCCCACACCCACCTGCGCCACCACGGCGCGCACCACAGAAGTGGTCAAGGCCAGTTGCGCGGCGGTGCTGGGCAGCGCGGTGTTGCTGCTGCAGTGACGTGAGTAATGAGTGATGGGTAATGAGTGATGGGTGATGAGTGATGGGTGATGAGAAGGGACAGGACAGATGGCATGGCGGGAAAGCAGTTCTTCCTCTCATTACTCATCACGCATCACTCATTACCTCCCACGAGGATACAGCAACACATGCACCCACACATACTAAGACAAACGATAACGAACCAACGGGCGAGGTATGACCACCATGGCCAAACGACGCAAATTCCTGTCACCCGACGAGCCCCTCCGCCACCCCGATCACCGGCGGCCCATGACGCGCCGCGAGTTCATCGCCCAGGGCTTTCTCACCGGCCTCGGCCTGGTGACCGCCCCCACGGTGCTCAGCCTGTTTGCCAACCCGCGCGCCGCCTATGCCGCCCTGTCATCGGATCTGGAGGCGCTGAAGACCGGCTGCGGCATCGCCACCCAGGGGGCGGGCAAGATCCCCTTCATCTGCTTCGACCTGGCGGGCGGCGCCAACATCGCCGGCTCCAACGTCCTGGTGGGCAAGCAGGGCGGCCAGCTGGATTTCCTCACCAGCGCCGGCTACAGAAAACAGGGCCTGCCGGGCGACATGATCCCGCCCCTGACCAATCCACAGACGGGCCTCAACGACTTCATCAACAGCGATATGGGCCTGTCCTTTCACGCCGACAGCGCCTTTCTGCGTGGCATCCTGGAGAAGGCTGGCGGGCGCAGCGCCAATATCAACGGCGCGGTGATTCCGGCACGCTCCGACAACGATACCGGCAACAACCCCCACAACCCCATGTACGGCATCTACCGCGCCGGCGCCGACGGCAGCCTGCTGAGCCTCATCGGCTCACGCAGCTCCGACTCCGGCGGCAACTCCCTGGCGCCGGCCACCATGATGGACGCGGCGGCGCGCCCCACCAAGGTGGACCGCCCTTCGGACGTTACCGGCCTGGTGGACACCGGGCAACTCATCGGTGTCCTGGACCAGGCCGATGCTGTGGCGGTGATGGAATCCATCGAACGCATCAGCGACATGAAGCTGGGGCAGGTCGACACCAAGGTCTCGGCGGATGCCGTGATCAAGGACCTGGTGCGCTGCGGCTACGTCAAGGCCGCCGACATCGCCGACCGCTTCGGCGACCCCTCCACCCTCAACCCCGCCCTGGACCCCGACATCGTCGGTCCTACGGGCATCTTCAGCCAGGCGGAGTTCGATAGCGATGGCGAGTTCCGCAAGACCGCCTCGGTGATGAAAATGGTCGTCAACGGCTTCGCCGGCGCCGGCACCATCACCATGGGCGGCTATGACTACCATACCGGCGACCGAGCCGTGGGCGAGATCCGCGACCTGCGCGCCGGACGCTGCATGGGCGCCTGCCTGGAATACGCCGCGCGGGTGGGTGTGCCGCTGATGCTCTACGTGTTCAGCGACGGCTCCGTGGCCAGCAACGGAGCCGTGGACAATTCCTCGGAAGGCCGCGGCAAGGGCGTGTGGACCGGCGACAACTCCTCCACCGCCGCCGCCTTCTTCCTCGTCTATCATCCCGGCGGCCGTCCCCAGTTGTTCAGCGGCGACAGCCTGGCGCCGGAGCAGCACCAGCAACTGGGCTACTTTCGCTCCGACGGTTCGGTGGAGACCGCCTCCAGCCCGGCGGCCAACAACGTCAACCTGCTGGTGGAGACCGTGATCCTCAACTACCTGGCCCTGCACGGCGAACAGGGCAACTTCCCCCTCCTGTTCCCCGGCCACGGCCTGGGCAATGCCACGCTCATGGACAGCCTCACTGCCTTCGACCCCATTGTCAGTGGGACGATATGATTCGTGAGGGGTGAGGGGTGAGGGGAAATCCTACGGGAAACTGATAGACCCCAATGGACTTTTCGCCTCACCCCTCACGGATTTTCAATCAAGCCAAAGTATCATTCAGCCGAAAAACTCTATAACACGAAATGCGCCACCAGCCCGCGAGGCCCATCATGAAACGCAGCATCAAGCTCTACCCTCTTGTGGCACTGCTCCTTCTGGGCAGTGTCTTTTCCGTCGTGGCCCAAGCAGAAAACAGCACCGCGCCGGCGGACTTCCACAGTCTGGACGACGAGGTGCAGGCGCTCAAGAAAGACATCCTGGAGATCAACCGCGAGTTGTTCGTCCTCGAGGAGGAACTGCTCTTTCCCACCAACACCCAGGTGGCGGTGTTCCTGTCCCTGGATACCGGCGAATTCTTCAAGCTGGATGCCGTGCAGGTGAAAATCGACGACAAGGTGGTGAGCAATTATCTCTATACCCGTCGTGAACTGGAGGCCCTGCGCCGCGGCGGCGTGCAGCGCATCTACTTCGGCAACCTGCGCGCTGGTGAGCATGAACTGGTGGCCTTCTTCACGGGGCTGGGCCCCGAGGGCCGGGAATACCGCCGCGGTGCGACCCTCACCTTCGAGAAACAACTGGGCCCCAAATACCTGGAACTGAAGATCGTTGACGTGGAGAGCAGGCAGCAGCCCGAATTCATCGTCAAGGAATGGGACTGAAACTTACTCCCAGAGCCATGGGCCTCCACCGGCATCTCTCCCTGCTGCTGTTCATGCTGGCCCTGCTGGGTCCGCAGGCCGCTGCCGCGCCCCACCCCCAGGCGGTGCGCGATCTGGCCTATGGAGAAGTGCTGTTCGACTTTTACCAGGAAGACTATTTCAGCGCCATTACTCGCCTCCAGGCTGCCCTGCAGCGCGGGCAGCTGCCTCACCACCGCGTAGAGGCAGAATTGCTGGAAGGCGGCCTGCTGCTCTCCTATGGCCTCCATGACCAGGCCGAACGGGTCTTCACCCGGCTACTGGACCAAAATGACGACCCAGCGCTGCGCAATCAGGCATGGTTCCACCTGGCCAGGATCTGGCAGCGAAACGCTTATGCCGACAAGGCCGCCGCCGCCCTGGACAAGGTGCATGAGCAGGCGCTGCCCGTGGAACTGCGCGACGAGGCCCGCCTGCTGCGCAGCCGGGTGTTGATGGACCTGGGGGACTACACAAGTGCCGCGCGCCTGCTGGCCGCCCCCACCCGCTCCCACCTGTGGGCTGCCTATGCCCGCTTCAACCTGGGCGTCGCCCTGGTGCGCGACGGACAGCGCGCGGAAGGGTTGGATCTACTGGCCGAGGTCGGCGCCCTGCAGACACAGGACGAGGAACTGCTGGCCCTGCGCGACAAGGCCAATCTCGCCCTGGGCTATATCCATCTGCGTGACCGGCAGGCCGCAGACGCCGCGCAGCGCCTGCAGCAGGTCCGTCTCCAGGGCCTGTCCGCCGCTCCCGCCCTGCTGGGCCTGGGCTGGGCCGAATTCGCCGCTGGCAGACTGTCGCGGGCACTGGTGCCCTGGGAGGAACTGAGTGGGCGAAGTGTGACGGAACCTGCAGTCCAGGAAGCCCTGCTCGCGATACCCTATGCCCTCGTGGAAGCCGGCGTCTATGGCCAGGCAGCGCAGCGCTACCAGCAGGCCGTCGATGCCCTGGTGGCGGAACGGCAGCACGTCCGAGCCCTCGGCAAGGAGGTTCGTGACCAGGGCATTGCCGAACTGCTGCTGAGCAAGGACGAGGACAAGAGCCGCGGCTGGCTGTGGCAGCTGCGCAATCCCCCGGCGGAGGCCCAAAACAGCGAATTGCTGCGCCTGCTGGCGGGCAATGAATTTCAGGCCGTGCTGCGCAATTACCGCGAACTGCGCTTCCTGGCGCGCGACCTGGAACGCTGGCAGCGCAACACCGCGGCCTTCCAGGACATGCTGGCCCTGCGCCGCCTGGGCTATGAACAGCGCCTACCGCGCATCGAGGCCGGCTATCGGCGCCTGGACCCGGCGGCGGTGCGCCGCCAACGCGACGCTTATGCCGCCCAGCTGCGGGACATCACCGCCAGGGAAGATGCCACGGCGCTGGCCACGGCAAAGGAACTGCGCCTCCAGGCCAGACTGGAGAAGGCCGCCACCCTGCTACAGCGCCACGGGGAAGAGGATGCCCTAAACCCCCAGCGGGAAAAACTGCGCCTGCTGCAAGGTGTCTACCGCTGGCGCCTGGCCCAGGACTACAAGGCCCGGCTGTGGACGCTGCGCAAGCACCTCAGGGCGCTGGATTCGGCCCTGGATGAAGCTGGCAAGCAACGCCGCAGCCTGGCCGCGGCCAAGCAACAGGCGCCGCGCGGTTTCGCCGGTTACGACCAGCGTATCGCCACGCTGCAGGCGCGCCTCGGAGACCTGCAGGCGCGCGTCACCGCCGCCAAGGAACACCACGAGGCCTACCTGCGCACTCTGGTACTGCGCACCCTGGCCCAGCGCGAGGAACGCCTGCGGGCCTATGAAGTCCAGGCCCGCTTCGGCCTGGCACGCATCTACGACCTGGCGGCGGACAAGAAGGTGGCGCAGCCATGAGGAGCAAGACCTGGCTGCTGCCTGGCATGGCCCTGCTGCTCAGTGCCTGCCTGCCCCTGCAGCGCCAGCAAGTGCAGACCCTGAAAGACCTGGAGCAACGCAACATCGTGATCGAGACCGACAGTGCCATAGAAAGCAGCCGCCTGCAGGCCCTGCAGCGCTACCGGGAATTTCTCGCTACCCACCCGGGCGCGCCCCTGGAGGTGGAAGCCATGCGCCGCCTCGCCGACCTGCAGTTGGAAATAGGCGTTGCGGACGAGGCCAGCCAAACCGCTGCCCAACACGAAGAAGACGCCGACCCCGAGGCTGCCATCCGCCTCTACCGGGACCTGCTGGCCACTTATCCGCGGCAGGCCGGCAACGACCGCGTGCTCTATCAGCTGGCCCGCGCCTATGACGACAGCGGGCGCATGGAGGAGGCCCTCGATACGCTGCAGCGCCTGGTGGAGGAATATCCGGATTCCCCCTATGTGGCCGAGGCCCACTTCCGGCGCGCCGAGATGCTCTTTCTGCGCCGCGACTACCTGCTGGCCGGGCGCGCCTACGAGGCCGTGCTGGCCTTCGGTGAGCAAACCCCCTTTTATCAACAGGCCCTTTACAAATATGGCTGGGCCCTGTTCAAGCAGGAGGCCTACGGCAATGCCCTGGAGGCCTTCTTCTCTATCCTCGACAGCAGGCTGGCACCCACCCCCAAGGACAGCGAGCCGCCTGCGGTACTGAGCCGGGCAGAGCAGGAACTGGTGGACGACACCCTGCGCGTGGTCAGCCTGGCCTTCTCCTATCTGGATGGCACCGCCAGTGTCGACAGTTATTTCGCGGCCCATCCCGGCAGCGGCTACGAAGACCGCGTCTACGCCAGCCTGGGTGAGTTGTACCTGGACAAGGAACGCTTTCACGATGCCGCTCTCGCCTTCCAGGGCTATGCCCGCCGCAACCCCATGGAGCGCCTGGCGCCGGCCTTTCTCATGCGCGCCACCGCGGCCTACCGGAATGGCGGCTTTCCCTCGCAGGTGCTGGAGAGCAAGATCGCCCTCGCTGAACAATACGGCCTGGACCAGGCCTTCTGGCAACAGCATGCAAGAGCGGAACTACCCGACACCGTGGCCTATCTGAGAACCACCATCGCCGAACTGGCGCGCCATTTCCATGCCCGCGCCCAGCACAACCCCACGGATGCCGACTACGAACAGGCCGTGCACTGGTATCGTCGTTACCTGGCCTATTTTCCCACTGCGCAAGATGCGCCGGAACTCCACTACCTGTTGGCCGAGGCCCTGTTCGAGGATCACCGCTACCTCGAGGCGGCCCTGGCCTATGAACAGACCGCCTATGACTATGCCCTCCATCCGCGGGGCGCCAAGGCGGCCCATGCCGCCCTCGTCGCCTACGAGAAACGGGCCGCTCTCTTGAAGGATGCCGAGAAAACCCGCTGGCAGCGCCGCGCCCTGGCCAGCAGCCTGCGCTTCGCTGACCGTTATCCCTCTCACCCCGAGGCGGCGCCCGCCCTGGCCAAGGCGGCCCAGGACTATTTCACCCTGGGAGAAGAGGAAGCCGCCACCGTGGTGGCGCAGCGCCTGCTGGCCATGCAGCCCGCCCCTGCTGCACCCCTGCGCCTGTCCGCCTGGCTGGTGCTGGGCCACAGCGCCTTCGACCGCCAGGACTTCCCGGCGGCGGAGACGGCCTACCGCCGGGCCCTGGCCCTCATGGCGCGCAGCGACGACAAACGGGCAGCCATCGTGGAGCGCCTGGCCTCCAGTATCTACAAACAGGGCGAGGCCCTGCGCGCCGCCGGCGACCTGGCGGGCGCCGCCGAGCTCTTCCTGCAAGTCGCCGAGGCCGCCCCCGGCTCCGCCATCCGCGCCACCGCCGAATACGATGCCGCCGCCGCCTTCATCACCCTGCAGCAATGGCCTCAGGCCATCCGAGTGCTGGAGGCCTTCCGCAAGCAGCATCCCGGCCACCCGCTGCAGGCGGAGATCCCCATCAAACTGGCCACCGCCTACCTGGAGAGCGGCCGTACAGAGGCGGCGGCGCAGGAATTCGAACGCATCGGCACTGGCGGCGGCGAGCCTGCCCTGCGCCGCGAGGCCCTGTGGCGCGCCGCGGAAATGTATGCCAAGGCCGACAAGACGAGCAAGGCCGCGGCGGCCTACAAGCGCTATCTGAAAGACTTCCCCCAGCCCTTCGCCATGGCCCTGGAGGCCCGTCAGCGCCTGGCGGAACTCAACCTCGCGGTGGGCAACACGCGCCGTTATCACTACTGGCTGCGCAGCATCATGGAGGCCGACCGTACGGCGGGTGCTGCGCGCAGCGAGCGCAGCCGTTCACTGGCCGCCCAGGCGGCCCTGGTGCTGGCGCGGCCGGCACTGGCGGCGTTCCGCAAGGTGGCCCTGAAGGCGCCGCTGGAGAAATCCCTCAAGACCAAGAAACAGCGCATGGAAAAGGCGCTGGCGGCCTACCAGCAGGCGGCTGACTACGGCATCGCCGAAGTCGCCACCGCCGCTACCTTCGACATCGCCGAGATCTACCACGATTTCAGCCGCGCCCTGCTGGAATCCCAGCGACCCAAGGGCCTCTCGGAAGAGGAACTGGAGCAGTACGACATCCTGCTGGAGGAACAGGCCTACCCCTTCGAAGAGGAGGCCATCGCCCTGCACGAGGTCAACAGCAGGCACGCCGCCGAGGGCATCTACGATCGCTGGGTGAAGGCCAGCTTCCGGCAGCTGGCGGAACTGCTGCCGGTGCGCTATGCCAAGACGGAAAGGAGCGAGGATCTTGTCGAAGCCATTCACTGAGGAACGGATTTTATTGGTGGATTACGGCGCTGCGTTTTTCCACCATGCGTCCCTGGCTGTCTTCAGCGCCCTGCTGATCATGATGCTGACGGCCTGCAGCACCCTGCCCCTGGAACAGGAGCAGGCCACCGCGCCGGCGCCCCTGGCGCCTCCCCTGGCGCAGCAATACCGCCAGGCCCTGGACGCCATGGCCGCAGGCGATTACGCCGCCGCCGAGGCCCCGCTGCAGGCAGTGATCCAGGCCCGCCCCGACCTGGCAGGCCCACGCTTCAACCTGGGACTGATCTATGCACGCACGGAACGACGCGCTGCGGCGCTCTCGTCCTTGCAGGCGGCCGCGCGCCTCAACCCCAAGCTGGCCGCCGCCCACAACCAGATAGGCATCCTGCAACGCCAGAGTGGAGACTTCCAGGCAGCGCGACGCGCCTATGAACAGGCCCTGGCGGCGGACCCGGACTACGCCAACGCCCATCTCAATGTGGGCATCCTCTACGATCTCTATCTGCAGCAGCCTGCACTGGCCCTGCAACACTATCAGCGCTACCAGGCACTCAGCGGGAAGGAAGAGCGTACCATCCAGCTGTGGATCGTGGACCTGCGCCAGCGCCTGCAGGCCCTAGCCCGCAACGAGGAGAATCAGCCATGAAGCTGCTCACTGCGCCGCTGCTGCTCTGCAGCGCCCTGCTGGCAGGCGCCGCCCTGGCGGGAGATGCCATCGAGATGGAAGGCACCACCATCATCGGCAACCGCGAACTGCCCAAGGTGCTCTACATCGTGCCCTGGAAACAAGCCGAGCCCGGCCAGATGGTGGTGCGCCCCTTCAGCACCCTCTACGACCAGGCCCTGGAGCCCGTGGACCGCGAGGTTCTGCGCCGCCAGCTGGACTATTTCAATGCCTTCAACCGTGAAACCCACAGCCAAACAAGCAAGGAGTGAATTATGGACGCCTACAACGCCATCGTGCAGTTCTTCCAGACCGGCGGACTGTTCATGTATCCCATCGTGCTGGTGCTCGCCCTGGGCGTGGCCATCGCCGTGGAACGCTATGTCTACCTGACCCTGTCGCGCACCACCAACCGCAAGCTGTGGAGTTCACTGCAGCCGCTGTTACGCCAGGGTGACTTCAAGCGGGCCGGGAGCCTGCTGGCCAAGTCCAGCACGGCCATCGGCAAAGTGCTCCACTACGGCCTGAGCCGCACCACCACGGCGCGGCGCCGCGACGACATCGGCACCGCCATGGAGGAGGGCCTGATGGAGGTCATCCCCCAACTGGAGAAACGCACCCACTACCTGGCCACCTTCGCCAACATCGCCACCCTGCTGGGCCTGCTGGGCACCATCATCGGCCTGATCCAGGCCTTCACCGCAGTGTCGGCGGCCAACCCCGCAGAGAAGGCCGACATGCTCTCCGCCAGCATCTCGGTGGCCATGAACACCACCGCCTTCGGCCTCATCGTGGCCATTCCCCTGCTGCTCATGCACACCGTGCTCCAGACCAAGACCGTGGAACTGGTGGACAGCCTGGAGATGGCCTCGGTGAAGTTCCTCAACATGGTCACCGAGCGGGCGGAAGCGGCGCGATGAACCGCCGCTGGCGCAGCAGCCGCCTCCAGGAACCGGCGGAGATGAACATCACCGCCTTCATGAACCTGATGGTGATCCTGGTGCCCTTCCTGCTCATCACCGCGGTGTTCTCGCGCATCGCCATCCTGGAACTCAACCTGCCCGCTGACGCCGCAGGTGCGGCGCCGCAGAAACCGGTCCTGCACCTGGAAGTGATTCTGCGCCGCGACGCCATCGAGGTGGCGCAACAGGGCGGCGGCGCCGTGGTGGTGGCAAAAAAGGATGGCGGCTACGACCTGGACAGGGTCTCTGCGCTGCTCCAGCAGATCAAGGCGCAACACCCGGAGAAGACCGACATCACCCTGCTCCTGGAACCCGAGATCCCCTACGACGCACTGGTGCAGGTCATGGACACGGTGCGCGTGGCCGTGCTGGAACAGGGCGGGCGGCACCTCAAGATCGAACTGTTCCCGGATATCTCCATCGGCGACGCCCCGCCGGCCGCCATCAAACAAGCCAGACGCTAAGGAGGCGGACATGGAAAAATCCCGCCGCGCCCAGCGCATGGCGCGCCACCACAAACGCAACCGCCGCGCGGCACCGCTCAACCTGGTGTCACTGATGGACATCTTCACCATCCTGGTGTTCTTCCTGCTGGTGAATTCCTCCGACGTCGAGGTATTGCCCAGCGCCAAGACCATCGAGCTGCCCCAGTCCATTGCCGAGGAGAAGCCCCGCGAAACCGTGGTGGTCCTGGTCACCGACAAGGATATCCTGGTGCAGGGCCGCAAGGTGGCCAGCGTGTCCGCGGCCCTGGCGGAGCGCGGCCCGGCCATCAAAGCCCTGCAGGATGCACTGGAACAACAGGCCGCCCGCCGCCTGCGGAACCGTGACGGCGCCGGCCCCGAGGTCACTATCATGGGCGACCGCGAGATCCCCTACCGCCTGCTGAAGAAGGTCATGGTCAGCTGTACTCTGGCCCGCTACGGCAAGGTCTCGTTGGCGGTGATGCAGAAAGGCGGAGAAGAGGCATGACGGCGACAGTCTTCTATCACGCCGCTGACTTGCCCTGGTCGGCCTCGCCGCAGGACCAGCAGCGTTTCCGGCGCATCCTGGCGGCGGTCACCGCCCTGGCCCTGCTGTTCTCCGTGGTGATGCCCCTGCTCCCCGTCCCGCAGACCCTGCAGGACCTGGCGCCGGCCGTGCCGCCACGCTATGCCCGCCTGCTCATGGCGCACAAAGCGCCACCACCACCCATGCCCGTGGTCAAGCCGGAACCCAGACCGCAACCCAAGCCTGTGGAGAAGAAGACAGCAGCCAAGAAGCAGCCTCCCAAGGCGCAAAAGCCCGCCCCCAAGCCGGCATCCAAGCCACGCCCGGCGGCACGCGAGAAGGCCGCGCGCTCCGGACTGCTGGCCTTTAGCAGCGAACTGGCGGCACTGCGCAAAAACAGCGCCATCGCCAGCGTGCGCAAACAGACCCTGAGGAAATCCACCGCTGGCAAGGCGCCCAAGGTGCAGCGCGCCGTCATCACCCGGCGCGCCACGCAGACCAGCGGCGGCATCGACACGGCCCGGCTGAGCCGCGACACCGGCAAGACCCGCCTGGTGGGCAGCCATCAGACGTCACGGGTGCAGAGCAAGCTGGCGCAGATCGAGCAGCGACCCACCAGCGGACGCAGCGGGGCAGCCGGCCTGCCGCGGCGCAGCGACGAGGACATCCAGCTGGTGTTCGACCGCAACAAGGGCAAGCTCTACGCCCTCTACAACCGCGCCCTGCGCCGCGACTCCACCCTGCAGGGCAAGGTGGTGTTGCAATTGACCATCAGCCCCGAGGGCAAGGTCAGCGCCTGCGAAATCATTAGCAGTGAACTGGACAACCCGAAGCTTGAGCGGCGCCTGGTGGCGCGCATCAAGATGTTCGACTTCGGCGCCATGGAGGTGGCCGTCACCCGCGTCACCTATCCCATCGACTTCTTTCCAGGCTAGGGCGTCCGAACCTGGGAGTCGTTGCCGTCTTCCCCTGCCGGGGATTCCTGCAAAATCCTCTTCATCTCGCGGGTCTGGCCGCGCAGGGCCTTGTCCACCAGGCGCGGCCACAAGGCATTGACGCGCACGAAGAACTTCTCCGGCCACCCCAGGCAGCGTTCTTTGCGCTGTGCCGTCAGCGCCGCGGTGATCTGCATCGCCACCTGCTCCGGGGTATCGAGATTCATCTTCAACGCAGCCATCATCCGGTAGACGGTGGGGCTGTTGATGGCCGTCCTGGTGGCGCGCGGCGCAACATAGGTCACCCCGACACCGCTGCCTTCTAGTTCGCGGCGCAGGGCCTCGGAGAAACCGCGCAGGCCGAACTTGCTGGCGGAATAGCTGGCAAAGCAGGCAAAGCCGATGCCACCGAAGACGGAACCGATGTTGACGATCTGCCCCCGCCCCTGTGCCAGCAGGGTGGGCAGCACCTGCCTGGTCAGCGCTATAGGTGCCATCAGATTGGTCTGGATGATGCGCTCGCTGAGCACCGGATCCTCCCTGTCGAACAGGGCATAGCTGGAAATGCCGGCATTGTTGATCAGTACGTCGACTCCGCCCAGCACGGCATGGCAGGCATCCACCGCCTCACGGCGTCCCTGTGCTGTGCTGATATCCGCCGCCAGGGTGTGGTGACCGTCGCCGAGTGCCGTACGAACTTCGTTGAGCGCCTCCTGTCGGCGTCCGATCAGCAACAGGCGGGCACCGCCATCCGCCAGGCGCCGGGCCAGGGCGCGGCCGATGCCGCTGGAGGCGCCGGTGAGGATGATACGGCTATCCTGCAGCTGCATTGCCCACCTCCTCGTGCTGCAGTTGCAATGGCAGCGAGCGGAAGATATCGCCGTAGAGGCGGTACATGACCTGCGCACAGTGAATGATATCCGCCTGATCCTGAGGATCGTCGATACGGTTCATGAGCTTTTCGAAGAACTCCACATGACTGATATCCAGGGAGCCGTGAGATTTCAGATAGCTGAAGGCCGCGCCTTGCAGCCCGAGACTGGCCTGCAAGGCCTCGGCAGCCCGGGTCGCCACCTGGATGCTGGTGCCCTCCAGCACCTGCACCATGCCGAAGAAGGCGACCGGATTGCGGCGCTGAATGGTGTCGTAGGCGTAGGCCACCATCAATTCCGTGGCCAGCAGGGGCTGCGACTCACGCAGCGCCTCGGCATCGGCGCCGCAGTTGCGTAGATCGTTGAGGATCCATTCCTCGTGTCCCAGTTCTTCATCGATGTATTCCGCCACCGCACTGCGCAGCCATTCCAGGCGGGACGGGAGGGCCGCGCCACAGGCCATCAACAAAGGGACGGTGTGCTTCACATGATGATAGGCCTGACCGAGAAAGGCCACATAGCTGTGCAGGGACAGTTCGCCGGCGGCGCCTGCTTGGATGAAGGGCAAGGACAGCAGGGTGGCGCGTTCCGCCGCCGTCGCCTCTTGCAGATTTTGATAGAAACTCATGCCTGATCCTCCTTGTAAGATGGCTCTCGTCCATTGCCGTACAGCAATGACAGAGCCGGTTCATAGATTTCCCTGATGACAGAGCGCCGCAAACGCCCCGTCGCGGTCAACTGGCCATTGGCTGGCAGAAAAGGCTCCACCGCCGCCACCCAGCCCCCTATCCGGGCATAGTCGGGCAATGTCCGGTTGGCGGCGGCAATGGCTGCCGCCACCTGCCGGTCGTCGCAGTCCCGCGCCCTGACCACCACCGCCACACACCATGGACAGCCTTCGCCGAACACGGCGGCCTGACGGATGGCGGCGTGCAGCACCAGTTCCCGCTCCACCCATTCAGGGGCCACATTGCGGCCCAAGGATGTGATGAAGATATGCTTCTTGCGTCCGGTAATGTGGAGATAACCCTGTGCGTCGAGATATCCCAGATCCCCGGTGTGCAAAGGGCCGCTGCCATCCCCCCTGCCCGTGTCGCCCAAATAGCCCAGGAAGCAGGCGCCACTCACCAGGATTTCACCATCGCCGGCGAAATCCAGCCGCACATGGGGCAGCGGCCTGCCCACCGATCCCGCCCGGCAGGCAGCGGGATGATTGACCGCCACCACTGAGGCGCACTCCGAGAGCCCATAGCCCTCATAGACGGGCAGGCCCAAATGTTCCGCCTCTCCCAAAAGGCTGGCGGCGAGCGGTGCGCCACCGACCGCTAGAAAGCGCAGGGTGGACGGTGGCGACGCCCCCTGCCGCAAGGCCTCCACCAGGAGTTGGAGCATGTGCGGCAGGAGAATCGCACGACTGGCGCGGTATCGATGGAAGGCCACCAACAGCCGCTCCACATCCAGCCCCGCGGCCCCTTCCATCCCCACCTCGGCCAGAGGCGGCACACAGATGCAGGCGCCGGCCAGCAAGGGCACGTAGACGCCGGCAACGTTTTCCAGCAGCGTGGCCAGCGGCAACAGGCAGAGGTGACGATCAGCGGCGGCAATGGCAGTACAGGCGCGCAGCGATTCGGCCACCATGGCCAGTGACTCCGCACCCAGACAGACCCCCTTGGGGGTCCCTGTGGTGCCGGAAGTGTAGGTCAGCTTGACGGTGGCGGGTGGCAGTGCGGCGGCCGCAGGAGTGGCCAGATCCACTTGTTGCCAACGGCTGCCGCAGATCTGCAGTGCCTGGCGGCGCTGCACCGCCATGCCGGCAAGACGCTGCTCATGATCCGTGTATACGGCACGGATGCCGGCATCGCGAATGACATGGGCGAGTTGGCCTGCGGAGAAGAATCCCGGCAGCGGCACCAGCGCCACCCCGGCACGGGCAGCCGCCAGATCCATTACCAGCCAGGCAGGGCCATTGTCGGCCAACAGCCCCAGTATGCGGTGGGGACTGCCGGCAAGCCGCCCTGCCATCGCCTCGACCTCCTGATGCAGCTGCCGGTAGCTCAAGCGGATACCCGCGCCCTCCACGGCCGCTTGCTCTGGATGCAGGCGGGCATGGATTTCCAGGGCCTGGAGTATGGACCTCACCGTGGGATGGGACGTCGCGGCGTCGCTATGAGCTTTGTGGAGGGAGTTGACGACCCATGGTCACCACACTGTCGTCAACGGCTGTAAGGCGCGGCCCCTGCAGAGCGGTCGCCTCGCCATCTTCGTAATAGGCCATGACAGCCAGGAAGGCCTGTTCCACATTGACCGCCATGACTTGAGGATGGCCATCATAATAGCTGCCCCAATCGGTGGCGGCCTTGCCCAGCCGCGCCTTGTCGGCGGGCCCCACGTGCAACAAGCGGATCCCCAGCTTCCTGAATATGTTGCGCAAAAAAGGCGCCATGGTGAACAGGGCCCATTCAGCCCCACTACGGTAAAGATGAATGGTCAGCGCCTGGAACAAACAGCGGGCGCGGCCGGGATGCCGGGATGCCAGGTTGCCGACTTCCACGATCCCCTGCCGCGCAACCGGCCGGCCACAGAGGGTTGCCATGCGGCGTTCCACGGGGGTGTCCAGGTAAATTTCCAGGAACAGGCGCTCTGTAGCGGCATTTCTCAGGCCCAGTGCAGCAAGGATTTCGTTTGCCTCTGAGAACATGGCCAACAGGCGGGGCTTGAAGTGCCGTAGACGGGCAGAATAATTTCTGGCGAACATTTCTGCGATATAGCGTTCTATCCTGTCCCTGCCGGGATCCCCAGCCTCATATATAGCAAGCCGCGCGTCACTGGGCAAACTGTGGGAAGCGGCGTCTCCCAGCCAGGCAGCAAGCTTCTCGCCAGCAAAAGGGCACCCCGAAAGAGCGCTATCTTTACGAGTCAATCGCCTCATTCGTCAACTCCTTGAAGAGAGGATGATGGAACACCACTCAACTATAGACGGGATATCTTAAATTTCTGTTAAGCATCCAGACACGAGGTGGTGTTAAGCTGGTATATGGAATGGACCACAACGAGCCCAATAATGCAGCCCATGAAGAGATACCGCGTCATCGCCCACTATGACCATCCCCAGGTGGTGCGTAGCACCACTGTGGCAGCGGAAAACCCGGAGCGGGCCATGGTCCGTGCCCTGCTGGAGCGGCGCATTCCGGCGGCCTTCAAGAGAGGCGACAACGGCTGGCTGGTGGAGGAGTTCTGGCGCCCCGAGATGGGTGGCGCGCGGCGCTGGCCGCTGGTGGACAAGCGCCAGCGCCTGCTATGGGGCGACCCGGCACGCCCCCGGATCTTGCGTTTCGATATCGAGGAGTTGCGCCTCAGTCCAGCAGCAAAGGAGGATTGACCAGAAAATCCGCTTCGTCGTCCTGTTCTTCCTCCTGATCCCCGCCGCGCAAGGCATCCAGCACATCGAAGACCCGGCGCAGGGAGAAGACGATGTATTCCTCATCGTCCAGCCTGTTGTTGGAGGCCACCAGATTGATGCCGGCATCGAAGCCACCCACCTCGGCGCTGTAGCCGAACTCCCACCAACTGCCGTCGAAATCCTTGCCATAGACGCCATAGGTGGCAGAGAAACCGCGATAGTTGCCGCGCACGATAGTCGCGCTGTAGTCCTGCTCCTCATTGCCGGGAATCTTGCCCTGGAAGTTGTCATAGATGCCGCGGGTATAGGTGGCGCTCAGGGGTCCATAACCGAGGGTCAGATTCACCTCGCGGGAAGTGTCGTCAAAAAAAGATGCCGCGTCCGGGGTGCCATCATCGAAAAAGCGCGGATTGTCCCGCGTATAGTTGTAGGTGGTGTAGTTGAGATCCAGAGCAAAGCCGGACCATTCCCCGTTGAGCCCGCCATACAGGTCGTACTCCAAGCCGGTACCCACATCGATGACGTAGGTGCCGGCGTAGAGAAACTCATAATAGGCATCGAGACCTGCGGAGCCGGAGGAATTGGCCTGTTCCACACCGCGAAAGACGTAATCACTCACATAGCCGATATTGGCGAACAGAGCCTTATCCGCCTCATTCGCGGCAGCCGGCCCACTGGCAAGGATCGACAGGCACAGCGTCAGGCCCAGCAGTCCCTGAGCGTTTTTCTTCATATGCTTTTTCTCCCGCATGACAGGACAGCGCGGCGACTTACAGCACTCTGACGCGCTCCTTGCCGCAACGGCGGCAGCGTTCGATGGTGACCAACCTCCCCTGGCGTACATCGAACTGCTTTTCCTGGACGATCTTCCATTTGTGAAAACCGCTACGGCACAAGGTCTTGCCCTTGTTCTTTTCGGCGGCACCCGGCCGCCTGAACTGAATGACGTCACCCATGGCAGATTGGTTTCATGCGCATACTCAGACATAAGGCAGGGAAAGGAAAATCATCCCCCAATCGATTGCATCGGGCGTCAGGATAACAACAGGGGGTGGCCACTGTCATGGCGTGGCCGCCACCAGCCGCTCCTTCAGTTCCCGGTCAAACTGTTTGATCTGGTATTCCCGTTTCATAGCGGTGGAACGGCTGGGGAAAGACTCCTGATAGACCAGCCGCACCGGTCTTCTACCGCGCAAGCACTTCGCACCGCGGCGCCCTGCACCATTGTGCTCCGTGATACGCTGCCCGACGTCCTTGGCGATGCCTGTATAAAGTGTACCGTCTGCACATCTGACAACATAGACATACCAGTTATCTGACATGGGTGAAAAATGACCCCCAGTCTTTAGTCTAGACAGAAAGATCAGTGACGGCGGCGGCGCGACTTGTTGCCGCGCGGTTCATCAAAGCGCACCTTCATAGGACGGCCGCTCCACTGTTTACCGTCGAGGCCGGCAATTGCTTCGCGGGCCTCGTGGCCTTCCATTTCCACGAAGGCAAAACCACGGCACTTGCCGGTAAAGACATCCTTGGCCAACTTGATGGAACGCACTGTACCGAATTGGGCGAACAGCTCCGTCACCGACGCCTCCGATGCCTCAGGAGGCAGATTACCTACATACATTTTCTTCAAAAATAGATCCTCGCTATAACATTGCTATGGCCCGGCGACTGCCGGGCCGGCAGAAAGCAAAAACCCCGCAAGGGCTTGCGGGGTTTTTGCTCAGGCCTACAGAGCAGATCAGCTCTCTGGCGTAACCTGCACCGCCTGCGGCCCCTTGGGAGCCGTCTCAATCTCGAAGTTTACCACCTGGCCTTCCTGCAGTGTCTTGAAACCGCTACCAACGATGGAACTGTGGTGAACGAAGACGTCCTTGCCACCGTCCTGCGGAGTAATAAACCCGTAACCCTTGGTTTCATTGAACCATTTGACAATACCTGTTGCCATGAAAATAACCTCTAGAGAATGTTGATGGAAAATGAGTGCATTGCTAGATGGGCGATTTTCTGGTGGATACGAGAGGTATTACCGAAAAGGGTCACAATCAATAGCATGCATTCGCCGGGAATCATAACCCAATCCCGGAAAGAAAACCAGGGCAAGCGGAGCCCTTGCAAGAGTGGTTTTATTCACGCCAGCGACGTCTACGCGGCACTTCCCCTGGGCGCGCCACAATTGTATCCTCGTCATGCAGTCAACAGGAGTTTACATCCCAGGCATGTCCCCTTTCAGCATCAGCCAGCGTCATTTTTCTGCCAAGTTCGCCTTGGCCTTGCTGCTGATCTTGGCGGGGATCAGCAACACCGCAGCTGCGGAGGATTTCCAGCAGTGGCTGCAGGATCTGCGCCACGAAGCTGCAACCCATGGCATCTCGGCCGACACCCTGGACAGCGCGCTGCGCGGTGTCAGGCCACTGCCGCGGGTCATCGAACTGGACCGGCGCCAGCCGGAATTCACCGAGACCTTCTGGAACTATCTGGACAAGCGCGTCACAGCCCGCCGCATCCAAGAGGGGCGGCGCCTGTTGCATCGCCACCGAGCACTGCTTGCCGATGTGGAGCGGCGCTATGGCATCCCGCCCCGCTACCTCGTGGCATTCTGGGGACTGGAAACCAATTATGGCAGCTACCTGGGCAGCTTCCCCACTGTGCCAGCGCTGATCACCCTGGCCTATGACCTACGCCGCAGCCACTTTTTCCGCAGCGAGGCCCTCGACGCCTTGCGCATTATCGACCAGGGCCACGTCACACCCGCGGCCATGCAAGGCTCCTGGGCCGGCGCCATCGGTCAGCTTCAGTTTCTGCCCTCCACTTTTCTGCGCTACGCCGTGGATGGCGACGGCGATGGCAAAAAAGACGTGTGGCACGACATCGAGGACGTGTTTGCCTCAGGCGGCCATTATCTACAGCAAATGGGCTGGAAGCACGGCGAGCGCTGGGGACGGGAGGTACGCCTGCCAGCCCGCTTCGACTGGCAACTGGCCCGTCTCGACATCAAGAAACCGCTCGCCGCCTGGAGCAGGCTGGGAGTGCGGCGGGCAGATGGCGCCCCCCTGCCCCCCGCCGACCTGAGGGGAGCCATCGTGCTACCCCAGGGCCATGCCGGCCCCGCCTTTCTGGTCTATGACAACTTCGAGGTAATCCTGAAATGGAACCGCTCCATCAACTACGCCATTGCAGTGGGTCACCTTGCCGACCGCCTCGTCGGTCTGCCGCCCCTGCATAATGGACGCCAGGCGGACAACCGCCGTCTGACCCGGGAGCTGGCCCTGGAGTTACAGCGGCGCCTCAATGAACTGGGTTTCGATACCGGCGCTGCGGACGGTATCCCCGGCAGCCGCACCAGGGCGGCGGTGCGCGCCTATCAGAAGACTGCGGGGCTGCCTGTTGATGGCTATCCTTCGCTGCCGCTGCTGGAACACCTGCGGCGTCACCAGGGCACTGCCCACCAATAACCGCCAAGGCAAACCACGAACTGGTAGGCCTAACCCACCCTACATGGAAAAAGATCTCAGAAAGACCTCAGCCCGCCCGGCGCGCCTCCAGCTCCTCCCACTGCCGGTAGACCGCCGCCAGTTCTTGCTCCAGGTTGGCAAGGCGGCTCTTGTCAGCGGCGATGGTCTCGCTGTCACGGCGGTAATAATCGGCCATGGCCATGGTATCCAATAAGGCCTGTTGCTCCGCCTCCAGGGTCTCGATGCGCTGCGGCAGGGTATCCAACTCGCGCTGTTCCTTGTAGCTCAGGCGATTGCGCCGCGTCTCCATAGCCTGCGGCCGGGGCGGAGGCTGCTTGCCCGGCTGTGCCAGTGTCGCTGCAGGGCGCTGGCGCAGCCAGTCTGCATAGCCTCCGACGTATTCAGCGATGCGCCCTTCCCCCTCGAACACCAGGGTGCTGGTAACCACGTTGTCGATGAAGGCGCGGTCATGACTGACCAGCAACAGGGTGCCGGGAAAGTCCACCAGCAGCGACTCCAGCAACTCCAGAGTCTCCAGATCCAGGTCATTGGTGGGTTCATCCATCACCAGCAGATTGGCCGGACGCGCAAACAATCGGGCCAGCAGCAGGCGGTTGCGCTCGCCACCCGAGAGCGCCTTTACCGGCGTGCGCAAGCGTGCCGGGGCAAACAGAAAGTCCTGCAGATAGCTGATCACATGGCGCGGACGTCCATTGACCGTCACCTCCTCGCTGCCGTCGGCAACATTGTCGACGATGGATTTCTCCTCATTGAGCTGTGAGCGCCGTTGATCGAAATAGGCGATTTCCAGGCGGGTGCCCAGACGGATCTCGCCCTGTTGCGGGGTGAGTTGTCCCAGCAGCAGCTGCAGCAGGGTGCTTTTGCCCACGCCATTGGGGCCAATGACACCCACTTTGTCGCCGCGCAGGATGAGGGTGGAGAAATCGCGGATCAGGGGGCGGTCGCCATAACTGTGGCTCACCCCCAGGGCCTCCACCACCATGCGCCCCGAACGCTCCACCTCGTTGTGGCGCAACTGCACCTTGCCCGGCTGGACGCGCCGCGCGCGGCGCTGCTCGCGCAGCTTTTGCAGGGCCCGCACCCGTCCTTCGTTGCGGGTGCGGCGCGCCTTGATGCCCTGGCGGATCCACTGTTCCTCGCGGGCCAGTTTCTTGTCCTGCAGGGCCTGTTCCGCGTTCTCCGCATCCAGGGCCGCCTGCTTGCGGCGCAGATAGGTCTGATAATCGCCGGGCCAGTTGTAGAGCCGGCCGCGGTCCAGTTCAACGATACGGGTGGCCAGCTTCTGCAACAGCACCCGGTCGTGGGTGATGAACAGCAGGGTCCCCTGAAAACCCAGCAGGAAGTCCTCCAGCCAGCGGATAGCCTCGATGTCCAGATGGTTGGTGGGCTCGTCCAGCAACAGCAGATCGGGTTCACCCACCAGCGCCCGCGCCAACATCACGCGCCGCTGCAGGCCGCCGGACAATTGCCGGAACACCGCGTCCCCAGGCAGCTGCAGGCGTGACAGCACCGTTTCCACCCGCTGCCCCACGCGCCAGCCGTCCCGGCTCTCCAGGGCATGCTGAATCCGCTCCAGTTCCGCCAGCTGCTCCGTGTCGCCCTGGCCCAACTGCTGGCTGAGTTGATGATAGCGGGCCAGCAGGTCGCCCACCTCCCCCACCCCTGTGGCCACCAGTTCATAGACCGAGCCTGGGAAATCTCCCGGCAACTGCTGGGCCAGGGCGGCGACGCGCAAGCCCTGGCGTTGTTCCAGGAGGCCCTCGTCGGCCATCAGTTCACCGGCGATCAGCTTCAGCAGGGTGGATTTGCCTTCGCCGTTGCGCCCCACCAGGCACACGCGCTCGCCGGCCTCGATGCGCAAATCGACATGCTCCAAGACCGGCGCAGCACCGAAACTCACGTTGATACCGCGCAGGGTCAGAATGGACATGGGAATTGCGTTTGCTTATTCATTTGTTTGAATGCCTGAATGGTAGGATGGGATGCACCCACGAGATCCTGGGCCAATGCCCGGCGTCTTGGTGAGCGGCGCCCACACTACTAATATTGGGGGCAGCCCCGCTTCGATGCAATGCGGCATTATACTATTTCAGAACCAACGCAAGTCAGAGATCAGCAATGTACCATGCCGTGAATCATCAGGTGAGCCGCTTTCTTCTTCTGCTGGCCATCCTCCTGCTGCCCGCCGCCTGTGCCACGCCCCATTTTCAGACAGCCTCTGCAGATCCCGTCAGTCCCACCCTCTATGAAGACCATGCCCTGATGAGCGACGGCTACTACCTGCCGGTAACACAGTGGCGCCCCCCAGGCGCTGTCAAGGCAGTGGTGCTGGCGCTGCACGGCTTCAACGATTACCACAATGCCTTCAGCGGGGTGGCCGAGGCCCTGGCAGACCGCGGGGTGGTGACTTATGCCTATGACCAGCGCGGTTTCGGCGCCACCGCGGGACACGGGCTGTGGCCGGGTACGGGGCGCCTGGTGGCGGATGCCCGCGCCATGGTGCGCCTGCTGCGCCGCGCATATCCGGGCCGGCCGCTCTATCTCATGGGGGAGAGCATGGGCGGTGCTGTGGCCATGGTGCTGCTGGGCCAAGCCGATGCGCCCCCCGTGGCCGGCACAGTGCTCATCGCCCCCGCGGTATGGGCACGGGACACCATGCCGGTACTGCAACGCCTGGCCCTGTGGCTGGGTGTGCACATCATGCCGGCAAAGACCCTCAGCGGCCAAGGCCTGAAGATCCGCGCCTCCGACAATGAGGCCATGCTGCAGCGGCTGTGGCAGGACCCGCTGGTGATCCGCGCCAGCCGCATCGATACCCTCTACGGCCTGAGCAACCTCATGGATCAGGCCCTGGCCGCCGCGCCGCGCCTCAAAACAGCGTCCCTGATCCTCTACGGCATGCATGATCAGATCATTCCCAAGACACCCACCTGCCGCATGCTCACTGCGCTGCCGGCAGACGGCCGCTGGCGCTTCGCGCTCTATCCCCAGGGTTATCACATGCTGACCCGGGACCTCGAGGGGGCGCAGGTGATCAGGGATATCGCCACTTGGCTGGGGGATCGGCAGGCCGCCTTGCCGTCGGGGGCTGAGATACCGCGGCCACGGCTCGCCATGCTGAGCAAAGGCGCTTGTGAAGGCTTATGGAATAATCTCAACCACTGACCTGGGATCAGCGACGCCCCTCCACCTGCAGCATCCTGACCAGACAACCGAGGCACGGTTGACCTCGATGACCAGAATCCCAGGGGGCCTTCATTGGGCAGAAGATACAAGTTGCAAGCGACTTGTATCTTTTCCCTTGTATCTTTCCTCCCTATTTCTTACAGGTATTGACCCCGATGATCTTGTACAGGGGACACCAGCCGATGAGCGCAGTGGCCAGGGGGATGACGCCGATCCATCCCCAGGGGGTCTGGGGTCCGACGAACACTAGGCTGATGAGCACCAGGCCGATGACGATACGCAGGGTCTTGTCCACTTTGCCAACATTCGCTTGCATGACTTCCTCCTTTGTCAATGCGACAGTTCATCTTACCCACTGAAGATAAGACAGTACATGACAGTCCTCTGTGACTTAGTCACACGCCAGCCTGGCCAGCGCCGCTGACTGACAGATCTCGATGCGCCCCCGCCCCAGCACCAGCCAACCCTTGCGCTCGAAGTCCTTGAGCAGACGGCTCACCACCTCGCGGGCAGAACCCAGTTCCACGGCGATTTCCTGATGGGTTGCCTCTACCACACAGCCCTGGCGTAACAGATATTGGGCCAGGCGCCGGTCCAGGCGCCGAAAGGCGAGTTCGTCGATACGCCTCATCAGATCCGCCAGTCGACGGCCCATGGCGGCAAAGACGAAGTTGCGCACCGCCTCCGAAGCCAGGGCGCGCCGGAAAGTGGCCAGCGGCACCAGGGCCGCCTGCAGCGGCTCTTCCACGATGCCCTCCGCCGGATAGGCGGTCTGGCCGAGGAGGCAGGAGGTGGTCAGAATACAGGTCTCCCCTCCCTGCACCCGGTAGATCACAATCTCATTGCCCTCTTCATCCAGGTATTGCACCCGAATGCTGCCGTCCAGCACCATCACAAATTCGCGACAGGGATCACCGGCCTGGAACAGCCGTGCGCCCTTCTGCGCAGTGATCAGGCGCGCATCCTGTGCCATCAGGCGCCAGCCGGCATCCTCCAGGGACTGCGGCCCGAGCATGGCCGTCAGCCACTGCTGCCCACCCGCTGCCTGTGGCTTTTCCTCCGCTTGGCTCATCTGGCATCTCTCCTGTGCGGCTGTATCTGCCCATTCTAGCAGCCTCAGCGCCCTGCAGTGAGGACAGCGTGCACCATAAGGCCCGATTCTGCTACCCTATTCCCCCTTCACAGCACACAACACAGCCAGGAGTAACGGCCCATGGACAAACCCGATATCGCAGACAGCCTGCGGATGGACCCCAACGACCTCTATCGCGAAGAGGTGTTCACCGACCGTCGCAGCGGCACGCTGCGACGCCTGACACCGGTGACGCCGGACGGCGCAGACGACGAGCGGCGCGCAGTGCTCTATGTAGGCAACACCCAGATCCTCACTGCCCTGGGCACACTGCCCATCACTTTCGAGATCGAGGCCGCCAGCCTCGGCGAGGCCGCCGAGAAATTTGCCGGTGCCGCGGAAAAGGCGGTGGAGGAAACCATGAAGGAACTGGAGGAAATGCGCCGCGAGGCCTCCTCACGCATCGTAGTTCCCGAGGCAGGTGGTGCCGGCGGCCCGGTGGGGCCAGGCGGCGGCATCCAGATCCCCTGATTGCTCCATCCTGCACCAGAAACGCTACTGCCGCGCCGGCCCCCGCAACAGGCGGGGCAGTAGCGTGAGCAACCTTCCGATGTCAATGGGCTTATAGAAAAACTCGCCAATACCCTTGTCCCGGGCCGAATGCTCATCGACATCCTTGCCGAATCCGCTGCACAGGATGACCGGCAGATGGGGCCGTTTGTCAAGAAACCTGGTGGCGAGTTCCATGCCCGTCATGCCGGGCATGGCCTGATCCGTGATCAGCAAATCGATGGCATCGGGGTCGGCCTCGAATGCGGCCAATGCCGCGCCGGGGTCATGAAAAACGCTGACCTGGCAACCACGGTCCACCAGCAACTCCTTGAGAAACCTGCCAATGGATACCTCGTCATCCACCACCATGACATGGCCGTCGAGAGAGCATTCGGTAAGCGGCGGCTTTCCCTGCTGATCAATTTCCAAAGCATGCACCCCGCCCTGGAGCGGAAACAAGAGGCGGAATTCCGTACCATGGCCGGCTGCTGAAGACAACAGGACATGGCCGCCATAAGCATGCATGATGCCGTGGACCACCGACAAGCCCATGCCGGTTCCCTTGCCGACCTCCTTGGTGGTATAGAAAGGATCAAAGATCTTTTCCAGCTGCTCCGGTTGCATGCCACTGCCATTGTCCTTTACGGCAAGCACCACGAAATCACCCGCCACCATCTCATGGCAGGAGGCGCAGCAGACCCCGCTGACTCTCATGCGCTGCGCGCTGATCTTGAGCACCCCCTTGTCCTCCATGGCATCACGGGCATTGATGCAGAGATTGACCAGCGCCTGATGCAACTGCACGGGATCGGCGAACACGGAGGGCAGATCGTCAGGAGTGCTGCAATCGATTCTTACGCCTGCCGGCATGACGGCATGCAGCATCTTCAGACTCTCTGTCACCACCGCAGCCAGCGATAGCTGCCCGCACGTGCTGTCGCCCGTGCGGCTGAAATCCAGCAACTGCTTGATCAGATCACGTCCCCGCTCTCCTGCCTTGCGCACCTCCTGCAGGTAGTGCGCCAGCTTGCCTTCCCTGTCAGGGACGCAATTGTTGTAGGCCAGGGTGGTATAACCCAGGATGCAGGCCAGCATATTGTTGAAATCATGCGCGATGCCGCCCGTCAGCTGGCCGATCGTCTCCATCTTCTGAGCCTGTTGCAGCTGCCGTTGCAGCTGTGCGCGCTCCTCTTCCATACGCATGCGGTGCGTGATGTCGGTAGCGATGCTGCCGACGGCGTAGGGCTCACCCTGCTCATTGCGGAGACAGAACTTGGTGGCAATATAGGTGCGCTGATCGTTTCCCACTGGGATTCTTTCCTCCATCTCCAGCGGGGCCTGCGACTCATAGACCTTGCGATCATCGGCTACCAATATATCCGCCACCGCAGCAGGCAGGATTTCATGATCGCGCCGCCCCTTGGCCGCCGCTGAGCCGATACCGAACAGTTCGCTGAAAGTCTTGTTGACGAACAGGTAGCGTCCCTGGAGGTCCTTGACATAGATCATGGTGGGTGAATTGTCGAGCACCGCCTTGAAACGCATCTCGCTTTCCCGCAAGGCCTGCTCGGCCTTCCTGCGTTCCGTAATATCCTGTACTGTCCCGCTGAGGCGCAGCACCCTTCCCCGCTTATCGAAATCGGCCACGGCTTCCTCATGCACCCACTGAATACTGCCGTCGGGAAGCAGCACCCGGTAGTCGATGCTGTGCTTGCGCCCACTGCTGAATGCCGCCTGCTCCGCAGCACTCACTCGCGCCACGTCATCGGGATGGAGCATGGCGATGAAGCGCTCATAAGTCGGCCTGAAGGTTTCCGGGCTGCGCCCGAAAATGCGATAGATTTCATCCGACCAGTGAATGGCACCGCTGCCCACATCCCAGGACCAGTTGCCCATCCGGCCGATATGCTGCGCCTCCCTGAGACGGGCCTCGTTGCCGGCCAGCCGCTCGCGGGAACGAATGAAGACCCATGTCAGGCTGCACAACAGCAGAATGGAAAACAGGGCCATGCCGCTGATGGCATAGCGATTGAATACCAGTGGCTGATACGCCTCGGCCATTTCCACTTCGGTGGCGATGCCAAACCCCAGGCCATCATCCCACAGCCAGGCGCCGATCACCGGCACCCCGCGGTAATTGAGATAACCGTCCAGGTCCCTGGCGATGTCATCCACCAATGGGGCAGCCGCGGGCCTGGACGCTGTTCCCAGTCCAGAGGGTGCCCTCCCCAGGATCTTGATGCCGGGATTGCGCAGGGTCAGATTGAGAATGCCGGCCTCGCCTGGCGCCAGCAAGCCGCTCTGGCGCAATTGCTCGTCAAAACGGCTTTCACTGATCAACAGGCCATGGCGGTTGAAGGCATAGGTCTCACCCGTCATACCCAGGCGGCCCTGCTGCAGGATTTTGGTGAAATCAGCGCCCGGATCGATGCGGAAGGTGAGAATGGCAATGACACGGCCGTCGTCGTCATGGATCGGTGCGCCGGCAAACATGGAAGGCAAGCCCTCCTGCAAATTGCCCTGCTCATCCGGCAGCGGCACGTCTGAACGCCAGGGCAGGCTGAGCGCCGGCTGCCCCGCCCACATTCTCGCCAACACCCCTTCCTGCTCCGTCAGCAGATTGCTGACGCCGATGTTTTCATCACGGGTGGAACTGAGATTCAAATTGTCCGGGCCGATGATGAAATACCCCTGGTAACCCATGGCATCGATCAACGGCTGCAACCATTCGCGTACTTGCGCCTGCAGCGGAGAGTGGACAAGATCCCGCTGCGTCCCCGGCAGGGCCAGCAACTTGCTGGCAAACTTGATGATCTCCGGTGAATTGGCCCAGATGACAGCAGTGGCGAGGTGGGCGCGGCTCCAGGAATTCACGGCCTGGTGACTGGTCTCCAGCACCGTGGAGAGCATTTCACCCTGTTGGCGGCGCTGATTGTCGGCCGTGATTCTCTGCACCTGCCAGGCAACAACGGCCAACGTGGCCGAGGCAATGAATGCAAGCAGGATCAGTCGGTTGCGAGTTGTATTTAAGGTCATCGAGAAGTCTGCCCGCAGGATGTGGCCCCGTGGCTCCAAAAGCCTGTTTAAGTACTATCGCTCGATGCGTCAATTTCATAAGGATTTTCCTTATAGGAGTTATCCTATCGATGGTGGGAGAAACAAGCCCCCAGGGTGACAGGCTGGTCAGCGGCCGATGAGGCTGAGGGACAAGGAAGGCCAGTAGGTGATGATGAGCACCGTCAGCAGGAGTATGAAGAAAAACGGCAGGGTGGCGCGATAGAGTTGCATCACCGGCTTTTTGAAGCGGTAACTGGCAATGAACAGGTTCATGCCCACCGGCGGCGTGAAATAGCCGATCTGCATGTTGGCCAGGAAGATGATGCCCAGATGTACCGGGTCGATGCCATAACCGATGGCGATGGGGAGCAGCAGGGGCACCATGATCACCAGGGCGGAGAAGATATCCAGCATGGTGCCCAGGATCAGCAGGAAGATATTGAGCAGGATCAGAAAGGTGAGCGGATCACTGATATGGGCCTTGACGGCATCGAACAGACGGTTGGGCACCTCGGCGTCGATGAGATAATTGGTGGAGGCCAGGGAGGCACCGAGAATCACCAAGATAGCGCCCACCAGCACCATGGACTCGCGCATCACCCCCGGCAGCTGGCGCACCGCCACTTCGCGGTAGATCACTACCTCCACGATCATCACATACAACGCGGTTACCGCGGCCGCCTCGGAGACCGCAAAATAACCGCTATAGATCCCCCCCAGTACCAGCACTGGCAAGGGCAGTTCCCACTTGGCCTCGCGCAGGGCGGACCAGGCCTCGCTGGCACTGAAAGGCCTCAGGGTCTGACCGCGATTGACCCACAGGCTCCATCCCGAGAGCGCCACCAGCATCAGAAAACCCGGCACGATGCCGGCCAGGAACATGTCGTCCACCGACACCGGTGTGCCCACGGTGAGTTGCTGGGCGATCACTGCATAGAGGATCAGGGGCAGGGACGGTGCGAACAACACCCCCAGACTGCCGGAGGTGGTGATCAGGCCGAGGTTGAAATTCTCCTTGAAGCCTGCCTGCTGCAGGGCGGGATAGAGCAGCGCACCCAGAGCCACGATGGTGACGCCGGAGGCACCGGTGAAGGCGGTGAAAAAGGCGCAGGCGGTCAGCGCCACGATGGCCAGGCCGCCCGGCATCCAGCCCAGCAGGGCCTGGGTCAGCCGCACCAGGCGCCGCGGCGCCTGGCTCTCACTCAGCAGATAGCCAGCGAAGGTGAACAGGGGGATGGCCAGCAGCACCGGCATCTCCGCCAGGCGATAGAACTCGATGGCCACTACCGACAACTCGATATCGGCATGGTAGAAACCCAGCAGCGCCGAAGCCAGGATGATGGCAAAGAGCGGCGCCCCCAGCAGGGCCAGGAGCACCAGCAGCAGGGCGATGGTCATGTCGCCCCGTCCCTCCCCTTCAGCACCAGGCGCGCGCTGCGGAAAAAGCCGCCCAGGTAGCGCAGCGCCATGATGGCGAAGCCCACGGGAATGATCAACTCCACCAGCCACGCAGGCACGCCGCTGAAGGCCTCGACGCCCGCCTCGTGATCCATCTGCACCAAGCTGGCGCTGTAATAACTCACCAGCGCACAGACAAACACGGTAAACAGATCAGTGACCAGGCGCGACACAGCCCGCCAGCGCGGTGCCAGATAACGGGACAGAATGTCGATGGTGATATGATTTTCGGTACGGCTGGCGACGATGGCCCCCAGCAGTCCCACCCACAGCACCAGGGCCCGCAACAGGGGGTCGCCCCACATCAGCCCGATGTCCAGAAAATTGCGCAGCACGATCTGCGCCGTGGCCACCAGAATCATGACCGCCAGCATGAATACCAGCAGGGCATCCTCCAGCCAGCCGGTGAAGCGCCCGAAACGGGTCAGCCAGCGATGGTCAGGGGTGTTGGGCGCGGAAGGCATCCAGATGAGCCTGGAAAGTTTCCAGTATACCGGGGGAAAACAAGTGTTTGTTGATGACTGCCTGGGCCACCAAGCGGTACCAGCGCGCCTGTTCCTCTGCCGGCGGCTGCACGAATTCGATGCCCTGGTCCATGAGGGCCTGGCGCGCCTGGCGGTTCTCTTCACGGTTGATACGGTTGAGGCGGCGGAACACGTCTTCCAACACGGACTTCACCACGGTCTGGTCGGCGGGACGCAGGCGCTCGAAGACCTTGCGCTGCACGATGAGCACACCGTAGAGATACATGAGGGGCGTGTCGGTGACATATTTCACCCGCGTATGCCACTGCAGGGCGATGGCGCCGATGGGGGACGTGGCTACAGTGTCGATGAGGCCGGTCTGCAGGCCGGTGAGCACATCGGGCAAGGGCAACGGCACCGGGGAGATGCCCGCTGCCTTGAACACCAGCTGGCTCATGGTATCACCCTCCGGCACCCACACCTTGTGGCCCTGCAGATCTCCATTGCGGCGAATGGGGGCGTTGGACATCAGATAGGCAAAGCCCCCCTCCGCCAGACCGAAGCCCACATAACCGTGTTCATAGAGGCCATGCAGGATCATGTCGTCCATGCGCGCCCGCACATAGTCCACTTCCTCGAAAGAGCGGAAGGCAAAGGGCAGGCTGTAGATCTGGGAGTCGAAATAGATCTGCTCCAGGCCGCCGCCGGTCATGGCCCCGCCGTGCAACTGGCCGATGCGGATCTTGCGCAGCACGTTCTTGTCGCTGCCCATCACGCCGCCGGGATAGAAGCGCAGCTTGACCCGCCCCTCGGTGCGTTCCTTGATGAGGGCCGCCCCCTTGCGCAGTTCTTTCATCCAGGTGGTGCCGTCGGGAGAGATGGTGGCGATCTTGAGCGTCAGGGCCTGGACCTGAAAGACGCACAAGGCCAGCAAACATGTCACTACGATCCTTGCCATATCTATTCCTCGAAATATTCCTCTGATTCTGCAAGCAAGATACGGGCCTGCTTCTGGGCGATGACATTGCTCAGGGTCAGGCCGTTGATCCGCGGATTCGCCGCCAGCACCTCCTTCAGCAAGCGGTCGTGGAGTTCGCGGTCGAACAGCAGCCGGGCATAGGTGCGCGCATATTCCACCTTGGCGATGAGATTATGGCCATTGGTCAGTTCGATGGCGCGTTCGAAATGGGCCCGCGCCACATCCGGGTGCCCGCCCATGGAAGGTGGCAGCTGGGCATTGATGACCCCCAGATAGACATGGGCCTGGCCATGGTCATAGTCTTCGTCCAACTCCACCACGGCCTCCAGCAGGGCCTGCACCTTGGGTACATCCGCCAGGGAACTCCAGCGGCTGCTGTTGACCTGGATCCAGGCAGCCCAGGTGGTGGCATAGGTATACAGGAAGGGGAGATGATCACGGTCGCTGATGCCGCGGACCAGTTCCAGAAAACGGGGATAGGCACGGGCCTCCTTGGCACAGAAACGCGGCTCCTCGATGCACACTGCGCGGCGGGCATATTCCAGGGCGCGGTCACTGAGCAGAATGGCGCGCTTCTCTTCCTTGACAAAGAGTGTGGCATAGGTGCTGTAGAGGCGGGCGCCGGCCATGAGCAGACCGCTCTGCCGGGGGCTCTTCACCAGCAGACCGTCGATCATCAGCAGATAGGAGGGAATACCGACCCCGGCAGTGTCGATATCCTGCTGATTGCGGATACCGTCCGCCACGCTGGAGGCCAGGTAGTTTGCCGGAATGTTGGCGCAGCCTACCAGCAGAAGCAGCAGGACGGGCAACGATGATTTGAGAAGGATCGCGGCTTTCAATTTGAAATTCTTTTTTATCAGCGGCATGACACTAGCCTGTTTTAGCTGTCAGGGCAAGATACCCCCCGCTCGAGGATTGTCGGCAAAGCCCAGCAATGCTTGCAGCAGTTCCTCCCGAAGCATGCGGGCCGCCTCGTCGCGGGCGCGGCCACGTGCGACCTCGGCGGTCAGGCCGGCGACCTTCAGTTCCCAAAAGTGGCTGCCGCGTCCCCGGCCATCCGCCTGCTGCAACAGGATGGACAGCCTGCCGCGCACCCAGAACCAGCCGTCCCGAGGCTGGGGCGGCTGCAGGTCCAAAGACCCCGCCAGCAGATAATCACCGGCATTGCCCTGCGCCACCTGCACGCCCGCCTCTGCCAGGGCGCTCTCCAGCAAGGCGGCGAGGCCGGGATCGGTAGGCGGGACGGCAACGGCGATTTTCAATCTTGCCAGCAGGGCATCGCGGTCGGCACTCAAGCGCGCCAGGGACCAGCGCGGCGCCAGGCCGCCGCCAGCGGGCTCCAACACCTGCAGGAGTTGCTGCAGGGCATGGCGCGCTTCCTGAGTGCGGACCGCCTCGGCCGCTGCGGCGATGGCAGACAAGGGGTCGCCGCTGCGCCGCGCAGTCTCGATGCGGGCCGCCGTCTGGCGGTCCAGTTCGCCGATTTCCGTGCGCAGGCGCCGTGCCGCGGCAGTGCGCTCCAATACTGCCAGGGCATGGTAGCGCCCCCCCGTCGGCTCCTGCCAGATGCCGGCGATCTCCATGCCCTGGATCACCTCGCTGGTGCGTGCGCTGAACTGGCGCTCGATGGCCAGTTCGCTGCTGACACCCTCCTCGCCCGCGCGATACTGCTGGCGCTCGCTGCTGCGGGCCTCGATGGCCACCCGCAGCCCCTTGGCCAGATCTGCGCGGGCGCGATCCTGGGCCAGCGCCAGGGTGGGGCCACTGCCCCGCCCCAGCAGATAGCGTTCCAGGGGATAGGCCGCTGCCGCGCCATTGACCCAGCCGGGGACCTCAGCCTGGCGGCCCGTGGTGCTGCAGGCCGCCAGCAACAGAATAAGCACAGCGAGACAAGAAAGATGTTTCAATGGGATACCCCCTGGTCATGGCTGTCGATCCAGTGCAGGCTGAGGAAGCGCTTCTCCCCGGCCTTGAGCCTGATGTCGAAGCGGCGCGTACCCGCCAGTTCCCCCTGGGCATTTATCAGGCGCAGCTGCAACGCATAGGCGCCGGGCGCCAGCGCCAGGCGCGCCACATAGATGCGGCTGGGCAAAATCGACCAGCTGCGGGTATCGGCGCGCTCGCTCACCACGCCCGCCACATTGACTAGAAAACCCAGGCCTTCGTTTTCCTCGCCGGCCTTTTCCACCGCCTCGTGCTTGAGGACCGCCCGCGCCACAGCGCGGGCCAGAATCAGGGGCGCCTGGCGCTGCAGTGTCTCCACGGCCAGGGTATTGATATCCTCCACCGCCTCGCTCTCGGCCCGCGCCCCGCCGGCCTGGAGCACCCCCTTGCGCACATAGGGCAGGCGGCCTTCGTAATAGGGCATGGCGATGCTCACCAACTCCCCGCTCTCGGTGAAGGCGTTGACGCGGGTTTCTCGTTTCAGCGGCGCCAGGCCGCTGAAAAGGATGAAAACGACCTCCCCCACTGTCCCGTCCTCCGCAGCAGGTGCCGTCATGGCAAACTCCCTGCGGTAGCGTGCCAACTCCTGCTTCAGTCCCAGGCGTGCGCTGAGGCGCAGCAGGTCGGCCTTGAGTTGCTCGGGCAGTGCCAGGGCGGCGGCTGGATATTCGCGGTAGGCTTGGTAGGCCTTGCGATAGGCAATCAGCGCCTGGTCCACCTCGCCCAGGGCCTCGAACACCATGCCGCTGAAATAGCGGGCGAATGCGCCCGCCGCCAGGGACTCCGTCTCCAGCTGGCCCAACAGCACATCCAGTTGCAGGATCTCCACCCGCGCCTCGCGGGGCTGGCCCAGTTCCAGGTAGTTGAGGGCGGCAAAGAGAGGGACCAGCACCCGCTCATACGCCTCGCCGCTGTAGCTGCGCTGCAGATCGTTGACGGTCAGGGCGCCGGCCTGCTCGCTGACGCTCACGGCGGAGAATTTTTCCATCAGCACCTTGGCCTCCTCGAAGGCGGTGTTGCTCGCCGCGAAGTCACCGTCCATACGCAACAGCAGGGCCCGGTTCAGCAGATAGAGCAGCGCATCCCGCGGCCGTCGGCCCTGCTCCTCCAGCACCGCGAGGGCGCCCTGATAGTCCCCTGCCGCCAGTTCATATTCCAGCTGCCGCGCCCAGTCGCCATAGCTGGCGCAGGCCGTCAGCAGACCCGCCAGCAGGGTGCCCGTCAGCGCCTGCAACACATAGCTGCAGGGGCCCTTCTGCCAAGCATGACCAGCGTGCCACACTGCGCCCTCTATGCGCTGCCTCAGGGGCGCAGGATGGCCTTGGTCACGAATTTCTTGATCTTCTTCTGGCCCAGCCATACCTTGCGGTTGTCCGCCAGGCTGATGAGGGTGAGATCCACCTGGTAATAGCGCACCTGGCGCTTGCCTTCGGTGTCGAAGATCGTATTGATGCTACCCTTGAGCATGAAGTCGGCGCCCAGTTCACGGCCCATGGGCTTGCGGGTATCCTCGCGGGCATGGATATCCTGGTCCTGACGCTC
The DNA here is from genome assembly GCA_964425105.1 of uncultured Gammaproteobacteria bacterium. GTDB lineage: Bacteria > Pseudomonadota > Gammaproteobacteria > SZUA-140 > SZUA-140 > S012-109. Next base: position 17,759 of record CAYRLE010000001.1, on the reverse strand, counting down.
CTCGCGCACTTCCTGGCGTTCCTGGCTCGAGGCCACGAAGATCACCTGGCCGGAATTGATCAGGGCCCGCTCCATGTCATTGACGAAGGTCTGAACATTGATATGCTCGTGACTGAGATTGAGCACTTCACCGACGATCACGGCAGGCGCCTTGCCCTCGCGACCGCGGAACTCCCCCACCCAGGGCCGGGACAGCAGGTCGGCGATCATCTCCTCCGAGACCAGGCGCGAATCGGTATCGTTCCAGCGGCCGCTGAGATCCCTGACTTCGTCGCTATCGATGCGCTCCACGCGGGTGGCGCAGCCCGCCAGCAGCGCCAGCATCAGAAAAATGGAAAACATGCCCCGTGCTTGTGTCATGGTCTGCCTCCTTCGGCCATGCTGTCGAAAATATTGCCGCCCTGGCGCTCGATATAGGCGCGGAAGCCGGGATCCATGTCCTCGATACGGCGCAGGGTCTCCTTCACCTGTTTCATGTCCAGCTCTGCCAGGGAATAGATCACATCGCTCGTTTTATCGCGCCAGCGCCCGATGATGCGGCTGCCGGTGAGGTTGATGCGGGTGAGGGTATCGATCTGGCGCGAGACGCTGCGCGCCAGGCCGGCCTCCTCGCCGCTGCCGCTGGCCGCGGCATAGTCGCTGGAAACCACTTCCAGATAGGACGCCAGGGCGCGCGCCAGTTCGGCCCGCGCCCGGTTGTCTGCCGTCTCCAGCTGCAGGGAACGGTCCCCCATGGGAGGCGCCGAGCCCACGCCGTGAAACAGGCGCCCCTTGCGATCCTTGAGGACACTGGTGCCTTCGTTTACCCAGTCCGGCGCCCCCTTGACATGGAGGTCGCTCTCGACCCGGGTCTTGCCGGCACAAGCCCCCAGCAGGAGCAGCCCCCCCAGCCCCAGCACTGCCATGGAATTCCGCCATCCCCTCTGCATTGTCATCTCCCTCACGGCACATGCCGTCCGCCTGATGATAGTCCCGGGCGATGAATCCCGGCTGAATATCCTGCCCTCTGCAAGCAGCCATGGCGAAACATCCGCTCACCGCCGTCATGGCGCCATGCTCCACTTTAGCCGGCAGAGTGCAAGGCGCTTTAGCGCACAGGCAATCATCGTATTACAAAGATAAGCGCTAAACCATACAAGGATCCTCTGAACAAGGATTCTTCGATCAATACATCATGCCCAGCATAGCCTGACGCAGACCGGAATCCGGCCAGTGATTCAATGTGTTACGGAATTCCGGCCAGCGCCGGCATGACGCAGATCCGTTGAGGAGGCAAAACAGAGAAAGTGCCCGGCACAGAACCGGCAGGGACAGGAGACGTGACTGCGGGCGCTATGCCCGATTGGAACGATCTGCTCAGGGAGTGGCGCTGGCCCGGCTGTCTTCTTCTTCGACCTTCACGCCCTGTTCGCTGGCAGGATTTCTCTCCAACTCATTGCGCAGAATGGTCAACTCATGAGGGGCCTTGATACTGATGCGCACCTGGCCGGGGTTGATCTTACGGATATGGATCTCAAAGGGGCCGTCCCGGAATAACTCGGCCACCGTCATATCGGGCCGGATCTTGTCGGAAGGGTAAATGTGTATGGATTCACCTGTGCGCCGCGTCAAAACCAACATATCCGTGTTCCACCCCTTTCAATGAGAAAAGACAACTCGATACTTCGAGACTGCCTTGTATTTTCTCAGATATTTCTTAAGGCACTCTTAAAGGGGAAGGATGCGGCGAAACAGGAAGGGTGAATACCCCGCCAAGGCGCCTAAGTCCGTTTAGGTCCTTGTCATCCTCACCCGCCTTGACAGAGCAAACCAGTAGCGAATACTGGCTATCGAATGTGACTGCAAGCCGGAAGGAAAGTTCCATGGGCTTGTGATACAGAGACATAATGGGCAGCGGCCGACCGGCCACCCCATGTGGCGGCAAAAGCAGACGAAAGTTCCAGGTGGACGGTCAATCCTGCGGGCCGACCACCCGGGCGCGCCCTGCCTCCTTGGCCTGATAGAGGCGCTGGTCCGCCAGCGCCTGCAGCGCATCCAGCGATGCTTCCTCCACTTCGCACAGGGAGGCCACACCAGCCGAAAAAGCGAGGGGGATCCTCTGCCCCCTGCATTCTATTGCCGCAGCCTGCAGGCTGGCCAACCAGTGGCGCGCTGCCGCCACCGCATCTTTTCCACCGGTATGGGGCAGCAGCACCAGAAACTCTTCTCCGCCCCAGCGCCCCAAAGAATCGTGGAGACGCATACCACGTTGCAATGTCTTTGCCATTTGTTGCAGGACGGCATCCCCGCAATCATGCCCGAATTGATCATTGATACGCTTGAAGTGATCGATATCGAGTATCGCCACGGTAAAGGAGAAGCCATAGCGCTGCGCCTCTTTCAGGTCGCTTGCAGCGCGTTCGATGATGCCACGCCGATTGAGTATGCCGGTCAGCGCATCATGAGTGGCTTCGTGGCGCAAACAGTCGCGGGCCTGCTTGAGACCAGTGACCATGTTCCAGAAGAGGTGCGCCTGCAGCCCCCCGATGACGGCCTCCCGCCCCAGCAGGGAGGCGGCCCTGGCGCCCAGGGACTCATCATGGGTGAGATTGAACACCATGGCAGGCGCACTCTGCTCCACCGCTTCATGGAGATCACAAAAAACCGGAATCCCCTGCTCCCTGGCCATGATCATGCCGGGCGCATCTGCAACCGAGTCCAGAATGCCCACTACCCGCACCGCCTGCTCGCCGCTCAGCAACTCGAGCATGGCGCTGCCGCCGCGTCCTGCCCCGAGGATGAGCACCGGGACAGGACTGTGTGCGCTGCCCCCCGCCTGTTCCTGTTCAGACATTAGAAGCCTCCAATGGTCAGAAACACCCTTCCTTAGCAGCCTTCCCGTCGCTGCCAAGCCAACAGCTCAGCCGTTGAGATTGCGTCGGATATGGCGCATATCGGGCAGTGGCCTGTTCTGCTTGTGCATTGCCATACTGCGCCACAGCACCTCGAGTTGGTGGCGCGCCTGGGGATGCCCGGCGCGTGCCGCCTTGCGCAGCCAGCGGGCTGCGCGTCGTTCGTTGCGCAATACACCGATGCCATAGGCATACATCATGCCGAGATTGTACTGGGCCTCTCTGCTGCCCTGGGCTGCGGCCTTGAAGAACCATTCCATGGCCTGGTAATCGTCCTGCGGCACACCCCGCCCCTCCAGGCAGCGTACGCCCAGTTCCAGCTGGGCCGGGAGCAACCCCTGGGCAGCGGCCTCGGCCAGCCAGCCGGCTGCTGTCTCTTCGTCACGCACCACGCCCCGGCCATGCTGATAGAGCCAGGCGAGTTCGTACTGCGCCGCCGCCACGCCTTGCGCCGCCGCCTGTCCCAGCCAGTAGGCGGCCATCTCATGGTGTCGGGCACTCTCTTCCGCAGCGCTGAAATGGCGACCCAGCAGATACTGGGCGCCGGCGTCGCCCTGCTCGGCGGCCTGCCGGTACCAATACAGCGCCCGATCGCGATCCTGACTGACCCCCAGCCCCGCCTCGTAGAGAAAGGCCAGCAGGTACTGTGCCCTGGCATGGCCCGTCTGGGCAGCCCGCTCACACCAGTGCACGGCCTGACGGTAGTCCTCGCTTGCATCGCCTTTATGAAAATAGAAACTGGCAAGCAAATAGGCGGCGTCCGCCGACCCCTCCTCCGCCGCCTCGAGCAGCGGGCCGATTTCCCGGCCAAAACTCTCCTGCTTCTCTGCCGCCACAAGTGGCGCCAGGGTCATGCTAAGACAGCTGAGCAGGAGTAAGATCCTGATTTTCACAGCGAGGCATCTCCCATGCTTATAGGCAGCGGTCATGGCGTTGGCAAAATTGAGCCACCACCTCCTCTGTCCGGTAATGATGCAAACAATGCGCCAGCCTCAAGGGGATTCTTGCTCAACATCCTTAGTGAATTTTTAGCCGCATGATGACAACCGCCTGCCTTTTGAGCCACCTCTTTGCCAAAAGGGAAGGCTTCTGACGACCGCTCTAGGCGAGCGCCAGTTACCGGCCTCAGACGGCAGTCTGGCTGATAACATCACACGCAGCACCGGCACCTGATTCCAGGTATTTGCCCACTTCGTCCGTTGCCAGGGGGGCGCTGAACAGATACCCCTGTACTGCGTCGCAGCCCTGGGCGTTCAGAAAGGCCAGCTGCTGCTCTGTTTCCACCCCTTCGGCAATGATCTCCAGTTTCAGGCTCTGGGCCATGGCGATAATGGCCCTGACGATGGCCGCGTCTTCCGGGTCGTCGGCCAGGTCGCGGATGAACGAACGGTCGATCTTGAGGGTACTGATGGGAAAGCGCTTCAGGTAACTCAGGGAAGAGTAGCCGGTGCCGAAGTCGTCGATGGACAGGCGCACACCCATGCGCTGCAGGGCTTTGAGATTGGCCATGGTGACCTGGTCTTGCTGCATGAGCACGCCTTCCGTGATTTCCAACTCCAGGGTCGAGGCCGCCACACCGATCTCCGCCAGGATATGGCGGATCCGCTCGTGGAGCAGCGGATCGTGGAACTGGCGCCCTGACAGGTTAACCGCCATGCGCAGTCCGGGATTACCGTTGCGCTGCCAGATGCCTGCCTGTGTGCAGGCCTGTTCCAGCACCCAGTCACCCACTGCCACGATCATGCCCATCTCTTCCAGAATATGAATGAACTTCAGGGGGCTCATCAATCCCAGTTCAGGATGACGCCAGCGGATCAATGCCTCGACGCCGATGACGCGCCCGCTGCCCAGATCGATCTGGGGCTGATAGACCATGTAAAACTGGTCCTGTTCCGTGGCATGGCGCAGATCGGTCTCCAGGCGCAGGCGTTCCAGTGTCTGGTTGCCCATCTCCACGGAATAGTACTGATAGATGTTGCGCCCCATCTCCTTGGCGCGGTACATGGCGGTATCGGCGTTCTTCAGCAGGCAGCCGGCATCATCACAGTCATCGGGAAAAATGCTGATACCGATACTGGTGGTCATATAGAATTCGTGCCCCTGGAGGTGGAAGGGCCGGGTAAAGATCTCCAGCAATTGTTCAGCCACCACAGAGATGGCCTCGCTGGATTCCAGGTCTTCCAACAGGATGGCGAATTCATCACCCCCGAAACGGGCAATGGTGTCGCTCTTGCGCAGGCACTCACCAAGGCGCCGGGCCAGGTCCTGGAGCAGATGATCGCCGATCTCGTGCCCCAGTGTGTCATTGATGTACTTGAAGCGGTCCAGATCCATGAAGATCACCGCCAGCATACGGTCGGCGGGATGACGGCGGTTGAGGGCATGCTCCAGGCGGTCCAGAAACAGGGCGCGGTTGGCGAGACCGGTGAGGACATCGTGATAGGCCAGATATTCGAGGCGTGCTTCGTCGCGCATGCGCTGGGTGATGTCGGTGGAGATGCTGCATACGGCATAGACCTCACCATTGCGCTCAGTGAGCGGGAATTTCACCGAGATATAGGTGCGTGATTCATCACCCAGCTGAACCTGCTCCTCGAATTCCATGGGGCTACGTGAACGGATCACCTGGAGATCGTTGTCACGTATGGCCTGCGCCATCAGGGGGGGGAACAAATCCCGGTCGCTGCGCCCTTCGGCCTCATCCTTGGACACAGAGAACAACTCCTCGAAATAACGATTGACCAGCAGATAACGGCCCTCCACATCCTTCATGCAGATCACTGCGGTGGAATTGTCGAGAATGGCCTGCAGGCGTTGTTCGCTCTGACGCAGGGCATCTTCACGGTGCTGCAGATCCTGGCTCATGCGGTTCACGGCGGCGATCAGGTCGGCCACTTCGGCAAAGGGCGAGGAAGACAGGTGCTGGTTGTAGTCGCCATTGGCGATGGCCTGAAAGGCCTGCGACAGGTTCAGCATGCGTCGCAGCATCTTGTTCACCAGCCACAGGCCGGCAATGCCCACCAGCGCCATGAGCGCGACGACGATGAATGCGATCACGGACAGCATGGTGGCGATGGGATAGGTGATGGTGCGTGTAGGCACCTCGCTGATCACGCCCCAGTTCAGCATTTCGATGGGGGAGACGACGCCAAAGACCTGCTCTCCATTGAGACCGGTGTAGTCCCTTTCCTTGACCCATTCCTGGTCCGCCAGCAGGGCGCGCACGATGGGCAGATGGGTGAGCAGATCACCCTTGTGCTGTACCACGCCCGGCGGCACATTGAGGAGGCTGCCACGCCGATCCACCAGGTAGGTAATCACGCCGCGTCGCGAGAGCTTGTCCTCCACCTCGTGCCAGAACAGTTTGGCATCGATATCCGCCAGCAACACGGCGCTGGGCCGCTCCCCCCCCACCGGCACGGCGACATGGAAACTGGCGCTGCCATGACGGTTATTGGTGGAGCCGATATAGGTGCGGCCATGCAGGGGTATGACCAGGGCCGCGGAACGGCTATCGATGCGGTCTTCGGCAAGAGAGCGGGGATGCTCGGCCGAGACACTGCTTATCACATCATCATGGCGCTCCATGCCGCTGATGACATGCCCACGGCTATCCAGCAGCATGAGGGCAAAGACCGAATGTTCGCGCTGCAAGACTTTGCCGAGCAATGCCTGCAACAGGCTGGCGTCGTAATCTTCCTCGCTCAGGGTATAGGCAATAGGATCGGTCTTGTTGGTGAGCATGGTCACCATGCGCGAGATCTCCGCCTCCACATGGTCACGGATATTTTCGTTGAATTGGGACTCCGCCAGCAGGGCCTTCTCTTGCAGCAGATCAAAGGCCTTGGGACCAATCCAGGGCAGCAGCACGGCTACCGGCAGCAGTGTCAGCAGGATGATCAGACCGTACCACGCGGATTTGAGAGAAATACCCCTGGATATGGACACCTACGATACCCCGCCTGCCTGCTTCACGAAACGGTCATCGACATAGCGTGGCAGATCCGCAGGCAGATCCTGCCACAATCCCATCTCCACCAGCTGCTCTGCCATGAGCCGCACATCCTCCGTCGTGGGCACCATATCGCCGTAATCGATCCACTCCGGTGGATCGCTCAACACCCGTGCAAACACCTTGGCGGAGGAGCCGGTATAGTCCTCGCCCATGCGTGCAGCCTCCTCCGGATGATCCTCGATGAAGCGCCCCCCCTTCACCAGGGCAGCCACCAGTTTCTGAAGCTGCCGTGGATGTTCCTCGATGAAGCGCTCACTGACCAGCAGCACATGATCCATGTGATTGCGCCAGATCTGCGGAGAAATGGACGCCATCCAGCCCACTCCCAGCTCAATGGATTTATGACCCTCCGGCTCGCCCACCACGAAGCCGTCGATCTCACCGCTGCGCAGTGAGTTGATCATGTCCCGCGGCGGCATGGCCACCACGCTGACCTTGCTTTCGTCCACACCATGCTGGCGCAGGACGCGGTGCAGCAGCACATGATGCTGGGAGTAAAGATGGGGTACGGCAATGATGCGCTGTCGTTCGCCCAGGGCAGCGATGCTGGGAATACTGTTGGAGAGCACAAAACCATTGCCGTTGCGATCCGCCAGCAAGACGATGCGGGCGGCAAGGCCATCGCGGATCAGCTTCATGGCCAGTGGCGAGAGAATGAAAGTGCCATCCATCTTGCCCGATTCCAGATCCGCCACCACATCGTCCCAATTGTGGTTTTGCACCGTCCTGAGACTGAAGCCCTCTAGTTCATGTTGAAATTTCTTTTCCACCACGGCCAGGGACAGGTGACCACCACAGATCAGGCGTCCGATGCTCACCACCAGAGGTGTCGCAGGCGCATCTGCGCCACTGTTGGCAGGCGCGCCACTGCCCTCTTTGCCACTACCGCCGCAGGCGCCAAGAAACAATGCTGTCGCCAGCACAGCCAAATGCCTCAGGCTTCTCAACTCACTCATCTTCACAGCATCTTCCGGATTCATAGGGGGCCGGCAACAGCCGGGGCAGAGCACTCGCCCTGACAATGCTATCGGCCCTGGCGGCAGGGGCTTTACCATTCGCCAGGCAAGGGAAGGCCGCGCCGGCAAGTGCCCGGCGGCGACCGCGCATGAAATGGTTCAGTCCAGGAGGCGGGTTGCGATGAGGATGCGCTCCTGCAGGGAGCGGTGCAGTGGACAGCGGTCGGCGATCTCCAGCAGGCGCTGACGCTGTGACTCCGTCAGCTCGCCGTGGAGACGGATGTCACGCTCGATGCGGTCCAGGGCCTGGTGCTGCCGGCCGCAGTCCCGGCAATCATCGGCGTGCACTTTGCTATGGCGCAGGGCGATCTGGACGGCCTCCAGCGGCCATTGCTTGCGGTCGGCGTACATGCGCAGGGTGATGGCGGTGCAGGCGCCCAGGGAGGCCGCCAGCAGTTCATAGGGATTGGGACCACAGTCACCACCGCCCAGCCTGTGGGGTTCGTCGGCCGTCAGTTCATGGCCATGGATATTGATGCGGGTGCGGTAATGTTGGCGGCCGATGAGCACCTCCACATCATCCGTACTTTCCGTCACCAGAGACTCAGTAGAGGCCACTGCTGCCAGATAATGCTCCGCCCAGGCGGCGATGACGCTCCCTGCATAACGCGCATCCGCCTCACGTATCAGGAGATGATCGGCCTCGTCCAGGGACACGAAGCTCTTGGGATGGCGTGCCGCGGCGAAGAGCCGCGCGGCGTGGGCGACGTCCACGGTGCGGTCGCGGGGCGAATGCAGGATCAGCAGCGCCCGGCCCAGCGTTTTCAGGGTCTCCGCCATATGGTACTGCTGCACGTCGTCGAGAAAATCCTTTGTGATGCGGTAATCGATGCCACCGATACGAATCAGCGCCTCGCCGCGGCTGCGGATCTCCTGGTGGCGGTCGGCGAAATGCTCGGCCACATGCCTGGGTTCGCTGGGCGAGGCGATGGTCACCACGGCGCGGCTGGCGGGGATGCGCCCCGCCGCCGCCAGCATGGCCGTGCCGCCCAGGGAATGGCCGATGAGCAGCTGCGGCGCTTGGTGGTATGTTTCCAGCCAGTGGGCGGCGGCCACGATATCCTCGATGTTGCTGCTGAAAGTGGTAGTGGAGAAGTCGCCCTCGCTTTCCCCCAGGCCGGTGAAGTCGAAACGCAGCACGGCGATACCGGCCTCGCTCAGGACGCGGCTGATGTTGCGAATGCCCTTGTAGTTCTTGTTGCAGGTGAAACAATGCGTGAAAACCGCAAAGGCGCGCGGCGCGCAGTGGGCCGGCTGGTCGAGAAAGGCCGCCAGCTGCTGCCCCGCAGCGTTTGGAAACTGGACGCGGACGGATCCCACGACCCTACTTCCGCTCGAAGACGGCCATGGCTTCCGCATGATTGGTATGGGGAAACATGTCGACGATGCCCGCCTGGCTCAGGGTGTAGCCCAGGACCCTCACCAGGTACTCGGCATCCCGCGCCAGGGTCGCGGAATTGCAGGAAATATAGACCATGCGCCGCGGCCCCCGCTGCCGCGGCATGTGCTTGATGAATTCCATGGCCCCGTCGCGGGCGGGATCCAGCAACACCTTGTCGGGGTCGTAGCGCTCCCAGAAGGCCCCCGCCTCGCTGTCCCGCAGGTCCACCTCATGGAAAGCTGCGTTGCCGATGCCATTGCGACGGGCATTGGCGGCGGCGCCCTGCACCAGCTGCGGGTTCAGTTCCAGGCCGATCACCTGCCCGGCGCGGCGCGCCAGGGGCAGCGTGAAATTGCCCAGGCCGCAGAACAGATCCAGCACCGTGTCCTGCGCTGCAGGTTGCAACAGCTCCAGGGCCTGGTTCACCATGAGCCGGTTGACCGCCCCGTTGACCTGAATGAAATCCGTGGGGCGGAAGACGATCTCCACCCCGTGATCGGGCAGGCGATAGCTGAGGCGCGCCTGGGGCCCCGGGTAGAGGCACCAAATGGTGTCCGGCCCCTTGGGTTGGAGATAGATCTGGACATCATGGGCCTGGCCGAAGTCCTGCAGGCGGGACTCGTCCTCCTCGCTCAGCGGCACCAAGTGACGGAATACCAGGGCCGCCGCGTCGTCCCCGGCCGCCACCTCGATCTGGGGAATGCGTTCGCGGCAGCTGAGCCCGTCCAGCAGCTGCCGCAGGGCCGGCAGCAGACCGGCCACCCGCCGGTCCAGCACATGGCACAGGTCCAGGGAGAGGATATAGCTGCTGAAGCGCGCCCTGAAACCCACCAGCACACCCCCCCTGCTGGGAAGATAGCGCACCCCCAGCCGCGCCCGGCGTCGGTAATGGAGACCGGGACCGCACAGCGGCGCCAGCCACTGGCGCGGCGCCAGGCCGCCGCAGGACAGGAGATGGTCGCGCAGCACGCGCTCCTTGAGTTGGAGTTGGGCCCCGGGCTCCAGGTGTTGCAGGCGGCAACCGCCGCACACCGTGCCATGGGCGCAGGGCGGGGACACCCGCTGGGGCGAGGCGCGCAGCACCTCCACCACGCGCCCACCGGCACTGCGTTTGCGCCTGCGCAGAAAATGGAAACGCACCGTCTCGCCCGGCAGGGCCCCGTCGATGAAAACCTGGCTTTCCTCCAGGCGGGCGGTGCCCCGCCCGTCGTCGCCCAGCCCCGTCACCTCCACGGTGAACAGTTCCTGCGGCTGCCGTTTCCTATTCGTGCGCGCCGTCTTTTCCTGTATCTCGCTCATGGCCATCGTATGCTATCACAAGAGGCTGCAGGCCGCTTTCGCTGCGGACCCCGGAGGATTAAAATGGACATTCCGTTCTGATCAGACAATATGCGCTGAGGAGAAGATTGCAATGCAGATCACCACAAGGACTATGGCCACCCTCATGCTGTTGGCGAGCATCACCGCGGCATGCACCACAGCACCCCCTGAACGCCAGGCGCAGCAGCTGCCAACTTCTTCCATCGCCAGCCCCCTGGACATCTCCTATAGCGAAGAGCAGGTGCAAACCCTCATCCAGACCCTCACTGCACATCGCCGCACACTCTTTTCATCCAGCAGCGGGGAATACAGTTATTTTATCGGCGGCGTCCTCAGCGCGGTCTATAAGCCTTCGGAGGGGCGTTTCATCGTCACGCCGGAGAGTGCCGAGGGCGAGAAAAGCTGTGTCTACGACGCCAGTGGCAAACTGCTGCTGGAAGGTTATGCCGGCGCCAACCGCGACCTGCGGCGCGCCACCTGCGACAGCCTGCTGTCAACACTGGAAAAATCCCTCGCCATCCCCTGAAGCGCCACACTAGGCACCCTGCCCAGGCCGGATCACAACCGCAGCGGCTTATAGCCGTCCACGCATTACATATAATCAATAGTTATAAAAGAGAAGCGTTTTACATTTTTTGTTATAACGATTAAAATAACCCTGTTATCGAAGGGAAGCGGCAGACGCAATCCAGACGCCACCTTGGCCATGTATTGAAAGCGAGTCCATCTACCCTGTTCAGCATCAATCCTGGGATTTGACCAATATGTTAAACAACGCCCAAACCATCAGCAAAGAGAAAGGCCACACTGAAGACCAGGGATTTCTTGCCGCCCTCAATGAAAAATACCGCGATCTCTCGGTGGAGGAACGAATCCGGGAACTCTACAACGATTTCGCGCCTGAAAAGGTGATGCTCACCTCCTCCTTCGCCTCCACCTCTGCCTTCTTCCTGTATCTGTTCTCCAGGATCCATCCCAACCAGCCGGTCTTCTTCATCGACACCGGCTTTCACTTCCCGGAAACCCTGGAGTACAAGAACAAGCTCACCGAACTGTACGGCCTCAATGTGGTGGACATCCGCGCCGAGGACTGGAAACACGAATTCACCGTCAAGGACCAGACCTGGAAATCCGACCCCGACTTCTGCTGCTCCATCAACAAAGTGGAGCCCCTGGAGGAAATCAAGCAGAACTACAATGTCTGGGCCTCGGGACTGATGCGCTGGCAGACGGACCACCGCTCCGGTCTGGACATCTTCGAAGAGCGGGGTGGCATCATCAAGTTCTACCCCCTCATCGACATCACCAAGGAAGAGCGGGACTCCTTCATCAAGGAGCACAAGCTGCCCTTCCACCCCCTGGTCTTCAAGGGCTATTCATCCATCGGTTGCGTCCACTGCACGGTGCCGGGGGAAGACCGCAGCGGGCGCTGGAACAACTGCCCCAAGACGGAGTGCGGCCTGCACCTGTAACCCCCTTCCCCGTTTAACCTCTTCAGCGGGCATCAATCGCCTCCCCGTAGCGCCCGTAGAACCACTTCATCACAAAGGGCGGCACCAGGGTGGTGAGCGCGATGACGATGACCAACCCGGCATAGAACTCATTGTTGAAGATGCCGCTCACCCGCCCCAGTTCGGCAAAGATCAAGCCCACCTCACCGCGTGGAATCATGGCCATGCCGATGGCCCAGCGGGCCAGGGGCGGCTCCCGAATCAGAAAAGCACCCGCCAGTTTGCCGATCACCGCCACCGCCAGCATGGAGACCGAGAACCACCAGATGAAGGGCGAGCCCCAGTCGATCTCCCGCAGATTGAGGGACAAGCCCACCATCACGAAAAAGATCGGCGTAAAGAGATTGACGATGGGCTTCATCTGCTCCTCGATGCGGCGGGCGAAGACCTCGTCGGCGTGCAGGGACACCCCCAGGGGCAGGAAGAAGCGCCGCGACAGGGCCACGCCGGCGGCAAAACCGCCCAGCAGTTCCGGCGCACCGGCGGCATGGGCCAGCCAGGCGAACAACAGCACCAGGGAAACAATAGAGGTGGGGATCAGCCCCGGCACCTCGCTGACCTGGTCGAAATGCTTGATGACCATGGACATCATCTTGGCCACCAGCGGTGCGATCACAAAAAAGGCGCCCACGAACAGCAGCACCTTGCCGGCATTCATCAGGCTCACATCTCCCACCAGGGAGAACTCATAGAGCATGGCCAACAGTACCACCCCCATGACATCGTCCAGCACCGCGGCGCCGAGGACCACCTGGCCCTCGGCGGACTGCTGCCGTTTGAGATCGCTCAATACCCGGATGGTGATGCCGATACTGGTGGCGGTGAGCGTGCCGCCGATGAAAAGGGACACCAGCAAGCTCTGCGCGAATGCCCAATAGCCCAGGGCGAACCCCAGTATCAGGGGCAGAAAGAAACCGGCCATGGCCACCACGAAAGCGCGCATGCCGCTGCTCACCAGGCGTTTGACGTCCGTCTCCAGTCCGACCTCGAACAACAGCAGGATGATGCCGATCTCCGCCAGCAGTTTGAGGGCATCCATCGGCTCGATCCAGCCCAGCAGGCTGGGCCCCAGCACCACGCCGGCGAACAGTTCGCCGATGACGGAGGGCGCCTGCAGGCGCACCGCCAGTTCGGCGAAGATCCGCGCACTGAGGAGAATGGCCAGCAGATACAGAAAGAAGGTATGGACTTCCATGGGCGTATCCAGATTCAAGCCGCATCAGGCAGGCTTGTTTCAGCCCGGCGAGGCCTGATAGTCGATACTGATACGCTCTCCCGCCACGGGCCGGAAGCACTGGTCGGCGAAGGCCACATGGGCGGGATGATTGCGGTAGCTGTCGATGACCCGCGGATGGACGAAACGCACCAGCCAGCAATAGCGGTAGGCCGCCGCCTCCTGCACGGCGCTGCCGGTGAACACCCGGCGCACGCCGGGAATCGCCCCCAGGATCTCGCGCCCCTCCGCCATCATGGCCTCGGCCTGCTGCGCCGAGATACCGGCGACATTGTAAATAATGAGATGTTCCACCGGCGCCCAGGACCGGCAGTGCTGCAAAGCGGCCGCCGCCTGCCCTGCCGCACCCCACTGCGCCAGCGCGGCGCCGACGCTATCGGCAATGGCGCTGTCCACGGCCGCCGCCAACTGGCCGTATCCCTCATGGCCCACCGCCAGACAACGGGCAGCGACATCCTGCAAGGCGGCGCCCGGCAGCACGGCCGCCACACCTTGCGCAATCAGGGTGCGACGTTGCTCGGCCGTCAGCGCTGCGCCCTCGCGGATCCACAGCGGCACCGCGGCATCCTGCGGCAGGCGCTGAAAAAACGCCTCGCTGTCCGGGCGGCCCAGTTCCAGGAAATCGACGCCGCTGTCCCGGAGATAGGCGCTGATCTGCGCGCCATCTACGGCGGCCGCCGCCGCACTGCCCGTCACCGGGATGCCGCAGTCATGGGCCATCTCGACGATACGGCGGCTGAGTGCAGCGTCCTGGCCGAGGAAGGGCGCCAGTCCGATGCTGTTGCAGCCGCGGTTGATGGCATGGACGGCCGCCTCCATGCTGGTAGTGCCGTCGTAATGAATGGCCACCGGCACGGCTGCCCGCTGCGCCGCCGACTCCATGGCGGCCAGCAGATCCGCCTGGCGCGCCGGGTCTTGGCAGGAGGCGCCCAGGGAGAGAATGACCGGTGCCTGTTGTCCCACGGCGCCGGCCAGGATGCCGTGCAGGAAGCTCAGATCCGTCACCTCAAAGGCGGCCAGCGCATACGCATGGCCCCGGGCATGATCCAGCATGTCTCGCAAGTCGACTATCGCCACGACACTATTCTCCTTATTCTTTCTAGCATGTCGGCAGTCTTACCGAAGCGCCGTCCACTGCGGAGTGCGTTGGGCGGTGCTCCACAACAGGGCAGGCAATAGCGGGGAAAGGCGTCAGGGCATCAGCCGCAGTCCAGGGGCATGTTCAGGACGAGTTGCGTCCCTTCACCGGGCTTGCTGTCGATCTCCAGGGAACCGCCCAGCGCCCCCGCCCGCTCCTGCATGCCCAGCAGGCCGAAAGAGCGGCTCATATCGACCTCATTGTGATCGATCCCCCGGCCGTTGTCACGAATCGCCATGGTCAGGCAACCGTCTTCGACGAGCACCCTCAATGTGACCTCGTCGGCATAGGAATGACGCGAGATATTGGTCAGCGCCTCCTGGAGAATGCGGTAGACGGCGGTGGCATGGTCATTATCCATGACGACGGTGTCGATGGCGATGGCGGCCTGGCAACGGATGCCACTGCGCTCCTGGAACTGCTCCACATACCAGCGCAGGGTGGCACCCAGCCCCAGTTCATCCAGCATGCTAGGGCGCAGTTCGCTGGAGATGCGCTGCACCGCCCGCACCGTGCCGACGATGATGTCGATCATCTCCTGGATCTTGCCCTTCAGCTGCCCAGACTCGTCGGGCAGTTGATGCAACAACCAATAGGCGTTCATATTCAGGGCCATCAGCGACTGCCCCAGTTCGTCGTGGATCTCGCGGGCGATGCGGGTGCGCAACACCTCCCGGTCCCACTGCTGGCGCAGCACCAACTCCCGCAATTGTCCCCGGGAGGCCAGCAACTCCTCCTCCACCAGTTTGCGTTCGGTAATGTCCTCGGCGATCCCGGCCACCCGGTGGGGCATGCCCCTACCATCCAGCACGGCGAAGACATGATCGCTAATCCAGCGCACCTCGCCATCGGCGCGCACGATACGGTATTCCTCGGAGAAACTGCCATTGCAGCGTTGCTGTTTGAAGAGCGGCTCGATACGTGGCCGGTCCTCCTGGTGCACCGCTTCCAACCATTGACAGGGATCGGCGTACAGCGATTCCAGGCTGCGCCCCCAAATCTGCTCATAGGCAGGACTGACATAGATGAGATCCTGGTGGCCTGGCTCGCAGACCCAGAACACCTCGGCGATATGATCGGCAACCTGATGCAGCGTCTCCGGATCGAACCGAAAGGCATCATTATTTTCGCGCATCATCTCTCCTTGGCTACGGCCACTGCGTTGCGACAACAGGATTTTTGTCTATCTTAGAACCGCCTCCTGAAGAAGACAAATAGAGAGGCAACCCCGGAAGACAAGGCGTGCCTTCAGCCCTCACTCATACTTCTTCAGCAGGGCCAGAAACTCCTCTTCATCGATGATGGGCACACCCAGCTCCTGGGCCTTGCGGTATTTAGAGCCGGGGTCGGCGCCGGCCACCACGCAGCTGGTGCGCCGCGAGACGCTGCCGCTGACCTTGGCCCCCAGGGCCTGGAGGCGCGCCTTGGCCTCGTCGCGGGTCATGGACGCAAGAGAGCCGGTAAGCACATAGGTCTGGCCCGCCAGTGGCAGTTCCCTTGCTGCGGGCCGCCGCTCCTCACGCCACTGGACACCCAGCTTGCGCAGGCGCTGGATGATCTCGCGGTTGTGGCGCTGGCGAAAAAAGGCATGAATATGGGCGGCCACCACCGGCCCCACGTCGGGCACGGCCTGCAGCTCTTCCTCGTCAGCGGCCATGAGCGCCTCCAGAGTACCGAAATGGGCCGCCAGGGTCTGAGCGGTGGCCTCGCCCACCTCGCGGATCCCCAGGGCAAAGAGGAAACGGGCCAGGGTGGTGTCCTTGCTCTTCTCGATGGCCGCCTTGAGATTGGCCGCCGACTTCGCACCCATGCGCTCCAAGCCGGCCAGCTGTTCCTCGCTGAGGGTATAGAGATCGGCCACATCCTTCACCAGGCCCTTTTCTACCAGCTGATCCACCAGCTTGTCCCCCAGCCCCTCGATGTCCATGGCGCGCCGCGAGGCGAAGTGCTTGATGGCCTCCTTGCGCTGGGCGGGACAAAACAGGCCGCCGCTGCAGCGGGCGATGGCCTCCCCCTCGCCACGCACCACGTCGGAGCCGCATACCGGACATTTCTTGGGCATGCGAAAGGGCCTGGTCTTTGCCGGCCGGCGCTCCTTCACCACCGCCACCACCTCGGGGATCACGTCACCGGCGCGGCGTACGATGACGGTATCCCCCACCCGCACGTCCTTGCGGCGGACCTCGTCTTCATTGTGCAGCGTGGCATTGGTGACCGTCACCCCGCCCACGAACACCGGCTCCAGGCGGGCCACCGGCGTCAGAGCCCCGGTGCGCCCCACCTGCACGTCGATGGCCAACACCCGGGTCAACTCCTCCTGGGCGGGAAACTTGTGGGCAATGGCCCAGCGCGGCGCCCGGGACACAAAGCCCAACTGTTCCTGCAGGGCGTACTTGTCCACCTTGTACACCACGCCATCGATCTCATAGTCCAGCTTATCGCGCAAGGCCGCCATCTCGCGGTAATAGCCCAGGCAGCCCTCGGCATTCTTCACCACCCGCAGATGCTCGGGAATGCGCAGCCCCCATTCCCTGAGACGCGCCAGCACCTTGCTGTGGCGCTCCGGCAGCCGCCCCCCCTCCACCACGCCCACCCCATAGCAATAGATGGCCAGCGGCCGCTGCGCCGTGATGCGCGGGTCCAGCTGACGCAGACTGCCAGCGGCGGCATTGCGGGGATTGGCGAAGGGCTTCTCGCCCTGGCGCTCCTGGCGGCGGTTGAGTTCACGGAAGCCCGACAGCGGCATATAGACCTCGCCACGCACCTCCAGCACCCGCGGATAAGCGCGTCCCCGCAGGCGCAGGGGAATGGAGGGAACGGTGCGCACATTCTGGGTGATATCCTCCCCGGTATAGCCGTCGCCGCGCGTGGCGCCCTGCACCAGCACCCCGTCTTCGTAGCGCAGACTCACCGCCAGCCCGTCCAGCTTGGGCTCCGCGGCATAGTCCACATTCTTCACCCCCAGGCGCTCAGTGACCCGGCGGTGGAAATCCAGCACATCCTCCTCGCTGAAGGCATTGTCCAGGGAGAGCATGGGGATCTCGTGGCGCACCGTGCCAAAGGCCTCCAGCGGCGCCGCCCCCACCCGCTGGGTGGGAGAATCAGGCGTCACCAGTTCAGGATAACGCCGCTCCAGATCCTGCAACTCGCGCATCAGCCGGTCGTACTCGGCATCGGGAATCACCGGCGCATCGAGCACGTAGTAGTAATAATTGTGGGTATTGATCTCCTCGCGGAGTTGCTGGACACGGCG